>JAILRU010000021.1 GCA_024697945.1 Bacteroidaceae bacterium
CTTGGGAGCACGAGTCTTGAGTCCCTTAGCATACAAGCCCTTACGTGAACGAGGATGACCACCAGACTGGCGACCTTCACCACCACCCATGGGATGGTCGTGGGGATTCATGACAACGCCACGGTTGTGGGGGCGACGTCCCAACCAGCGAGAACGGCCAGCCTTGCCGGAACTTTCCAGAGCATGGTCTGAATTACCTACGCTACCTACTGTTGCCTTGCAGGCAGAGAGAATCTGACGAGTCTCTCCAGAAGGAAGCTTAATTACACAGTAGCGGCCTTCACGAGAAGTCAGCTGAGCAAAGTTGCCAGCGGAGCGAACGAGCAGAGCGCCCTGACCGGGACGAAGCTCGATGTTGTGGATTACAGTACCGACGGGGATGTTCTGCAGGGGCAGAGCATTACCGATTTCGGGAGCTGCTTCGGCGCCGCTCATCACAGTGGCACCCACCTTCAGTCCGTTGGGAGCAATAATATAACGCTTTTCACCGTCGGCATAAAAGAGGAGTGCGATACGCGCTGAGCGGTTGGGATCGTACTCAATCGTCTTTACTACGGCGGGAACACCATCTTTCTCACGTCGGAAGTCAATGAAGCGGAACTTCTGCTTATGACCTCCACCGATATAGCGCACTGTCATCTTGCCGGTGTTGTTACGACCGCCAGTAGAACGCTTACCGCAAACGAGAGACTTCTCAGGTACCGATGCAGTAATTTCCTCGAAGGTACCTATAATCTTGTGTCTTTGGCCCGGTGTTGTGGGCTTAAATTTACGTACTGCCATCTTCTATTAAATGTTGCTATAAAAATCAATAACATCACCTTCCTTGAGGGTTACAATGGCCTTCTTGAAGGCGTTGGTACGTCCCTTGATGAGACCGGAACGAGTGTAGCGACTCTTATTCTTACCACCATAGACACTAGTATTCACGTCAGTAACGGTAACGTTGTACTGTGCCTCCACTTCCTTCTTAATCTCAATCTTGTTAGCTTCGGGACGAACGATGAAGCCGAACTTGTTCTGCTTCTCTGTGATGCTGGTCATCTTCTCAGTGACCAGAGGTTTAATGATATATCCCATAATCTGTTTCGGCTACTTATTTAGTTAAGTTTCCTTCGATGACAGCGAGAGCACCCTCAGCCACAACCATAACATCCGCATTCAAAACCTTATAGGTATTGAGTGCAGTTGCGGCCATAACCTGAACGCGTTCGATGTTTCGAGCTGACAAATATACGACTTTATCCGCACCTGGCAAAACAAAGAGGGTCTTCTTGTCTGAAACTTTAAGATTTTTTAAGATTTCAACCACATCTTTCGTCCTGGGAGCATCGAAAGTGAAATTCTCAACAACAATCATGGCATTCTCCTTAGCCTTGTATGCAAGAGCTGACTTACGAGCAAGTTGACGAACCTTCTTATTGAGCTTGAAGCTATAGTCGCGGGGCTTGGGACCGAATACTCGGCCACCGCCTACGAGAACAGGGGAGTTAATATCACCACGACGAGCACCGCCACCACCTTTCTGACGACCGAGCTTGCGGGTTGAGCCGCTGACTTCACTTCTTTCCTTAGACTTTGCAGTTCCCTGACGCTGATTGGCCATGATGAGCTTCACATCGAGGTAGATAGCGTGATCATTGGGCTTAATAGCGTAAATGGCATCATTGAGAGCGACCTTACGTCCTGTCTCCTGACCTTTGATATTGAATACACTTAATTCCATCACTTCATAACGCTTACGATTGAACCATTGAATCCGGGAACACTACCCTTGATGAGAAGGAGGTTGTGTTCGGGAATCACCTTTAACACTTGCAGGTTGTGTGTAGTCACACGATTGCATCCCATCTGACCGCCCATGCGCATTCCCTTGAAAACCTTTGCGGGATATGAGCAGGCACCGATAGAACCTGGTTTACGCAGACGGTCATCCTGACCGTGAGTTGTCTGGCCTACACCGCCGAAACCATGACGCTTTACTACGCCCTGGAAACCGCGACCCTTGGAGGTTGCGATTACATCGACGAATGCGCTGTCTGCGAACAGATCAACGGTGATGGTATCACCCAGATTCAGTTCCTGTTCGAAACCTGTGAACTCGGCCAAGTGTCTCTTGGGTGTTACTCCAGCCTTCTTGAAGTGACCCATGAGAGGAGCAGTGGTGTTCTTCTCCTTAGCCTCTTCAAAACCGAGTTGGACAGCGCTGTAGCCATCCTTCTCGACGCTCTTAATCTGAGTAACAACACAAGGACCCAATTCGATAACAGTGCATGGTACATTCTTACCCTCGGCACTGAAAACGGAAGTCATTCCGATTTTCTTTCCTAATAATCCTGGCATTTCTGTTATTCTTAATTAATATTAAATAAATGTATAGGTATTACACCTTAATCTCCACTTCTACGCCGCTGGGAAGCTCAAGCTTCATGAGGGCGTCAATTGTCTTCTCACTGGAACTGTGAATGTCAACGAGGCGCTTGTAGCTATTCAGCTCGAACTGCTCGCGGCTCTTCTTGTTGACGAATGTAGAGCGGTTGACGGTGAAGATTCTCTTGTGAGTAGGCAAGGGAATTGGACCGCTTACTACAGCTCCGGTTTCCTTTACTGTCTTAACAATCCTCTCGGCTGACTTATCAACCAGATTGTGGTCGTAAGACTTCAGTTTGATTCTGATTTTTGGACTCATCTTTTTTAATTTACGATTTAACTATTTACTTTTTCTTTTTTAAGAGTGCCGCTGAAGAGTCATTTGCTCAACGGCAACTCCATTTACACTAAATCTACGCGGCCTCCCATTTCTTCAAGAACGGTCTTGGCAATACCTGAATTTACAGGAGCATGATGGTCATAAGTCATCGAACTGGTAGCACGACCAGAAGTGATGGTACGCAAGGCAGTGACATAGCCGAACATCTCTGCCAGGGGAACCATTGCCTTCACGAGGCGGGCTCCGGTACGAGTGGAATCCATTCCCTCTACCTGACCGCGACGCTTGTTGAGGTCGCCAATCACGTCACCCATATTCTCCTCGGGAGTAACCACCTCGAGTTTCATTATGGGTTCCATGAGTACGGGCTTTGCCTTAGCGCAGCATGCCTTGTACGCCATCTGAGCAGCAAGCTCGAAAGAGAGCTGATCAGAGTCAACGGGATGGAAGCTGCCATCTAAGAGCTCAACCTTCAGGCTGTCCATCGGATAACCTCCAAGCACGCCATTCTTCATAGCTGCCTCGAAGCCCTTCTGGACGCTGGGAATAAACTCCTTGGGAATGTTACCGCCAGTCACACTGTTGATGAACTGCAGTCCGCCCTGAGTGAAGTCCTCATCGACTGGACCGACATTGACGATAATGTCAGCGAACTTACCGCGACCACCGGTCTGCTTCTTGTAAACCTCGCGATGGTTGACAGTCGTAGTGATGGCTTCCTTGTAGTTGACCTGGGGCTTGCCCTGATTACATTCCACCTTGAACTCGCGCTTCAGACGGTCGATAATGATATCGAGGTGAAGCTCACCCATACCGCTGATAACGGTCTGACCGCTCTGTTCATCTGTACGGACTGTGAAGGTGGGGTCCTCTTCTGCAAGCTTGGCAAGGCCATTGCTGAGCTTGTCGAGGTCCTTCTGGGTCTTGGGCTCAACAGCGATACCGATAACGGGATCGGGGAAGTCCATAGACTCCAACATGATTGGTGCATCCTCCTCTGTGAGCGTATCACCGGTATGGATGTCCTTGAAGCCTACACCTGCACCGATGTCACCAGCACTAATCTCCTCAACGGGATTCTGATGGTTGGAGTGCATCTGGAACAGGCGGCTCACGCGTTCCTTCTTGCCAGAGCGGACATTGTAGATGTAAGAACCCGCCTGAATCTTACCGCTATAGACGCGGAAGAAGGTCAGACGACCAACATACGGGTCTGTTGCAATCTTGAAGGCAAGGGCAGCAGTCTTCTCGTCCTCGTCGGGCTTACGGGTTTCTGTCTCGCCGGTCTCAGGGTTAACACCCTCAATGGCGGGAGTGTCCAGAGGTGAGGGGAGGAACATGCAGACATAGTCGAGCAATGTCTGTACGCCCTTGTTCTTGAATGAGGAACCGCAGGTCATGGGCACGATGTTTAGGGCGAGGGTACCCTTACGGATAGCAGCAATGATTTCCTCTGTAGTTACAGAATCGGGGTCCTCAAAGTACTTCTCCATCACGGCCTCGTCCTCATCGGCAGCAGCCTCTACGAGTTTGGCACGCCATTCGTCGCACTCAGCTTTCATGTCAGCAGGAATTTCTTCAACGTCATACTCGGCACCCATCGTCTCGTCATGCCACAGGATGGCTTTCATCCTAATCAGATCAACGACACCCTTGAAGTTTTCCTCTGCACCAATAGGCAGAGCGACAACAACGGGGTTGGCACCCAAGACGTCCTTCATCTGACGAACTACCTCAAAGAAGTCAGCGCCAGAACGGTCCATCTTGTTAACATAGCCCATACGGGGAACGTTATACTTGTCAGCCTGACGCCACACGGTCTCGGACTGGGGCTCGACGCCGCCTACTGCACAGTAGGTAGCGACAGCGCCGTCCAGGACGCGCAGGGAACGTTCCACCTCAGCGGTGAAATCTACATGTCCCGGAGTGTCGATTAGGTTGAACTTGTACTTGTTGCCGCCGTAATTCCAATAGGCTGTCGTAGCAGCAGAAGTGATGGTTATGCCCCTCTCCTGCTCTTGCTCCATCCAGTCCATAGTGGCACCGCCTTCGTGTACCTCACCGATTTTATGAGTCTTACCGGTGTAGAAGAGGATACGCTCGGAGGTCGTTGTCTTTCCGGCATCAATATGGGCCATGATACCGAAATTACGCGTCAAATGTAAATCTTGCTTTGCCATTCTCTTAATCTAAATAATCTAAATGAATCTTAAACGTTTGAAGGGTTAAAAAGTCATTTAGTTATTAGAAACGGAAGTGAGCGAATGCACGGTTAGCCTCGGCCATGCGATGCATGTCCTCTTTACGCTTGAAGGCACCGCCCTGCTCGTTGTAAGCGTCCATGATTTCGGCAGCCAGCTTGTCGGCCATAGTCTTGCCGCCACGCTTGCGAGCATACTGAATCATATTCTTCATGCAGATGCTCTCTTTGCGGTCGGGACGGATTTCAGTAGGAACCTGGAATGTGGCACCGCCAATACGACGGCTCTTCACCTCCACCTGGGGAGTAATCTTGTCGAGAGCTTCCTTCCAAATGGTGAGGGAATCCTTTTCCTCGCTGGCCATTTTGGTCTTCACAATCTCAAGAGCATTGTAGAAAATTTCATACGAGATGCTCTTCTTGCCGTCATACATCAGATGGTTGACGAACTTTGACACCTTCACGTCACCAAAGACGGGATCGGGAAGGATGACACGCTTTTTTGGTTTTGCTTTACGCATTGTTTTGTTTGTTTTTGTTCAGGGTTGCTTTTTCGTGTTTTCTTCAACACCTCCACTGGGGCATTTACTCAACCTTAGTTTACAAGCCAAAACGGTTTTTAATTTTTAACTTTTTAACTTCACAGTTACTTCTTAGCAGCTTTTGGACGTTTTGCACCGTACTTGGAACGACGCTGGGTGCGGTTTGCCACACCAGCGGTATCAAGCGTACCGCGAACTATGTGATAACGTACACCGGGAAGGTCCTTCACACGTCCGCCGCGAACGAGGACGATACTGTGCTCCTGGAGGTTGTGACCTTCTCCAGGAATGTAGCTGTTAACTTCTTTTGAGTTTGTCAAACGCACGCGAGCGACCTTGCGCATCGCGGAATTAGGCTTTTTAGGTGTTGTGGTATAGACGCGAACACAGACACCACGCCTCTGCGGACAGTTGTCCAGTGCGGGGCTCTTGCTCTTGTCTTCCAACACCGTACGGCCTTTTCTAACCAGTTGTTGAATTGTAGGCATTTTTTTGTTTTATTAAATTATATATAATATGTATATTAAATTCTGATGTTGCGAAACGGGCGTATTTAGCCTATTCGGGTTGCAAAGGTACAATTTTTTAGTAAAATGACAATCACCCGAGTCTCAAAAAACGCTAAAAAAGTAAAGAAAAGGCTAAAATTTAAGTTTTTTTAACAAAAAGAAGAGCTCTTTTTCTCCTTTTTCTAGAAAAAAGTCAGAAAATGGAACCATTCATTTCCCCTCTTTTACACCCCAAAATCAAGTTGTTTCGCATATGCTCAACTTCTAGGTTTTGAGGTTTTGAGGTTTGAGGTTTTGAGGTGAGATAAGCAAAGCGACCTTATAACCTTATAACCTGGTGAAACTGGAGCTTGCGAAAGTTGAGTTATCTCGATTTGTAGTTTTTCAATCCTGTCTCCAAGAAGTCCAGATAGGCAGGGATGTCTTCGTTGTATGAGTAAGAGCCCGTGAGGGGATGTCCTTCGTTGTCGAGCAGGACATAGAAGGGCTGGGCATTGGCACCGAACTTGCTGCGCTGCAGGTAGCTCCAGCGGTCACCGACGGTACGAAGCGTCACATCCGTTCCGTTCTCCTGAACCGTAGCTTTCTCAGGCAGAGGCGTTTTCTCATCTACATAGAGTGTGATGAGCACATACTTCTCCTTCATGATTTCCGCCACCTGCGGGTCAGTCCACACGGCAGCCTCCATCTTGCGGCAGTTCACACAACCGTAGCCCGTGAAGTCAATCATGACCGGCATGTGGTGCGCTGCGGCATACTGCATTCCCTCATCATAGTCGTTGAAATGCGCCTCGACGGACTCATCTCCCAGACGGAAGTCCTGCGTCTGAATGGGTGGAGAGAAAGCACTGACCGCCTTGCAGGGAGCACCCCAAAGACCCGGCACCATATAGAGGGCAAAGGCAAAGGAGACGAGTGCCAAGAAGAAACGCGTCACACTGGTACGGGGACGCTGTATCACCTCGCCCATCTCGTCGTACTCGTCCTCGTCGTGCGGGAAACGAATCCAGCCGATGAGGTAGGCTCCCATGAGGGCGAAGATGACAATCCACAGGCTGAGGAACACTTCGCGGTCCATCAGGTGCCAGCCGTATGCGAGGTCGGCCACACTGAAGAACTTCAGGGCGAAGGCAATCTCCAACAAGCCGAGACAAACCTTGATGCAGTTCATCCAGTTGCCGCTCTTGGGCATACTCTTGAGCCAAGCAGGGAACATGGCGAAGAGGGTGAAGGGCAGAGCCAAAGCCAACGCAAAGCCCAGCATCCCGATGGTGGGAGCCAGGATGGAACCGGTTGTGCTCACCTCAACGAGCAGGAAGCCGATGATGGGACCTGTACAGGAGAAACTGACAAGGCTAAGCGTGAAGGCCATGAGGAAGATGCTCAGCAGACCCGTCGTGCTACCCGACTTGCGGTCAACGGCATTCGTCCAGCTGCTGGGCAGTGTTATCTCGAAGCCACCGAGGAAACTTGCGCCAAAGACCAAGAGCATCAGGAAGAAGAAGATGTTGAAGATAGCGTTCGTGCTGAGAGCGTTCAGGGCGCTGGCTCCGAAGATAAGCGTCACGAGCAGCCCGAGCAGGACATAGATGACCACGATACTGATACCATAGGTGATGGCGTCTCGGACACCTTTCCGCTTGTCCTCAGCACGTTTCAGGAAGAAGCTCACCGTCATAGGGATGATAGGCCAGACGCAAGGAGTGAGCAGAGCGATGAGCCCGCCCAGCACACCCAGCAGGAATATGCCCCATAGACTTCGAGACCCATTCGAATCACCTCCCAAAGAAGAGACTTCCTCAAAAGCCTTAAGTTCGTCAACGACAGGAGCCCAGAGAGACTCCTGAACCCCCTCTAACTCCCCCTTGTAGGGGGAGGAGAGAATCGCGGAGGAATCTGGAGTTTCAGAGGTTTCAGATAATTCGGAATGTTCCGGTGCCTTTGCCTCAGCAGCCTCAACTGCCTTTTCCTCCCCCTTTACGGGGGAGTTAGAGGGGGTCTTGGATTTAGAGGGGCCTTCCCCCTCAAAGCTAAACTCCACATTGGTGGGTGGGATGCAGTTCTCGTCGTTGCAGGCGCCATAGGTCAGGTAGCCCGCCACCTCGTACTCCGGCTCGGTGATGGTGAAACGCTGGACGAAGGAAGCCGTGCCCTCCATGTAGCTAAGTTCCATGTCGAACATATCATCCATTGCCTTCTGCACCTTGCCCGTAGCTCGCAGTTTGCCGTTGGGCTTAAGACCCTTCTGCTTCTCGATAGTCAGCTCGGCACGGGTCGGTCCGCCGTCTGCGATGTCTGTACTATAGACGTGCCATCCGGCTTCCACAGTGCCCTGAAAGACAATTTCAAGAGCATCGTCCCCCACCTTTTTCTGGGTAACGGAGAAGTTGACAGGGTTCTGGAACTGAGCCACAGCCGCAGCTGCCACACAAATGTATAATGCAAGGATAGAAATAATGCGTTTCATGCCGTTTGTATAAGATTCACCGTGCAAAGGTACAACTAATAATTCAAAATTCAAAAATTTTAAAATTACCACTCATCGTCCCAATCGTCATCCCAGACGTTGCGACGACAGCGGACTAGAGCCTCATCAGTAGTATCGCCATTGCTCGCAGGTAGCAAAATTCCACCTTTCGTGTGCAGTTTGACGAATGCCACACAGGGTTTCACATATTTCTTCTTCATAGTGCGATATATTTCTTGCCGTTAACGATATATATACCCTTCTTTTGAATTGAAGTTTCAATTCGACGACCCTGTAGGTCGTAGATACCATCTTTAATACTCAATTCCCCATTTTCAATTTCTTGGATGAACGTCTCGTTGTCGTCATCGAACTTGAATACCAAACCGCGTACACCAGCGGGAACAACGGTAATATAGGCGCGGTTCGCAGGTATTGTGGTGCCGGTGAAGCGCCAGAAACCTATCTCGCCGGTCTCGTTACTGTGGCCGAGGGTGAGCACACTGTTGGCAGCAACCTCTGTAGGTTCCGTCGTCCCGACGAAAATGCTGCCAGTGGTGGTAACATTACCATCGGCAACACGCGACAGCCACTCGTAGCTGGTCTTGCCCTCGCTCTGTAGCAGTACAGGGGTATTGGCTGGTAAGATGGTGCCCTCGGCCTTGGTCATCAGCAACTCACCGTCAGCGATGCCAGTACTATACCATACGCTGACACCTTCGGGTACCTCAGCGTTGAAAGGCAAGCACGTGGTGGCCCATCCTTCCGTACTAGGTTTCGTGACGACAGGTGCGGGCAAATCGATGACGTAGGGATTGGAAGCAGAACCGACAACTCCGTTGAGCCCGAAGGCAAGGTCGCCCGGGTCCACCTCAATGATGCTTCCGTTGACAGCAACCTTACAATGAAAGTGGTCAGGACGATAATCGCCGTAAACTGTGAGATAAGCCACCCCAGGATGACTTTCATCGGAAGGACTGCCCTTACCACGTATTTGGTCGTCATAATAGATGGCAATAACCACATCCCCAGTAAGCACCTCCTCATTCATCATGACTTTTGCTGTCAACTGCATGTTGCCATAATACTTACGGAAGGGCACGTTTGGAAACGGGTCGGTTACTTGGGCCATGAGACTGGCACTCCCCACGAAAAGGAGTGCCAGCAGCCCATAAATACGATTGCTTATTATCATTTCACTGCTTTCTTTTGTCCATTCACAATGTAAACGCCTCTATTCAGTTTGCGGCTGCCATCTCTCAGAGAAACCTTGCGGCCCTGAAGGTCATAGACAGACACATCTTCGTCATCGCCTGCAATTTCCCAGATACCAGTCATTTCGCCCAGGTCGACGATCATAGGATGCTGGGGTGTGCCAAAGACCCCATCCACCTCGTAGTTGACAGTTGTCTTAGCTTCGATAATCTGGTCGCCAAGAGCCACCTTAAAGGTAAGCGTTGTCACGTCGTCACCGGGGATTGTGAGGTAGGCAATACCCTCGTCGTTCGTCAGTGCTGCCGCACGGCATTCATCGTCGGCAAACACACCCAATTCCGTATTGCCAAGAATCTTGCGACCAGCCACAATCTTCACTGCCATAATGGCGTTGTTGGCATACTTGCGGTAGTTGACAGGCATGAAGGTTGAATGATTATCGGCATCCGCTGCATTGGCAAAGTCCATAACCATTTCCTTTACTGCAGCGACGGTGGCAGCAGGATAGCTAAACTCACGGTCCGCTGTACTCTTCAGGATATAGCCCAGGCCAGGCTCCATCATGGACAGTGAGCCAGCCCACTCGTAGATATCGAAGTAGGACACGCCACTCTGACCCTTCAAAATCTCGCCGTTTACAGGCTGCATACCAGCGAGAGCGTCGCTTACCGAAGCCACCTGACGTCCATAGTAGCCTATCCAGTTCCAGCCCTCTCCAACAGAAACAACAGTATTTTCAGGATCTACACGCTGGCCGACAATGCGGAGTTGACGATCGGCCTTCATCTGCACAGCGTACATCTGCGTGTTGCTCAGAGCACTCGTCAGTTCACCGCTCCAACTATTTTTCTCATTATCAAATGAACTAAAGCCGTCCCCTTGACTCTTCACATGCTTCACGTCGTCGGCAATTTTCCCGAAGATGGCAGGCACCGTCATATCGGCAGTCTTCACATAGAACGACAGCCAGTTCCATCCTGCCTTCAGCTCGGTCACCTGCTCTATCAAGTCAGCAACGGTCAGCACTACCGGATCATCGTACTTGCCAATCAAGGATAATGGTGCGAAAGTGATGGTATCACTGGGTGTTACCACCGGGTAGAGGGTGCCCGTCGAAGCATCATAGGCACGGAAGGTCACCACCTTCAAACTGTCTTTAGCGTTGCCGTAAATGTCCATGGTGATGAAACTGCCGTCATAGCGTTCCTTATAGACAGGATGTGCCACACCGCGACATTCCTCATCGATAAAGGCAGCCACGATGTCGTCCTCGTCGTCCATCGGCGTTCCCTCTATCTCCACGCGACCGATGACGTTCAACGAGTTCTCGAAGTCTTTCGGATTCACGGCCCAGTCAGGCACGTTGCCCGTCACCTTCACGTGGATGGTAAGCGGCGTTTCTATGCCGTCATTACCCTTCAGGTAGATGGTCTCCTCGTACTTACCGATGGGCGTGGCGGGACTCACGGCGAATGTCACCGTGGTCTCACTCCTCGGGTTCGTCGTGCCGTAGTCGCTGCTGGCGGTGAGCCACGATGGCATACCATCGAGCGTCCACATCTGCTGCTTGCCGCCCTTGTTTACGATGGTAGCGATGACGTTGCTTCCGTTCTTTACCTGCTGCTCTATATTCAGATCGTCATCCTGCCATATCAATTCCTTGCGGTTGACGAAGGCCGACCAAGTAGCGGGCACAGAGTAGTTATCGTTCTCATCGCGGACACTACGCACAGTGAAGTTAAGCGTGCAACCCTCAATAGTAGCGGGATCTTCGTCAATTTCGATGACAATCTTCTCGTTGGAGGCTACGTAGGTGTAGCTGACGTTGGTCTCAGTAGGCTTCGTGCGGAGTGCAGGTGCCTCGTCAGAGTAGGCCGGGCCTTGCTGCGTGCTGCCATCAAGATTAAGCATAGTGGCGTTATGAATAGCATCGTTACCATGTACGAGGTCGTAGTCGATGCCAGTTGTCACCACCTGGTTGTAATCATCAAGCATCTTTGTCTCGAAGGGATAGTAGGCCACGAGTCCATCCTCTCTACCCGTCAGTCGTATCTTGCGGTCACCGGTGAGTTTGTCACCGTTGAGCGTGGCATCCCAGACGCGAAGCTCGTCAATCTGTCCGGTGAATAGGCGGTCGATGTCCACGATACCTGTCTCATGTCCGCCGGGACCGATTTCAACGGCGCGGTGTGCACCAAGGTAGATATAGTCTGTGGAAATATGTTCCACATTTGTGGAACTTGTCGTCAGAACGCGCTTGCCATCGACATAGACAGCGGCGGCTCCCTGGCGCAGCACGTTCAATGCGACATGGTGCCAGGCGTTGTCGGTCAACACGGGACTATTGATGTCAATAACAGACTCGGCGCCCCTGATGCCAGCTCCCTTGCCAGAGAGTTGAAGGCGACCGGCAGCATTGAGCCAAAGGCCCACCTGCCCAGCCTGTAGCAGCTGTACGCTGTCATTCTGATTGCCGCAGCGCATCCATAGCTCGACGGCATAGTCGTCGTTGAGGCTGTAAGGCGAGTCAGCAGCATAGAGACGCATGTATTTGTTGCCGTCGAAGCTGACAGCCTTGTTTACGTTGTTCATATACCACGTCTCATTAGGCATCCTCATATTGTGGTTGCGAGCATAGTCGCGGATACTGGTGCCCTCGCCCTCGTCCATCTTCCAATAGCCAATGAGGTGACGGGTTGAAGGGCTCTTCGTCACGGAACGGTTCATCAAGGCGGTGGCCAGGTCGTGGGCCTCGTCCCAGAGCAACAGCTCGTGAATGGCACCCCTGATGTTCTTACCCACGGAGAGCGGGCCGTTGCCAGCGTAAGGCACCACCATCTGGAAGTTGAAAAGTGATGTCTCCTCATCATCGGTGGCAACAGTAGCACTCAGGTTGCCGCAATTGTTGCCAGCATGATAGCAAATGGTTAGGAATGCCCACTTGTTCCTTGGCACACTATTAGAAGATGTGTAGGTTGTTCCTCCAATCTCGACCACCAGCTTGCCATCGTTGTCAGTGCCTACGATTAGCTTGTTGCTGGCCTTTCCGTGGCTCAGGATGGTTCCTTCGCTGTTCACATTCACCCACATATCGAAAGAGAAGTCCTTGCCTGCAAGGTTGATGGCGGCCTCCGTCTCTGCGGTGGTCTCTGTTGCTTGCATGGAGAGTGCCGTCTCGTGGGCTATCTTTGCGCCATTGAGAACGCCAGTGATGACGAAGTTGCTCTCCATGGTCAGCTCACCCTTCTGGATGGGCTCATTGAAGGTCACGCTCACATCGTCGCCAATGTCGAGCACGCCATCGGCTGGTTCGGGCTGTCCCATCGGGGTAGGACGTTTAGTATCCTTGATGAGTGCTATCTCATCGCTGTACTTATAAACTTCCCCCAGTCCGTAGGTGGCAGCTGACACAACACGGAACAGGTAGTTGCCGTCGGGGAATGAAGCCATGGGCAGGGTGTAGTTAATGCTGGCTCCGCTGGCAGGCAACAACTCTTTGTTTTCGTCGTTTTCCTCCAGATCGGCGTTGTTGAGCACAAATTCGTGCAATTGTGTCCAGTCGGTTGCTCCCTGCTGCTTGTACTGCAACCGGAAAGCCTTCAGGTTGTGGTAGTTGCGGTCGAAACCTGAGAAAGTCAAGGTAAGGTCGGTACCCGTCTGCGTGTTCATCGTTGTGTTCGACAGGCGCAAAGCCACGTCGGACGACGACGGGACATAGTAGGCTTTGATGAAGATGGTGTCAGCGATGTCCTCAGGCTGTGAGTCAGAGGCAAAGACGATGCCGATGCCCTTACCATAAAGCTCGTGCTCTGGATCAGTGTTGCCCTCATAGTTGAGAATGCTGGTGTCGGTCTGGCGCAGTTGCAGAATCTTGGTGAGTGTCTGGTTACCAGGCACTTTGATGAGACGGCCTTCGGTGAGCACCTTTCCGTCGATACTGAGCTGTGCGCCGTCGGGGTTCGTCTCGTCGAGCACGAAGATTCTGTAGGCCACATCCTCGCCAATTTCAGAGGCATTGCCTAAGCGCAGTGTATAGTTGGCTGCCGAGCCAGTTGGAATGTCGCTGACGATGGGCACATCCACGTCAATCTGCGGCACTTCAATCTGCATCGTCTCCTCCATGATAGTAGTGCCAGGCTTGTAGTATTTGGTTACGACCTTACCCTCATACGGGTTGCTTGTCTGACCACCACGTGTGCGGAAGATGGGACTAAAGGCACCGTAGCGATAGACATCAACGGAGATAGCGTCGCTGCCCTCCTCGGCCAGCGTATAGGCGAAGGAGGTGGTATAGGCATTGATGGTATCTTTAGCTTCATGACGGCCACCAGTGGCAGTCACCTCAAGTTCCCAGTCAACGCCCGTTCCATGTATATCAAATCCGAGGCGGTTGGCCGCAAGGACACCAGCCGATACCGACCACTCCCACGATGAGGTATTTGTGGAGTCCTTTTCCCAACTGTAGCTACGGCTGGCACCTCCGTCAAACGAGTAGTTCACATACTCCAAGCTGTCTGTTACATTTTTTTCTCGCAGCTCGTAGGCACGCACTTTCTCCTTCTCGTTCATTGCAAGGTAATATTTCCAGTTCTTTATCTGGCTGTTAATCCATCTTATGCTGTCAGTGACAGCTTCCTTATTCGCAATTGCCCATAAAGTCTGTTCTAACTCTGTCAGGTTGTCAGGCATGACTTTCTCCCCTCTGGGAATAATCACGGTGTAGTAGCCCGATTCTCCATAATGGTCATCGTCAGGCTTAAGCGTAGTGAGATAGAGGTTGCCAGCATTCTTGCCCAAATCATGTACTCCGACGCCATTGCTGGGTTGGAAGGCGTTGATGGAATCCTGCGTCGTCGTGGTCAGCAAGTTCTCACGCATCAATTCGAAGTTGGGGAAGAGCGTGTTCTCAATGTAACTTTGCGTGTAGCTGAAGGTGGTTCCAAAATCCAAACTTGTGGAGATAACGTTACGCAGACCAATCTCAAAGTTGGCTCCGTCAGTAATAAAGCCTACGTGGCGGGCGTTGCCGAAAATGATGTTGGTGGCCTGACCGACAAACACGTCACCGTCTGCACCCACAAAATCAGGCTCCCCGGAGGTAGCCACAGTCTCTTCGACAGAGATGGTTGTCTCAATCGTTTCGCCCTTCTCACCCTCATTCTCTTCGGTGACATGGAAGGTTAAGTCGTCCTTGTCCTCAATTTTGCAAGACGAAGCTACCAATGTGGTATTGGCAACAGTTACCGTACCTGAACCAGTAATAAAATCTTCTGTATGCCCCAAATGGCTGGTGAATCCTGATTCGGCACTGTCTGACCATGTGTCATTTTCAAGTTTGGTCACAGACGTGGCTGTCCCAGTGGTCCACTCGGCCGACGAGCCTGTGCCTGGCGGATCACGCAGAATCATAACCAACTTGTCAGGGCCGCTGGTGATGAAATTGTTGCCCGTTGACAGGTCGCCCATCAGAATGCCCTCCATGGCATTATTTGGCCAAGGATTTTCCCACGTGTAATGGTAGCCGTTGATGTCGTACGACATAGAAATGGTACGAGTGAATGGGGAAGACACGTTGGGCAAACCGCCATGCCACGTATAGACTCCCCGACCAAGGCTGTCAAGCTTCAGTTCATTGCTCTTCAGCTCGACAACGTCTCCTTCATGAGCCTGATATTTCTCACCGTCGATGTACACTTCGCCCGTCACCATCCACACCGGCTGGTCGTCGGACAGGGCATTGTCGATGGTCACTATGACATTCTTCAAAGGAACGTTGGAGGTTTTGGGATTGTGGGCATCGGCGTCATAATTCTCATAGAGCTCGTAGGCTTTAATGAAGAAGGTATAGGAACCTCCCTGTAAGAACAAAGGAGCATGGTGGCCGCTGACACCATAATTATAGGTCACGGAACCGTCGTTTTCCACAGTATAGATGTTGTTGATGACGGATTGATTGACCGCATCCTTGAACTTATAAGAGTCGATGCCGAACGATCCGTCTTCACGTCCATCCTGCCATACAATGAATGTTGGCTTGGGATTATGGTAGGTCTGCTTCAACTTGACATTGTAGGTATAAGTATCGGAGGTGCCGTCGTGAGTCAGCGTGTCCGATGATTCAGTCAGCGGATCGCTGAGATCCACAATAGTCAGCTCACCGAAGTCGATGCTGTCGTTGCTGAGTACGGACATGCTGCTCACCTTGTACTGAATAGGCGGTATCATGGCCGAAAACTCGCCCGTCAGGGAGTCTGTACGGATAAACAGCTTGCGGCAATCAGCATCCTTGGCACCACGCCAAGACTTGCTGCGAATCTTGTCAGTCTTCGAGGCAATAAAGACAGTGTCCTGGTTTGTCTCGTAGCTGTAGGCGGTCTCCGTCACCTGCTTCACCACATTCATGCGCGGCACGGTGTTTATCGGGGTCAGCACCAGTTCAGTGATGCCGATGTTGTTCTCACTCAGACCAAAGCCCAAGGGCTTGCTGCCTTCAATGTCGCCACCAACGACACGGCCCGTGAAGTTGACAAGCGTCTCATCCTGAAACTCCAGATTCTTCACCTCCTGAACAAAGGTAAAGCAGCTGTCTGTCAGGAACGGGTCGGCAGGATAGCGGCCATTGTTGGCAAACACATGGCCATTTTTCACCGCCTGGATGTAATGGTCGCCAATGGGAACACTGATGGTATAGGCACCTTCTTCGTCTGTCGTAATAAGCTGTCCACCACGAGTACAGGGAGTACCATCAACGGTAAAGCTCACGCCCTCGACAGGATAGTCAGTGCCAGCATAGAACACCTTACCGCTGACTGGGAACGAACTGACATCGGTGAAATCGACACCGTTGTGGACAAGCGATGACGTACTGACAAAGCGCGACTGAGAAGTGGGCAAGAAGTTGTGCATACCCTTTTGGGGAACGATGCTGTACGAGGTTCCCTCCCCAGAATAGGGAACACCGCGCACGGTGTAGTTGCCATTCACGTCGGTATAGTCCATCAAGCTCAGTTGGTCTTCATTCGGCACATTGGTCGAAGAGATGGCGGCAACTTTCCCGCTTTCGGCATGGAGGCCATTGGGTATGCCGTTGGTCTTCGAGAAGTCGTAGGCTATCGTTTGCAAAGCGATGCCCTCGTCGAAGGGATAGTAGATGGCCAAACCGTCTTCGCTGCCAGAAAGAGGATGATTATAGTTACGCTCTATTTCTGTATCAGTCAAAGCCTTGGTGAAGAAACGAAATTCATCAATATAACCTCTATAGTTATAATTAGCATTCATGGCAGTCGAATTGCCTATGACCATACTATTGGCGGTCAAGGCTTTGGCAGTCCAATCCACGTTCAGGTTATTAAAATGAGAGATGAATCCCTTCGTCATCGTGCCGTCCGCCCTTTTTACGACAACCTTGGTGGTCTTGTCGGTAGCTGAGTGGACTAAAGTCACATGGCTCCACTGGTCACCGGGAATAGTAATATAGGAATTGCCATATATACTCATCCATGCTTGTATCTGGTAGTCCTTGGTGCTACCGGAGTTGCGACACAAGAGCCTGAGGGAGAAAGTATCATAGACATAAAGCAAAACATTGCTGCTATTATTTTCAGACATCTCACTAAATGCGGGATTAACCCACATCTGAATGGAGAAATCGCCGCCGAAGAGCTTTTGGATAGTAGCTGTATCTGTAAGAAGCTTCAGACCAGTATTCTTGCTGCCCTTGAAACGCAGCGAGTGCATGCCGCCATTCTGGCTCACCTCGCCGTCGCCGTTCTGCTGCTTCAGTACCACCTTTGCGCCTTCTACCCCAGCCCCCGTTCCGAAGGTGATACGTCCACTCACCACGCCAGAGGAAAAGGTGAAGCCGTCAGTATTACGTGAATCGGAGAAGTACTGTTTTTTCGTAACGGGGTCTGTACTCACGATGGCTATCTTGTATTCATTGTAGTTGCCAGCCTGCGTAGACTCGTCATTATAGCTGTAGTTGGCGGACGTTCCGCTGAAGCTCTCAAGCTGCCTCCAACCGCCATCGCCGATAGTGCCGAGTGGGCGGCGGAAGAGCGCGAACTCGGTGGCATCGACACCCACCTGACGCACCGTCCACGACAGCTTCACCACATTGCTATAGGTGCCACGGGAGGCTGTAAAGTTCGTAATCTTCGAGCCGCCGATGGTCACGGGGTTGAAGTCGCCAGTAGTGATGGTGGTCTCAAGCAGGTTGATGGAGAGCCTGTAGCTGTAGGAGTGATTGGCACTCAGATTCATGTTGTCCGTATAAGTGCCTTCCTCCGTAGACGAGCTGCTGATATCAATGTTCGTAATCTCTACCCACTGGGGCATGTTGGCATTGTTGTCCATGCGCTCCAGTTTCATGGTGTACTTGTTCGAGCTGGAGGCATCGGGTATTATTGGATGATTCCATGTCAACTTGATAGCATCGTCGCCCTCTATCTCGCCCTTGAAGTTAGAGAAGGCCCAATCGCGTGTAAGATTTACATTACGCGAGAGGCTCAAATTGTTGATATAGGTATTCTCAGGAGAATCATTCGGCACAAAGACCAACTTATAGGTGTAGGTTTTGTCGTATTGTGGGACAGGTACGGTACAAGAGTTTCTTCCGTAGGCCAAACCGTTGGCAACCACTTCATCGTCTCGGAGTACCGTCCAAGTGCCCGCCTTGCTGCGGTTATCTCTTTCATTCTTCTCCCATTCCAGTTCCACCGTTTTCGACCATGGATCTGTAACAACCTTCGTAAATTTGGTGGGATAGACAAAGCCGGGTACTTTCACGATGTACCACTGATAAAATTTCACTTCGGGCATTGCAGCCTTATCGACGGTGACTTGGTCAGTGATGATATACTCCACATACTTTGACTGCATGTTAAAGAAGTCATCACGCTCGTCGAAACCCAGCTCCAAGTTTGAGAAAGTGGCAAGGCCTTTGTTGTACGAACCGTAAGAGGTCAGATTATCGCTCCAGTCCAGACCGCTGGTAGTGGCTCCAGTATAGGTTCCTACAACGGTTGGACCATTTTCGGTAACCAAATTACCGCTAATTTTCATCTTTTTGTAGGCCGACATCTCCCCCGTGGGACTGCCCACTCCGAAAGAACTCAGTTTACCTAGTTTCAGCCTGTCGTTGGAGGATTCAGTGGAGAATACCACCTCTCGCCAGTTGGTACTGTAAGAGTTGGTCTTCCATCTGCCTCTCACCCTGATGGAGTGATCCGTCCCAACCAGCATCTTACTGATAAAGACATACATATCAACAGCACGCTTTCCGCCTGTGCTGCTCGAAGATGTGCAATAGGGGTCCCAAAATTTTATGGTGTAAGTGACCCCATCGATGGTCTTAGAATAACCGTCACCCCACCAACTGTCATATTCGCTGCACGCTTCGTAGCAGTCTTTACCACTTCCGTCGCCCGCATCATCTTCCTTGGAGCCAGACCACGCGAGCTCCCAGTCGGGTGAACAGATGTAATGGCCATCAACATAGACAGCAGGCCCCTTATGACCGCTTTCTGCGTTGTTGTGGCAGAAGAAAGAGTCGTAGCTGTCGGCATCGTAAAACAATAATCTTACGCGGTAATAAGGCTTGTCAAACGACACACTACTGATAACCTTAGTGTAATCCGACTCACTGAAATCATAGATACTGGCCCACAGACCACTGGTGACTCCAAAAAGGCATACGAAAAGCAGTAGCAGCATCCGCCACCACAGCTTAGTCTTCTGAATAATTGTCATTTCCATATGATTCATTATTAAATAGTTTGACCTACTGTTTAGAATTGAGGTTTACGGTATCTATCCATTCGCTCTACGTCCATCCGTCTCGCCGTTCGTGTTGTCTAAGAATGAAGGCAAGAACATCCACTTTATTAGCAAAGACATTGCAAAGATACCATTTTTTTTCGATAAAGAATCTATGAATAGCAAAAAAAATACCATAATCAATAAAAAAAGATACTTTAACAGATTTCGTGAAATAATATGCATAGGTAGATATGCTCCACTTAATCACATTTCTTCTTTTCTCATGTCCCATTAAGGGTACTCTCATAATGATTTCATTATTTCCTCCATTTTATCTCCATTGTTCCTCCACTTCTCCTCCAAAGCATCTCTAATCCTATACATTAGAGGTCGATTAGAGAGGAACATGAGAGTGATATGAGGGGAACATGAGGGGAACATGAGGGGAACATGAGAGGAACATGAGAGGTTCCTGAGGGGATATAGGGTTGGTATAGACTTGGTATAGGGTTGGTATAGACTTGGTATAGACTTGGTGGGGAGTTTTTCTAAATACGTCGGGAAGAAAACATCTGTTACAATAAAGCAAAAAAGAGAAGATATTTTTTATTCCTGTATTTTTGCTGCAAAGATACGATTTTTTCTGATATTTACAAAGAAAACATCTGTTAATTCCGCTAAATTTGTGGTTTAAGATAGTTTTAGACGCCCTGTAGTATTGTCCTATTCTTAATTTTTTCACTTTTCACTTTTCACTTTTCACTTTTTGTTGTAACTTTGCAGTGTTGTTAGCGAAAAACAACATGAAAAGGATTAAACGGAACATAAAAACGGCTACGAATCTGGATGCTATTAAGGCTATGAGGCGCGGGAACCGCGAGGCGGAGCAGGAACTGCTTGGGCCTGGGTTCCATGCTCACAACTGGATTCAGAAGTCGAAGAAAACCTACACCAGAAAAATGAAACACAAAATTTTCTTTGCGCTGTGGATGGTCCTGACTTTTGGAGCTCATGCACAGGGATTCCTATCAGTACAGACCGTGGGAGTGCTGCCGACCAATACGGCAGAGGAGAACAGTCGAAACCTGCAGGCTGCCATCGACAAGATGAGTGCCCTGGGCGGCGTGCTTTATGTGGAACCCGCTGAGGGCGGCTATCCGATGCAGGGCGGCATCGTACTGAAACGTAACGTCACTCTGCTTGGTGCGCACGGTCCGACAGGCAGGGGTACTGCCCTACCCGACCGCTCAGGTCCAACCGGCTCGCTGTTCGTCATCACCGACCGCCAGCAGCCCTTCCTTACGGTGGAATCCGCCACGCAGGTGCGAGGCATCCAGTTCTACTACCCCGAACAGGCCTGGCAAGACCCAAACGGCATCATCGCCTATCCGACAACTATCCGTATGGCACCCGGGCAGTATGTGCAGGGTGTCACCCTGAGCTGCCTGACGTTCTATGGCGAGTATATGGCTATGGACTTCAGGGCCCAGGCACCGAATATCTGCGAGCAGATTCTCTTCGAGCACTGCTACGGCTATCCCCTGAGCGGCCAGTTCATCGCGATAGACCGTTGCTACGACGTGCCGCGCATCCTGCACTGTCACATCAACCCCGCCAATATGAGGGAGTTCGGACGGTCATTCAAGCGTGAGGTCATCGACTCCGTGGTGCGTCAGAAGACCTATTCCTACTGGATAGACCACACGGACAACGCGCAGCTGATGGACCTCTTCACCTTCGGTGTGTATGGAGGCATCTATCTGGGAAGCGAGACCTACGGACAGATGACGAACTTCAACTTCGACTGCGTGGGCGTGGGCATTCACAAGCTGGGCGGTCAGTGGACGAACCGCAACTGGCAGATAGCCCAGGGTTCCATCATTGCCAACGTGGGCGAGAGGCTGGAGGACGTGCATCCCATCCTGATAGAGGGCAAGGGACACACCTCGCTTTCGAATGTGGAGAGCTTCTCGGGCGGCAATCCAGCCCTGACTACCCTCGGCGCTTCGTGGGACTACATCACCGTCCGCGGCGAAGCCTCCGTCACCATGACCGGTTGCCGCATGCACGGCTACAAAGCCGATACGCCCATCCACGTCAGTCCCGAAGCCGAGCTTCATACATTTGGGTGTGAGGAATGCCCCATACCACCTACCCCCCCAGAAGCGAAGAGAGGCAAATGGACAACGAGATGATAAAATTGCCTCTGGACTTTGTGCGCCTCATGCACGAGCACTATGATGCTGCGACGGCAGATGCGCTTTGCTGTGCCTTGGATACGACGGAGCCAGAGGTTTCCATTCGTCTCAATCCGCGCAAGATTTCTGCGGAAGAGGTACTGAACCATCATCCTGATTTTGAACCGGTTCCTTGGTGCCCCAATGCGTTCTACCTTCCCGACAGGCCTGCTTTCACCTTCGACCCCCTGCTTCATGCGGGAGCCTACTATGTGCAGGAAGCTGCCTCGATGTATGTGGCAAAGGCCCTACAAAATCTCCCCCTAACAGAGGAGTCAGAGGAGGTCTTGGCCCTCGACCTTTGTGCTGCGCCGGGAGGGAAGAGCACTCTTCTGCAAAGCCTCCTGCCCGAGGGGTCGCTCCTCATCTGCAACGAACCGATTGCCAAACGTGCTCAAATCCTGTCTGAGAACATGCAGAAGTGGATGGCGGGACTGTCCGAGGAAGCTCCACAAGTCATTGTGACACAGAACTATCCTGCGGAGTTTGGCACTTTGACGGGCCATGTGGATGTGTTACTGACGGATGTTCCCTGTTCCGGCGAGGGGATGTTCCGCAAGGACGAAGTGGCAAGGCAGGAATGGAGTCTGGAGAACGTGGCGATGTGCCAGAAGCGGCAACGGGAAATCCTGCAGGACATCTGGCACGTGCTCAAGCCAGGCGGTCTGCTCATCTACAGCACCTGCACCTTCAATCGTCATGAGGACGAGGATAATGCTCGCTGGATTTGCGAGGAACTAGGCGGGGAACTGCTGATGGAACGCCACTTCCTGCCCGGTCGTGACAGGGGAGAAGGGTTCTACGTGGCGGTGATAAGAAGTGAAAAATTAAAAATGAAAAGTGAAAAATTACAGGTGAAGGGTGACAAGTTAAAAAAGACTGGAGGCCTGCGCGTCCTTTATGATTCTTTTTCTTCCCCTAAAGGGGGATGGGGGGTCAATATCGACCTCACCTACAACGAGGCGCTGCAATACCTTCGCCATGAAGCGCTCCGTGTGGAGGCTCCACGAGGGCCGGTTACGCTCTGCTATCGTGGTCTTGTACTCGGCCCGGGCAAAGGCGTCGGGAACCGCATCAACAACCTTTATCCCGATGCCTGGCGCATCCGAACCACCTATACAACGCCATTCTCGCTGCTTCCTATGCTATAATAATCCCCGTATTTTTTTACATTTCTTTACATTTAGGCATTTTTTCTCTTTGTTTTCTTTGTCTGGTCGTGGAGAAAGTGCTATTTTTGCAAATCATTTTCTCAAAAAAACCTTACACAGATGGAAGAGCACAATCACTTGGTAATCATGGCAGGCGGCGTGGGGAGCCGTTTCTGGCCGATGAGTACGCCGCAGAGGCCGAAGCAGTTTGTTGACGTGATGGGCTGTGGCAGAACGCTTATTCAGTTGACCTTCGACCGCTTCAAACGGATTATTCCTGCTGAGAACACATGGGTTGTCACCTCAGCCGCGTATGTCAATATCGTTCGCGAGCAATTGCCGGAAGTTCCCTGGAACCATGTCCTGTTGGAGCCTTGCCGTCGCAATACCGCCCCCTGCATAGCTTATGCCAGCTGGCGCATCAAGGCCGGAGACCCCAAGGCCAATATCGTGGTGACGCCAAGTGATGCCATCGTGATGAACACCGCGGAATATCAGCGCGTCATCAAGTCGTGCCTGAAGTTCGTCGCCGAGTCGGATGCTATGGTCACACTCGGTATGAAGCCCAACCGTCCGGAGACAGGCTACGGCTACATACAGGCCGACCTCTCCTACTCCTGCGCAAGAAACAAGGAGATTTTCCGCGTGGATTCCTTCAGGGAGAAGCCCGACATAGATACCGCCAAGCGATACATCGAGAAGAACAACTTTTTCTGGAACGCCGGCATCTTCATCTGGAACGTCGGCACCATCGCCAATGCCCTTCGCGTCTATCAGCCCACGTTGTCACAGATTTTCGAGGACTTGTTGCCCGTCTATGGCACAGAGAAAGAGCAGGATGCCATCAACGAGGTCTTCCCGCAGTGCGAGAACATCTCCATCGACTATGCCATCATGGAGAAGGCCGAGGAGATTTATGTCTTCCCCGCCAGCTTCGGATGGAGCGACCTGGGAACGTGGGGCTCGCTCTTAGAGAACTCCAGCCGCGACATCTACGGAAATGCCCTTATTGGGGAGAACATAGATGTCTATGAAACAACCAATTGCATCGTACACGCGAACCAAGAGAAGCGCGTCGTCATACAGGGTCTGGACGGCTACATCGTGGCAGAGTGCGACAACACCCTGCTCATCTGCCGCCTCAGCGACGAACAACGCATCAAGCAATTCAGTGAGGAGAAGAAGGAGGGGAGTTAAGAGTTAAGAGTTAAGAGTTAAGAGTTAAGAGTTAAATGTTAAGGGGTTAAGGTTTTAGGAATGGATAAACGAGTTGCACTTATTACAGGCGTTACAGGTCAGGATGGTTCATTCCTGAGCGAGTTTCTTCTCGAAAAGGGTTATGAAGTACACGGCACTATCCGTCGGTCCTCTGTTGACTTCCGCGAGCGCATCGCACATCTGGAGGGCAAGCCCCATTTCCACTTGCACTATGCCGACATGAGCGACTCTATGTCGCTGGTCAAGTTGGTTGGTATGGTCCAGCCTACAGAGATATACAACCTGGCGGCTCAGAGTCATGTGCAGGTCAGCTTCGACTCACCTGAATTCACAGCCGATGTGGATGCTGTCGGCGTGCTCCGCATCCTGGAGGCCGTGCGCACTAATCATTTAGAGGCCCAGTGCAAGATTTATCAGGCCTCTACCTCAGAACTTTACGGCAAGGTGGAGGAGGTTCCCCAGAACGAGAACACGCCCTTCCACCCCTACAGTCCATACGCTGTAGCGAAGCTTTACGGATATTGGATTATAAAGGAATACCGCGAGGCATACGGCATGTTCTGCTGCTCGGGCATCCTCTTCAATCATGAGAGCGAGCGCCGAGGCGAGACATTCGTGACCCGCAAGATTACTCTGGCTGCTGCGCGTATTGCACAGGGCAAGCAGGAGACACTCTATCTGGGCAATCTCGACAGCCTGCGCGACTGGGGCTACGCCAAGGACTATGTGGAGTGCATGTGGCTCATCATGCAGAACGACAAGCCGGAGGACTTCGTCATCGCCACAGGCGTGCAGCACAGCGTCCGCGAGTTCACAGACCTGGCGTTCCGCCATGTAGGTCTTGAACTCAAATTCGAAGGCAAAGGCATCGACGAAGTCGGAATCGTCGTCAAGGACAACCGCGCCTCTCTAAACTCTGAACACTCAACTCTAAACTCTCTCGTCGGCAAGACTGTTGTGGCAGTCAGCGAGGATTTCTATCGTCCCACGGACGTTGTAAACCTCTGGGGTGACCCCACAAAGGCAAAGGCCAAGCTGGGTTGGAACCCGGGCAAGACCAGCTTCGAGGAGCTGGTTCGTTTGATGGTGGACCACGATATGGCAAAAGTTGCAGCCGAAGGTGCCGCAGAAAAAGTCCGCACCAACCTCGCTGAGTACCTGGAAAAGGGAATCGTGAAATAAGTTTAGAGTTTAGGGTTTAGAGTTTAGAGTCAGTTTTATTTTTCAGAGTTGAAAAGTATGGAAATTTTCGGGTATCGCAAGTTGATTGCTTATCAAAAAGCGAAAGAGGTGGTCAAGAAAACTTACAAACTTTTGAAGAATTTTCCAGTGGAAGAACGCTATGCGATGTGTGACCAACTAAGAAGAGCATCAGTATCAATTACGTCCAATATTGCAGAGGGAATTAATAGTTTTTCCGTAAGAGATAAGGCTCATTTCATCGAAATGGCATATGGTTCACTAATGGAGGTCTCTTCACAATTTGAGATTGCCAATGAACTTGACTTCATTACTGATGAAGAACGGCTAAGTATAGATCAACTGATTGAAGAAGAGGCTCGATTATTATCAGGGCTTATGAAGACTTATAAACTCTCAACTGAGTAACTGTCTCTAAACTCTAAACAATCAACTCTAAACAATACTAGAAAATGAAATTTTATAGTAAGATATACGTAGCCGGTCATAGGGGTATGGTCGGCAGTGCAATAGTACGTGAATTAAAACGGCAAGGATATAACAACCTGGTATTGAGGACCCACAAGGAACTTGACCTTACCCGCCAGGCTGATGTGGAAGTTTTTTTCCAAGCCGAAAAACCGGAGTACGTGTTCCTGGCAGCAGCGAAGGTGGGCGGTATCATAGCCAATCAGAGCGCGCTGGCGGACTTCATGTACGAGAACATGATAATGGAGATGAACGTCATCCACGCGGCTTGGAAGAACGGCTGCAAGAAGCTCGAGTTCCTGGGAAGCTCATGCATCTATCCACGCTTGGCGCCGCAACCGATGCACGAGAGCTGCCTGCTTACCGGCGAACTGGAGAAAACCAACGAGGCATACGCTCTGGCAAAGATTAGCGGGCTGAAGTATTGCGAGTTCCTGAACCGGCAGTACGGCACGGACTACATCTCCGTAATGCCCACGAACCTGTACGGCCCCAATGACAACTACCATCCCGAACACAGCCACGTGCTTCCCGCCCTCATCAGAAGGTTCCACGAGGCTAAGGTGGAGGGGAAGGAGAGCGTCACCTGCTGGGGAGACGGCAGCCCCCTTCGCGAGTTCCTCTACGTAGATGACCTCGCCAACCTCTGTGTGTTCCTGATGAACAACTACAGCGGCAACGAGACCGTCAACGCTGGCACAGGCAAGGAGCTGACAATCAAGGCCCTCACAGAACTTGTGGCAAAGGTGATTGGATACAAGGGCAGGATTGAGTGGGACGCCACACGCCCGAACGGCACTCCGCGAAAGCTATTGGACGTATCGAAGGCTACTGCGCTGGGTTGGAGGTACAAGACCGAACTGGAGGACGGTATCCGCCTCAGCTACGAGGACTTCCTCAACAACCCCATGCGGGCGGAGAGATAGAAACGGACATCCTACTACGGTAATGTAATTGGGAATAGCGGGCTGTCGATGTGCTCGCGGTGTACGATATTGATGAGCTCTGCAAATTTGTCAGGTTGTGAGTCCTTCAGGTCGTGTTCCTCGTGGATGTCATTCTTGAGGTTGTAGAGGAACGGCTTACCTTGACTGACAACCAACTTCCAGTCCCCCTGTCTGACCCCGATGACCTGTGTGCCGCCATCACTCATCTCCCAGTAAAGGAAGTCATGCTGGCGCTGCTTGCGTGGCTTTCCAAGCAGAGTCGGGCAGAAGGAGATGCCGTCGTATTTGGAAGCCTCCCCTTGAGGTGGAAGGCTTTTTTCCTTGATTTCCTGCTTTGTAAAGGCTCCGCTGTATTCCATAAAAGTCGGCATGAGGTCGTAGAAAGCCAACTGGTGGTCGCTGACCGTTCCCCGCGGCACACCTGCGCCCCAGCAGATGAACGGGATGCGGATGCCGCCCTCGTAGGTGCTGCGCTTGATGCCACGCAGTTTGCCGTCCCTGCCGAAGAACGACGGATCTGCCCCACCCTCTTCGTGAGGTCCGTTGTCGCTGGTGAAGATGACCAGAGTGTTCTCATCCAGTCCCCTCTCCCTGAGTTTTTCCAATATCTCGCCAACATAGCAATCCAAGCGCGTTATCATAGCCGCAAACTGAGCGTGCTTGTCGCTCCCGCCATAATACCAGCTGCCAGCATCGGTGCGGTAGGAGCGTTCTTCGTTGGCTGGGAACTGCTGATGATAGCGCTCCACGATGCTATCTCGCGGCTGCCATAGCTCGGCATGAGGCAAAGTGTAGGTAAAGATGCCCAGGAAAGGCTCATCCTTCGTCTGACGGTCAAGCCACTCAAGTGCATAGCGATGAATGAGGTCTGCTGAGTACTGCTCGCGCTGCTCATAGCCCTTGCTCCCCGTACTGATGGCAGGGTGCTGAATGTTCTGCTCCATCACCTCAGCCACAAGATACGTGTCCCCACGTCCCTCCGGGTCGTATCGGTTCAAGAAGTTGGGGTAATAGGTATGTGCCTGGAACTGGCAGACCGGCCCGTAGAAGCAGTCGATGCCCCTGAGGTTGGGCAACGAGCAGGACGAGCTCTCATGGCTCTGACTGGTGTCCGTATTTCCATCGGGCAGCGCAGCGTAGGTGTCAGGGAAGTCGTAGTTCCAATAGCCTCCAGCCCACTTGCCGAACATACCCGTCCGGTAGCCCTTCTCCTTGAAAAGTTCAGGAATGATGGGATGCGTCATATCGTAAGGCTCCTGACCAACAACGTAGTAGTCCGCATTCTCGCCAAACATATTCTGACGCATCACCGAACGGCCCCAGTACTCCTTGTTGCCGCGAATCTTGGCGTGACCCGTGTGCTGACCGGTCATGAAGGAGCAACGGCTGGGCGCACTGACAGGACATCCGGCATAGGCCTGAGTGAAACGCATACCCTCGCTGGCCATCCGATCTATGCAAGGCGTGCTGATGAACTTCTGTCCGTAGCAACCCAAGTCGCCATAGCCCATGTCGTCACACATTATATATATTATATTAGGATGCTTCCCCGCCTTCATCGTCATAGGCAGCGCGCTGAGAAGCAACGAACATTTTACGAGGTACGATGGTAGATATTCACTTTTCATTTATCATTTTTCATTTTTTGTGTGATGTATGGCGTTTTTTCACCTTATTTGTTCTTTATGCACAAATGCAGATATTTTTTCACTTTTCCCTATAATTTTGAGTTTTGGATTTTGTTTTTTTACTTTTTCTCAATAATTTTTCATTTTTCATTTTTCATTTTTCACTTTTTATTGTACCTTTGCAGCCGCAAAAGCCCAGATGGCGGAATCGGTAGACGCGCTGGTCTCAAACACCAGTGGGGCAACCCGTGCCGGTTCGACCCCGGCTCTGGGTACAGGCAAAACGCAGAAGTGCATTGAACAACACAATCTCAATGCACTTCTTTCTTTTTGGCACAATGACTGCCTGACGTCTCTTCTCATTACCATCTGGTAGTAAATAGTCTTGGCGAAACGACCAGCGAGAACCAGCCCCATTTCAGGTTGTTGCCGTTATCAGCCCGCTTCAGCTTCTGCATGGTCTCTGTGCCCACCATATAGGAGAAACCGAGAGACACCTTGGCATCCCTCATGACTTGGTAGGATGCTTCTATTTCAATGTCATGTCCCAGAGTCTTGTTTATATCTTTCAGCGTCGTTGCCATTGCCATATAATGGTATGTCCCCGTTATGTCCAATCCCTTGATGGGGCTGTAGTTTGCCCCTGCATAAAGATTCTGCAGACCTGGCGAGAATGTATCAGAGAAGGCTTGCACATAGAAGAAATCCATCATGCCATAGAACTTGTGATGGGAGCCATAGACCGGATTGAAATACCTGATTTTATCGTGACAAGCCATTCCTATCATACCCTTTGGACGTACATAAGGGTAGTCATCGCCACTCAGGTAGTCATAGCCAGCTACAACACTTACCTTCTTTGAGACTTGCACTTGAGTCTTGATACTGGCCATCCATGCATCTATCTTAGCGTTGTCCTCGTTACGTCCCATCTGGTGGTAGTAGGAAGCCTCTGCCGATAGGATGCCAGGATTAAAGGAAAGGAAGCCGCCCACCAATTGCTGATACCTGGTGTGCGGAGCATCGGCCTCTTTGCCATCCTTCTTTCCTCCCTGCATACCGATGTTCATAAACAATATGGACGCACCTATTGGTATCTTGGGTACGTCGTAGTGATACCATGCTGTATGCATCACTTTATAAGGTTGTGAGCCATCGACATAGTAGGTACCGCCAGTAACGTTCTCTGCGTTCTGGTTGAAGCCGAATATAACATGCGCCTTGTGCCCATGCCCTTCGTAGCCCAGACGGAGCACATCGTGCGAGAGTGAAGCCATTGCCCAGTCGTTGGAACCGATGATACGCTCGTCATCATAAGCCAGAATCTGACGTCCCATCTGTGCGAAGAGTCCGAACTTTGTACTCAGCTTGGCCCAAGCCTCATACAGGTTGAAATCGCCTTTGCTCCTATCGCCCCATATTCCAACATGTTGGGGTACGACTTTCGCTTCGAGCTGGGGACGCTTGTACTCAAATGACAGTCGTGTCCGCTCCATGAGGAACTGAGCGCTGTTGTCTGCCGACTCGTCATCCAAGCCCGTAAAGCCACCATCGCGAATCTCACCATGTCCGAGCATATCCAGTTTCAGGATGAACTGATTCTTTTTTTGACCGTCACTCAAGCCATCCGCTTTTCGTTCTTCCTGAGCAAAAATCATCATGACCCCCACAATCAACAGAGTCATTAAGAGAAATATTCTTTTTCCCATAACCCCTAACTTTTTGAACTCTTTGAACCCTTAAACTATTAAACAATTAAACTATTAAACCCTCTAGCCTACTCCACTTCAAAGATATTGATGAATCCTGTCAGTTTGAATACAGTCTTGATGTCGTCGTTCACGTCCTTCATGATGACCTTGCTACCACCTGACTTCGCTCCCTTGAGGATACTGATGAGGATGCGCAGACCGCTTGATGCAATGTATTCCAGACCTGCGCAGTCGATAACGACATCCAGTCCATTTGTGTTGTAGAGCGGTTGAAGCGTCTTCTCCACTTCGGCTGCAGCAGCCGTATCAAGTTCACCTACAAGGGTTACGAGGTACTTGTCTTCCAGTTTTTCTATTGTTGTCTTCATTGCCTATAATGATTATAAATTTTGAATTAGATATAGCAGATGGCCAGCATCGTCAAGTCATCACTTTGCTCAGCATCGCCCACAAACTGATGTACTTCCTTGCTGACGGACGCTAAGATTTCCTGAGGTGATATCTGCTGCCCGGCACAGGCATCGAGCGCATCTTGGGTTCGCTTCATGCCGAACTGCTTCCGTTCCTTGTTCTTCGCCTCCGTCAATCCGTCGGTATAGAGGAAGAGGATGCTGTCGGGCGGCAACTGCATATCCTGTACGACATACCTCATGTCATCAAACAGGCCGATGGGGAGGTTTGAACTGCACTCGACAATTTCCCACTTCCCATTCTCGAATACAAATGGCCTTTCGTGCCCCGCATTGCAATAGCGCAGATGACCGGTGGGCAGGTCCAGCACACCCATGAACAGGGTGACGAACATATTGGAGTCGTTGCCACGGCAGGAAGCGATGTTGATGGCTTGCATGATTTTGACAAGGTCGTTCTCATGAGCCGTAAAGGCACGGAACAGGGAATGCACCACGCCCATGAGCATTGCCGAGGGTGCTCCCTTGCCGCTCACGTCACCGATGCAGAAGAACAACTTCTCGTCGCGGATGAAGTAGTCGAAGAGGTCGCCGCCCACCTCACGGGCAGGCACCAGCGAGCCGCAGATATCCACATCATCCGTACGCAGATGGCTGCGGGGCAGCATGCTCTGCTGTATCTGACTGGCAGCCCGCAGTTCGCCTGCGATGCGTTCCTCCTCCAAAGTCGTGCGCTTCAGTTCCTCCTCACTACGCGCAAAACGGCCCAAGATGTAGAGCAGGATGCCGAAAGCCAGCAGGGAAAGCAAGAGCAGGCGAATGCGCAGTTTGAAGAGAGAGCCATACACTTCGTCGTCGTAGCACACCACAGCAATCTGCCAATGTGGTTGCTCCTTCATGCTGGCATAGAAGATAGACAACTCGTCGCCCGCCTCCTTGTCGTAATAAGTTGTTACGCACACCCTGCCTTCCTTAATCCAGGTCTTCTTGAACGTACTGTCGTTGATGACGTCCACCACCTCCGCCACCTTCTTCTGCAGGTCCGGGTCTGAGGGGCCCGATATCAATTCACCCTTTTCCGTAAGGAGGAGGTCGAACGACGACGGGTAGATGTGCCTGCTGTTCAGCGTATCACCCAGGTTTTGGGTATCGATGTCGATGCCAAGCACCGCCACCGTATCTCCATGGTCCGCATAGATAGGCATGGCATAACTGACAAGCTTCCTCTTCAGGTAGGCATCCTCGTACGGGCCCACCCAACTGTTGGCCTTCTTCTCCTGAATGTACCTGTAGAAGCCGTCCTTCGTATAGTCGAACCTTTCACCAGCCACTTGCAGGCACTGGATGCCGCTGTCCGTTCTTAGGGCGTATGGCTCGTAGAGATACTCCTTGTCTTTGTAGTAACCCGGATTGAACGCGATGCCGCATCCCTTCAGGTGGGGAGAGTACTTGAGAGTCCACGCCATAATGCCCACCAAGGAGTCTGGATGAACCAGGTTCCTCTTGACCTCCATGATGTGACTCTTGAGGAAGCGTTCTGAGTTTTCGAAGATTCCCTTCGTGATGATGGCCTTCGTCGTAAGCTCCATCTCCGCACGCTTATCCAACTCCTGCTCCATCAGGTTATGCGTAAAATAATATTGCGCTGCAGACAGCAATTCCACAAGTACAACAGCAATGACAACGATGAGCAGTCTGCGCCGTCCCCTAAAAGAAAGTATGAACTTATCTCGGCCTATCACTTATATATTATTTTGACGACAAAGATATAAAATAATTCATAGTTCATAATTCATAATTCATAATTATTTTCTATTCCTATATATTTTTTCACTTTTCCCTATTATTTTGTATTTTGAATTTTGAATTTTGAATTATCTGTTGTATTTTTGTGCCGAAAACATCTGAATAACAATGAACAGAACGGGGACTGGATTCTGGCACCGCGTGTTTGACCTCTACTACGACGGCTTTCGCAATATGACCATCGGGCGCACCCTGTGGCTTGTCATTGCCATCAAGGTCTTCATCATCTTTGTCGTGCTCAAGATATTCTTCTTCCCCGACTTCCTCCGCCAGCACGCTCCCTCAGGTAGCGAAGCAGAATACGTCGCCCGAGAACTCCTAAACCACTAACCCTTTTAACCTTCAAACCTTTTAACCTTTTAAAAATATGACTCTTCTTTCCATCGACCCCGCAGCCATCGACTGGGCACGGGCACAGTTCGCCCTCACAGCCATCTATCATTGGCTTTTCGTCCCACTCACCCTGGGACTTGGCATCATCATGTCCATCATGGAAACCAAGTATTACCGAACGGGCTCTCCCTTCTGGCGTAGTACGGCACAGTACTGGCAACGCCTCTTCGGCATCAACTTCGCTATGGGTGTCGCCACGGGCATCATTCTCGAATTCGAGTTCGGCACCAACTGGTCGAACTATTCCTACCTCGTGGGCGACATCTTCGGAGCGCCGCTCGCCATAGAGGGCATCGTGGCCTTCTTCATGGAATCCACGTTCGTAGCCGTGATGTTCTTCGGCTGGGAAAAAGTCTCCAAAGGCTTCCATCTGGCTTCCACGTGGCTCACGACACTTGGCGCCACAATCTCTGCTTGGTGGATTCTGGTGGCCAACTCGTGGATGCAACATCCTGTAGGCCAGCAGTTCAACCCCGACACTATGCGCAACGAGATGACCTCCTTCCTCGACGTGGCCCTCTCGCCCGTGGCTGTCGATAAGTTCATCCACACGGTACTCTCGGCCTGGGTGCTTGGAGCTGTGTTCGTGGTGGGCGTATCGAGTTGGTATCTGCTCAGGAAGCGCCACATGGAGTTCGCCACGAAGAGCCTGCGCGTAGGTGCCGTCTTCGGACTCATCTCCTCAGCGCTCATCATGCTCTCCGGACACCATTCGGCCTATACCGTAGCACAGACACAACCCATGAAACTGGCAGCTATGGAGGCGCTCTACAAGGGAGGTACCGACCAGCCCCTGACCCTGATTGCCGGCATCAATCCCTTCCAACAGCCCGACTATGAGGCAGCAGACGAGCCTCCTTTGAAGTTGGCTGTACCCTACGCCCTGTCATTCCTTGCCACAAACGACGTGAACGGCTATGTGCCTGGCATACGCGACATTCTGGATGGTTACACGAAGCCGGACGGCACTGTGGAACCCTCATTAGACGAAAAGATTGAACGCGGACAGCGTGCCATCACCACCCTTGCCGAGTATCGCAAAGCCAAGGCAGAAGGCGCAGACGACTCAATTATCAATTGTCAATTGTCAATTATCAATTCCAACATACAGTATTTCGGCTACGGCTACGTGAAGGACCGCGCCCAGGTAGTGCCCTACATCCCCGTCTGCTTCTATGCCTTCCGCATCATGGTGGGTGGTGGATGCCTCTTCGTGTTGCTGTTCCTAATCGCACTATGGAAGCCCGCCCTCCTCAGGGGAAGATGGATGGGAGTTGCCGCCATCTTCTGCATCCCCATCAGTTACATCGTCAGCGAGGCTGGTTGGCTTGTGGCTGAGTTCGGTCGTCAGCCTTGGACCATCCAGGACATGCTGCCCACGTGGGTTGGCGTGAGTCAGGTGGGTTCGTCGGCAGTCATGGTCACGTTCCTGCTCTTCCTCATCCTCTTCACCGCCCTCCTGGCCGTAGAGATCAGCATCATGCTCCGCGCCATCAAAAAAGGCCCCAACACGTAACCTTTTTAATTTTGAATTTTGAATTTAATAATTTTGAATTTTTTATTTTTTCATTTTTAATAAAATATGTCCTACCTTTTCCTTCAGCACTACTGGTGCTTCATCGTAGCCCTGCTGGCGGCATTGCTCGTCTTCCTGATGTTCGTGCAGGGAGCCAATTCGCTCATCTTCTCCATCGGCAAGACGGCCGACGAACGCCGCCTCATCGTCAACGCCACAGGCCGCAAATGGGAGTTCACCTTCACCACCCTCGTCACCTTCGGCGGAGCGTTCTTTGCCTCCTATCCCCTCTTCTACTCCACCAGCTTTGGCGGAGCCTACTGGCTTTGGATGCTTATCCTCTTCTCCTTCGTCCTGCAAGCCGTCAGCTACGAGTTCCAGAACAAGCTGGGCAATCTGCTGGGCACCCGCACCTTCCAATGTCTGCTCGTCCTGAACGGCATCCTCGGTCCCCTGCTCCTTGGCGGTGCCGTAGCCACCTTCTTCAACGGCTCCAACTTCATCGTGGAAAGAGGCGACATGGTCGTCAGCCGTTGGGCCAATGCCTCCCACGGACTCGATGCCCTGCTCAATGTCTGGAACCTCGCCCTCGGCCTGGCCGTGTTCTTCCTGGCACGCATACTCGGATGCCTCTACCTCCACAACCGCATCGACGACAAGCTGCTTCACGGGCACGACCAGATTATCCAACCCCTGTGGACCAACACTTGGCTGTTTCTCGGACTGTTCCTCGCCTTCCTTGCCCACATTCTGACCTGCGACGGCTATGCCTACGACCCTGAAACAGGCGTCATCTTCATGGAGCCGTACAAGTACTTGCACAATCTCCTGACCATGTGGCCGCTCCTGGTGATGCTCCTCATAGGCGTGGTGTTTGTCCTGCACGGCATCTTCTGGTCGATGTTCCACAAGGAATGGAAGCGCGGCTTCTGGGTTGCAGGCTTCGGCACCGTTGTCACCGTCCTTGTACTGCTCCTGCTTACGGCATGGAACAACACCGCCTACTATCCCTCCACGGCCGACCTCCAGTCGTCGCTCACGATGCAGAACTCCTCGAGCAGCGAGTTCACCCTCCGCACCATGTTCTACGTCAGCCTGTTAGTCCCCTTCGTTCTGGCCTACATCGTATATGCCTGGCGTGCCCTCGACCGCAAGCCCATCACCCAAGAGGAAATCAGCGAAAGCAGCCACGCCTACTAAACTTCCCGCTACTGAAGGAATAAAATATTTTTGAAGTAATAATTTGTGTCCGTTCAGCTCCTGCGTCGCAATGACGCGGGAGCTTTTTTTATAATATTAATTAAAAGTGTTAAATGTTGGGATTTATTAAGTTATTGCATGTTAAGGAGTTTTTAAATTACTTAAATTCTTTCCGAGGTTTCTTCAAAACCGCTACCTTTGCGGTCGGAATCATCAAGATAAACGCTATGAATATTATACATGAATCAAACGCGTCATGCGTATCATCAGAGGCAATCATGACCATGAATAGAGTCAATCATGACCATGAATGGAATCAATCCTGTACAGTATCAGAATCAATCATGTATCATGAATGGAGTGAATCATGTATCATGAATCGACCCAATCATGTATCATGAACGGACATAATCATGTATCATGAATCGAGCGAGTCATGAACATGACGTTTTTTAATCAACCATATTGTATAATTTAAAACTGTAAAACAATGATCAGTCTAATCAAAATGAAGGGTACGAACCTTCAAACAAAAGAGACAATCTACTATCCCAAGTGGACGCGTATTGCAACCATCACCGAGACACAGCTTGCCAAGCGCATGGCCCGCGGCTCGACATTCTCGGTTGGTGAAATTGGTGGTGTCTTCGCAGACTTTCCACAGAGCATCTTCGACGAGCTGCTGAACGGCAACGCAGTCAGCATCGACGGACTGGGCATGTTCAAGCTTCGTGTGCAAGGTAAGAGTCAGAAGGAGAAGAAGGACGTGACGAGCGTCGGTGCCAAGATCACAGTGGTGTTCGAGCCCGCTGCCGAGCTGACTTCCCGCCTGAACGACGAGCGTGAGTTCCGCTTCGTAGAGGTTCCCACCGCAGAAGGGCAGCAGGATGCCGACAGCGACGACAATCCCGAACCGACTCCCGGCGGCGATGATGCCGTTGCAGCTCCCACCATCAGCGGTACTACGCCTTTCGAGACGAGCACTTCGGTAACGATGAGCGGCCCGACTGGTGCTGAGATTCGCTACACCACGGATGGCTCCACTCCCACCAGCAGCAGCTCTCTCTACAGCTCGGCAATCACTCTCTCTGCCACCACCACCGTAAAGGCAATCGCCATCAAGGACGGTGTGAGCAGCGAAGTGACAACCAAGGTGTTCACCAAGAGCAGCGGAGGAGGTGATGCAGATTAAAAGAGTGCCCTTCGGGGCGCTCTTTTAATAATTGATAATTGACAATTGATAATTGATAATTAGGCGGCAGCAGTTCGGAAACGAGTCGCTGCTGCTTAACTATTTTCCTTTTTCTCAATAATTTTTCACTTTTCACTTTTCACTTTTCACTTTTATTGTACCTTCTTGCGCTCCTTAGGTGCTCAGGCGCAGGCGGAAGACCTGCGGTCGAGCTACTTCTGCGCTCGACAATAAAATTAAATTGGATTTATTTTGTTTTGTGCTCGCTTATTCGTACCTTTGCAGCGGAAAAGTGTTTTTATGACTAAAGAAGAAAAGGTGCGATATTGGCTCGACATAGCCGACTATGATTTTGACACAGCCAAAGCTATGCATCAGACAGGCCGCTGGCTCTATGTTGCCTTCATGTGCCATCAAGTAATTGAGAAAATGTCAAGGCCTACTGGTGCGGTACTTGCGAAGAGGACCCTCCCTACACGCATAGCCACAAGCGTTTGGCCGATGGATGTGGACTCTATGAGCGGATGAGCGATGAGCAACGTCGCTTTTTAAACAGAATTACCAATTACAACATCGAGGCCCGATACCCTGAGGACAAGGAAGGACTCTCCCGAATGCTTACCAAAGATTTCTGTTGGGAAATCATCAACGAAACGAAAAATTTACAGCAATGGATAAAAGACGAACTCTCACTCGCGACGAAGCCCTCCAGCTCGTCCGCCGATATAAGCAAGTTATAAGCCCTCGCTTCGTTGTCGAACCCAAAGTTATGATGTTCGGCTCCTATTCTAAAGGTTATGCTAATCCTGACAGCGACATTGATGTGGCAGTTATTGTACCCACTTATGGTGACCACAAGTTTGAGATTGCCGAAAATCTATGGAATGACGTTGATAAGGTTAGTTTTCTCATTGAGCCTGTTCTTATAGCCGAAGACCGTCAGTCGCCTCTTTACGATGACGTCATGCGAACCGGTGTCGCCGTATAAGAAATATAAAATAAAACAGCTTCGGGAGGTCCAGCTGACATTTGCAGCAGGGCCTCCCGTGTTGTTTTATGAGAGCGGAACGTAAGACGCGGACTATGCACTATGCACTATGGACTATGCACTATGGACTAATAAAGTACCTTGACTTTGTCGAGATCGCTCACGCTCGGCATAGCTCAAATATGATTTGGCTCTGCTCTCACTTAATCGCGATCTTTTTCCTATTCTCTATGTAGATGCCACGGGCAGGTTTGCCGGAGAGATGGCGGCCTTGGAGGTCGAAGATGTGGGTGGTGACGTTTTCGGAATTATGACTTTGAGGGTTATGGATGCCTGTTGCCATTTGCAAGCGTCGGATATAAGCCATTACTTCTTCATGATACGGATCAGCCTTATATGAAGTGGCATAAGCTACTGCATCATCGCGTGTCCAGCATGTATCGTTCACACACAGACCTTCCTGAGCGTCTGGTGCCTTGTAAAGCATCGTGTTGTCTTGGTAATATGCATTGAGGTGTTTAGGAGATATGTTTCCACCAATAATATCCACCATCTCGGTGGGTGGATCCATTACACCATAAATCATCACTCCATGCAGGAATCCCAACTTTTCATACAAATCCAAATCTTTATCATAACATGTTTTAAGCACGCGGCATACAGTGCCATCCATCAATTGATATGTGCCATAGGATCCTACTTTGAAAGCCTCATTTTTAGGATACAAGG
>JAILRU010000022.1 GCA_024697945.1 Bacteroidaceae bacterium
CCTTGTATCCTAAAAATGAGGCTTTCAAAGTAGGATCCTATGGCACATATCAATTGATGGATGGCACTGTATGCCGCGTGCTTAAAACATGTTATGATAAAGATTTGGATTTGTATGAAAAGTTGGGATTCCTGCATGGAGCGATGATTTATGGTGTAATGGATCCCCCCACAGAGATAGTTTCTCATCTTGGTGGAAATGTATCTCCTAAACACCTCAACGCATATTACCAAGACGATGTGATGCTTTACAAAGCACCAGACCCTCAGGAGGGCTTATGCGTGAACGATACATGCTGGACACGCGATGATGCAGTAGCTTATGCCACTTCATATAAGGCCGACCCATATCACGAGGAAGTAATGGCTTATATCCGACGCTTGCAAATGGCTACAGGCATCCATGACCTTCAAAGTCATAATCCCATAAACTCCACCACCCACATCATCGACCTCCAAGGCCGCCGTATAGATAATTCAAAATTGCCTCGCGGCATCTATATTGAAAAAGGGAAAAAGATCGCGATTAAGTGAGAGCAGAGCCAAATCATATTTGAGCTATGCCGAGCGTGAGCGATCTCGACAAAGTCAAGATACTATATTAGTCCATAGTCCATAGTTGTCTGTCTAAGGCAAATCTATTTTCTGTCCTTCCAGTAGTTGGGCATGAGGAGGAAGAGGACGGTGAAGATTTCAAGACGGCCTATCAACATATAGGCACTCATGAGCCACTTTCCCGATGCCGGCACAACAGCAAAGGTGCTGGCGGGACCTGTAGCACCAGTCGCAGGTCCGACGTTGCTCAGCATACTGATGCTACTGCCCAATGCCGTATCGACGTCTGCTCCAAGCAACGAGTGGCAGGTCATTGCAATCACGACCAATAGGAGGTAAATGAAGATGAAGGACAACGCCTGACGCACTTTGTTGTCCGGCACAATCTGTTTTCCGACGCGTATTCCAAGGACGGCTCTGGGGTGCAGCATCAGGATGAGTTCGTTGAAGACGCTCTTGGCGCAGATGATAATGCGGATAACCTTGATGCCGCCTGCCGTACTGCCGGCACAGGCGCCGATGGCCATGATAACCACCGTAGGCATCCAGAACGAACCACCCCAAGCCACATAATCGAACTTCTGAGCCGAGAAACCGGTACTTGTTGCGACGGTGCTCACATGGAAGAGCGCTGTGCGGAAAGTCTCTTCCAGTCCTTTTGGCAGTTTCTCAAGGGCTTCTTCCGGAACGGGGGCAAAGTAGAAAAGCAGCATGAAGCCTATCACAGCCACACTGATATAAGCGATGAAGACGCGCACCTCCTCGTTGGCGAAGAGTACGCGGCTACGGCGGATGGTCATGAAGTAGTAGAGCGAGAAGTTGATGCTGCTGACTATCATAAAGAAGGAGGCCACATATTCTATGTATCTGCTGTGGAAGAAAGCCATACTTTCCGAGTGTGTACTGAAGCCTCCGGTCGCTATTGTGGTGAATGAATGGCAGACAGCATCGTAGAGATTCATCGGGCCGAGCCAATAGGCGAGGGCACAGGCACCGGTGAGCACCAGATAGATGAAGAGCACACGCCTTGCTGTCGAGCCTATCTTCGGACGCAGTTTGTCCAATCCAAGTCCCGTCACTTCGGCAGAGTAGATGTTGCTGTTCTTCATCTCATAGACAGGGATGAGGGCGAAGGAGAAGACCACGATGCCCAAACCGCCTATCCATTGTGTGATGGCTCGCCAGAAGAGCAGGCTCTTAGGCAGGCTGTCGATATCGGTAATGCAAGTGGCTCCAGTCGTGGTGAAGCCGCTCATCGTCTCGAAGAAGGCACTCGACACATTCATGTCCGTCAGGAAAAGGAAGGGGAACATGCCGATAATAGAGAACACTATCCACGAGAGCGCTACAATCAGGAAGTTATCGGCACGCCGCATTCGCCCGGGTTCTCCTCTGCGGCTCAGGTAGATGCAGAACGCACCCACAGCTATTGTGCCCAGAGCCGTGAGCAGGAAGCAAAGCCATCCCTTCTCGCCATAGACGATAGCGACAACCATAGAGAGCAGCAGAAAGAAGCTCTCCATGATGATGAGTATTCCGAGAATGCCTTTTTTCACCCTTTCAATTATTTACCTTTTTCACCTTTTATCCAGTGCGTGTTTTGCGTAGTCGATGGTGTAGTGCAAGCCGCGACTTTCTTTGCGCTCCAGAGCCTGACGGGTAATGAGATAACCCACATTAATCATGTTGCGGAGCTCGCAGATGTCTTTGGTCGGTTTGACGCGCTTGAAGAGGTGTTCCGTCTCTTCGTAGAGCAAGTCGAGACGTTCCCAAGCACGATGCAGGCGAAGGTCGCTGCGCACGATGCCCACGTAGGTGCTCATGATTTGGTTCACCTCCTTGACATCCTGGGCGATGAGCACCTTCTCTTCGTTCGACATTGTGCCCTCGTCGTTCCACTCGGGAACCTTGTCGTTGAAGTCGTACTGGTCGATGACCTCCAAGGAGTGCTTGGCTGCGGCGTCGGCATAGACGACGGCCTCGATGAGGGAGTTGCTTGCCAGACGATTGCCGCCGTGCAGTCCTGTGCACGAGCATTCGCCCACGGCATAGAGGCGACGGATGCTGCTCTGACCGTCCAGATCGACCTTGATGCCGCCACACATGTAGTGGGCGCTTGGGGCAACGGGGATGTACTGTTTGGTGATGTCGATGCCGATGCTGAGGCACTTGGCGTAGATGTTGGGGAAGTGGTGCTTGGTCTCCTCAGGGTCTTTGTGTGTGACATCGAGGCAGACATGGTCGAGGCCGTGTATCTTCATCTCACGGTCTATGGCACGTGCCACGATGTCTCTGGGAGCCAAGGAGAGGCGATCGTCGTATTTCTGCATGAACTCCTCGCCGTTTGGCAGTCGCAGGATGCCTCCGTAGCCTCGCATTGCCTCCGTGATGAGGTAGGCGGGATGCGTCTCCTGGGGATTGTAAAGCACCGTCGGGTGGAACTGTACGAACTCCATATCCTTCACCTTACCCTTAGCACGATAAACCATAGCTATGCCGTCGCCCGTCGCGATATTAGGGTTGGAGGTGGTGGCATAGATGGCTCCTGTGCCGCCTGTTGCCATCAGGGTGACTTTGCTCAGGTAGGTATCGACTTTTCCTGTCTTGGGATTCAGGACGTAGGCTCCGTAGCACTCTATATCCGGGGTCCTACGGGTCACGCGGATGCCCAGATGGTGCTGGGTGATAATCTCGACGGCAAAGTGATGCTCCAGAATCTCGATGTTGGGGTTCTGCTTGACGGCTTCCATCAGTCCGCGCTGTATCTCAGCTCCCGTATCGTCTGCATGATGCAGGATGCGGAACTCGGAGTGTCCGCCCTCGCGATGGAGGTCGAACTCGCCGTCCTCCTTCTTGTCGAAGTTGACGCCCCACTTCACCAGGTCGCGTATGCCGGCAGGCGCGTTTCGCACCACCTGTTCCACAGCAGCAGGGTCGCTGATGTAGTCGCCTGCAATCATTGTGTCCTCGATGTGCTTCTCGAAATTATCGACCAAAAGGTTCGTCACCGAAGCGATTCCACCCTGCGCTTTCGCTGTATTAGCCTCTTCGAGGGTTGTCTTACAGATGAGTACGACCTTCCCCTTACCTGCGTTTGCCACTTTCAGGGCATAGCTCATACCAGCCACGCCACTGCCTATAATCAGGAATTCACACTTCTTTATCATTGCTTTTGCAGTTTTTTTAGCATAAACATGCTGCAAAAATACAACTAATAATTCAAAATTCAAAATTCAAAATTCAAAATTATAGTGAAAATTGAAAAGTGAAAAGGTTAAAAAGAGAGTTGAAGCGTTAAAAAGTTAAAATGTTCAATGTTTAATGTTCGATGTTCAATGTTTTTTTGTACTTTTGCACCGAAAACGACCAAACGACCATTATGTCTATTAAATATTACATAATATCTATAAGTTGTCTTGCTTCTGTCGTTTGCTTTGGGCAGAGCAAGACGGCACAACGGATGGCGGAGCAGGGATTGGTGGATATCCTGTCCGTTGACTCCACCATACAGGTGAGTCTGATGTATAGCCGAGCTGATAACTTTACGGGCAAGGTGCTCTATACCGACTTGCGTGAAGCCTATCTGCATCCCAAGGCGGCTGCGGCTCTGGCAAAGGCCCAAAAGGCATTGAAGAAACTTCGCCCCGACCTCAGCCTGAAGGTCTATGATGCGACGCGTCCGATGAGCGTTCAGCAGAAGATGTGGAACACAGTGGCCGGCACCGACAAAAGTATCTACGTGAGCAATCCACGCAACGGAGGCGGTATGCACAACTACGGTCTGGCAGTCGATGTCACGCTCTGCGACATCGTTACTGGAGACACGCTCGATATGGGTACCAAAGTGGATTTCTTAGGTTCATACGCCCATATCACCGACGAAGCCGGACTGGTGGCACGACACATCATCAACCCCAAGGCAAAGACGAATCGCGAATTGCTGCGAAAAGTGATGACGGAGGCTGGCTTCAAGGCGCTAAAGACAGAGTGGTGGCACTTCAACCTCGTCTCGCGGTCCGAAGCAAAAGCACACTACAAAGCGGTGTATTAAAAGGTGAAAAGGGTATAAGGTTATGAGGGTATAAGGTTATGAGGTTATAAGGTTATGAGGTTATAAGGTTATGAGGTTATAAGGTTATAAGGTTAAATGGAATGGAAGAGAAGTTAAAAGGAATGGAAATGGAGTTAAAAGGACAATACTACAGGGCCCTAAGCTATCGTCCCTTTAACTTCCAAGCGAAGCGAGACTCCGCCTGCGCCTGAGCACCTACGGAGCGCAAGAACTTCTCTTTAACTTCCTTTCAATTCCTAAAATTTTCATTTTCACTTTTCATTTTTCATTTCCCTATCCAGGCTTCTGGATTGAGTTTAATTGTTTCCTTGCGGAGCTGGAAGTGGAGGGTGCAATTTCCGTTACCGTCGTTGGCAACAGTGCCCAAGATGTCGCGGGCGCGGACTTTTTGTCCCTTGTTGACAATGGTACTGGACAGGTTGCAATAGACGGAGATATAACTGCCGTGACGAACCAGGACATTGCGGGTGCCTGCGAACTGGAAGACGCTGGTGACAACCCCGTCGAAGACGGCACGGGCTCGGGCTCCAGGACGACCTACATAGTTTGTGCCTTTGTTGTCCAACTGTACATTCTTCAGACCTGGCACATTGTACAGTCCGAAGCGGCTGCCCACCATGTACTGCCCCGTGATAGGAACAGGCAATCGGCCCTTGTTCTGCTCGAAGGTACCATTGAGCTGACGGTCTTCTGCCGTAAGCCAAGTGCCTGACTTTGTCTTTGCCGGAGCGGTTGGAGATGTGCTTTGTTTCGGTGCTGAGGTTCCTCCCTTCTTCTCTGCTTCTTTCTTCTTACGTGCTGCTTCTGCTGCAGCTTTCTTACGAGCTTCCTCTTCGGCTTTCTTACGAGCTTGTTCTATTTCGTAAGCAATGACCTCCTCGATTTTCTTGTTCAATGCATTCAACTGTTTCTGCTGTTCGGCAACCTTACCCTTCAGTCCGCTTTCCTGCTTGCGAAGGCCAGCCACCTTCTTCTGCTCCTGCACTTGCTGGGCATTAAGGTCTTTGCGTTGGAGCATTACTTCGTGCAGTACACTGCTCTTCTGGCTTTTGGTTTCGAGCAACAGGTTCTGGGCTTCGAGTAATTCTGCCTGTTTCTGGAGGACCTGCTCACCGAGGTTGTGCTGGTAGGCCACATATTCGCGGGCATAGCGAGCACGACGATACATCTGGCTGAAAGTCTTGGCTGAGAGGACAAAGATAATGGGGCTGGTGCTCTCGCGCTGGGCTCTGGCATAGCGCACGGCAGCCTTGAGGCGGGAACGCTGCAGACGGACTTCGCCATCCAACTTGGTGATGTTGTCCTGAAGGCGTATGATATTGTCTTCAAGGCTGGCAAGTTCCTTCTCTAACTGATGGATACGCTTGAGGCGGTTGTTCATCTGCAATCCCAGGAAATCGACATTCTGCTGTCCTGTCTTCACTTGTTTCCTTGTTTTGTCGAGCTGCACCTGCGATTTCTGCAGCTCAGTCTTGAGTTGGGACTGCTGCTTCTTCAGGTCCTTCACCTTCTTGCTGTTTTGTGCAGCAAGCGGCAAGGAGAGCATGAAAAGGAGTAAGAGAAGAAACCTATTTATCATTTACCATTTAATCATTTACCATTTACCATTTATTCCCCTAAAGGGGGTTCTTCGTTGCACTCAGGCGCAGGCAGAGAGGGGTCTTCAATTTTTCAAGATGCGTGACAAAAGCTCCTCGAGGGTTATTTCCTTATAGCGGCTGGAGACTTCAGTACGCGTCTCCCATCCGCCTTCGTTCTTGAGGTTAGAGAGTGAGAGCGTCGCCTTGATGGGCTTGCTGCTGTTTATGTTGATGAGGTGGCGGACAGGAAAGTACTTGCCTTCGAGTTGTCCGAATTCAGCATAATTCCAAGTCAGATAGGGCGAAGCACCGCTTGAATGAGGCGATACAGAGGTCTGCTGGATGATTCCTGTGAGCTTACCCACAAGGAAAGTCAGGACAGCAAGTCGGCTGTCGGCATTGACCAACTTGGCTCTGTCTCCCTCCATCGATTTGGTGAACTGCTTTTCCGTTGGAGCAGCCCCAGATCCGTTGAGCAGGAACAGCTCATTCCAAAAGAGAGCCTGAAGCGTTTGGAAATCTATGCCGGCAGTTTTGAGGAAGGATATATCCCGGAATGCAGCCTTGATGTATTGCCGTCCCACTTTGTCGATAGCCATGAAGTAGTCAGGCGTTACCTCGATTCGTGCCACTTCCAGAATGCCTAAGGTAACAAGAGACAGCTGTATGACATCGTTTCGCTTCATGCGCAGTGTCCCTCCAAGAGAGACGCTCTTGTCGCCAGAGCTAAGTGCGAGGTTGATTTTTGCTGTGGCATAAGTCTCTTTGTGACGGTTGGCATTGACGGTTTGTACGATATTCTGCAAGGGGGCAAGACTGGTTTCCGTGCTGCCAGCAGAATCGACTGCCTGCTTCTTGGTGCCACAGGAAACCGCCAGAAATGCGCAGAAGAGTAGCAGGACCCTCCAGCCCCCTTTAGAGGGAGTAAGGATTAGGGCAAGATTATGTGTTATGTATGTCATCTTTCTAAACTCTAAACTTTAAATTCTAAACTCACCTGATGTATTTTTTACGTTTTATCTTCTTGCGGAGTTGGGGTGTACAAGAATTGTCGCCTTTCTGCTGGGCCAGTTTCCAAAGCCGCAGAGCAATCTCCGGCTCATTGCAGTGCGCATAGATGTCTCCTGCATGTTCGATGAGATTGCCCATCAAAGTCGAGTCGGCAAGTAGTTCCTCGTCGCTCCGTTCGGGATTCACCACTTTGTCCATATAGGAACGAGCATGGGCATAGTCCCCTTTCATGAAAAGAATCCAGGCGTATGTGTCGAGATAAGTGATGTTTTCCGGTTCCTGGCGTATGGTGCGGTAGCTCATCTCCTCAGCACGGTCCAACAGTTCTCCCTTGAGGCTGAGGTAGTAGGCATAGTTGTTGAGACACATGATGTTGTCGTCTTTATAGACGAGTGCCGAGTCGTAAGCAGCAAAAGCTTCCTGCTCATTTCCCATCTGATAGTAGATGTCGCCAAGTACGCCAAAAACGTTCGACACCAGATGTGGATGAATATCTTCTGTGCGGACACGAAGCCCTTGCTGCAAAACCTCAGCAGCATCTGTCAACTTCTTCTGTTCGGCAAGAGCCATACCCAGATAGTAGGCGTAAGCTATCTCCTCCGGATGATAGTTGAGACCACGACGGCTGATGTCTTCCACGCCTTTGTCATCATTCTGTTCGGCATAGAACTGCAGTAGTTCGCGCAAAGCCGTCTCGTTGCCTGGGTCAACTTCAAGTACCTGCCGCATTGTTTGGCAGATGGCTTCCCTTGGTTGTTTGCTAAAGACCTGATAGGCGGCCTTCATGATGAGTATTTCAGTATCCTGTTGGGGACGCGCAAGTAAGGTATCAAATGCAGCACAAAGTTGGGGCGCGTAGGTCGAGTCACGCTGTACGTCGGCAATGTACGATTTGAGCAATAGTACTCGTAATTGCGACGGAGAGTCTGGATGATAGAGCAAAGAGTCGCGCATCTTGTTGTAACGGTCGTCCTTTCCGCAGTCACGATAATAATCCATCATGGCGAGCTGCAAGTTGGTGTTGGTGGGTTCCTGAAGGCGCACCTCATCGTAAATTTTGAGGGCCTGAAGTGTATCTCCGGCCTGCATGTACTGGCTACCCACCACAATGCGCAGATTCATATCGTGCGGCGCATCGTCACAAAGTGCCTGCAACTGCATAAAGGCCGAGTCCAGTTGTTCTTTCTCTTTATAGAGTTGGAACTTTTCTATGCTTACCTGCGGGCTGGGACCTTCGAGCAATTCAATACGATTGAGGGCACCGATAGCCTTGTCCGTATCGCCCACAGTGCTATAAAGCGATACTAACTGCGAAAGAATGTCGCTGCGTCTCGATTGCAAAGATGCCATCTTTTCCAGGACGGGAATAGCCAATTCTGCATCCCGTTTGTTCAGGTAGAGTGCTGCCAGCGATTCCAGATAATATGGATTGTTGGCATCACGCTCGCAAGCCTCCCGTATATAAGCTGTACCGATGCTATCAGAACGCAAGTACAGATACAGCAACCCCATGTTGTAAAGTGCTTCTGGAGCCTGTGGATTGATGTCGAGACAATGACGATACAAGTCCATTGCCGACGAATAGTCCTCTTGGAGGCGGCATTTCTCCGCCTCCAGATAGAAATAGTCGAAAGTGGCTTGCGCTCTGAGCCCAAGCACCCCGAACAGGAGGATTACTATGGTAATGATTCTATTCATAATGACTCCCCTCTCCTCGGAAAGGGGTTGGGGGTGAGGCATTCTATTTTGTACCGCTGTGTCCGAAACCTCCGGCACCACGCTCTGTTTCGGAGAGTACTTCTACAGGTTCCCACTCTGCCTGTTCGTGTCGGGCAATAACCATCTGTGCGATGCGTTCGCCGTCAGAAATGACAAAGGGTTCGTCCGAAAGGTTAATCAAGATGACACACACCTCCCCACGATAGTCTGCATCGATGGTTCCTGGTGTATTAAGCACTGTGATGCCGTGTTTGATGGCAAGTCCGCTGCGAGGACGCACTTGTGCCTCGAAGCCGGGAGGCAGCGCCATAAAGAGACCCGTGGAAACGAGCCGGCGCTCCATAGGTCTCAGTTCTATTGGTGCTTCGATGTTAGCACGGAGATCTACTCCTGCAGACAGCTCTGTTGCGTACTTTGGCAGCTCGTGGTGGCTGCGATTGATTATTTGAACTTTCATAATACTATGGACTATGGACTATGAACTATGGACTATGAACTACACATCCGGCAGACTCATGCCGTTTATCTTACGGTAGAGGTCGAGGGCAAAGACATCGGTCATTCCGGAGATGTAGTCCAGAACGGCCATAATGCGCTCGTAAAGTGTGGGTGCCAGGATGTCGTATTGAGTGCTGACACGATTGATGAGCAATTGCGAAAAAGCCCGTTCTGAATGTGTCACGGCCTGCACCATCAAGTCGGTAAGGGTGGTTATCACTTTGTAACCGGCAAGCTCTATATCCACGACATCCTTACAATGATATATCTTCTGGAAGGCTATTTTCTCACATTGTTCGTAAGCACTACGCGGCAGGTCGTCGATGTGCTTGATGAGTGAACCTTGGAAGGTTCCGCTCAAGATGGCCTGCTCGTTCTCGATGAATACGCGGACACATTGTTGCTCCAAACAATTGATGACGCAGGAACGGAGATAAACAATTTGTTCGTTAACATCATCGACCAACTGTGCCATCCGTTTCTCGATGTGCTGTTGCTGCTCGGTCGGGAAATAGGCAAGGAAAAGGCGTCGCGTCTCTTCAGTGGTCAATATCTTGAGCTTGTGCGCATCCTCGATGTCCATTATCTGGTAGCAGATGTCGTCTGCAGCCTCAACAAGATAGACAAGAGGATAGCGAACATAGTGTACAGCACCGTCGGGAGCAGGAAGTTTGAGAATGCCAAGTTCGCGGGCTATACGTTCGTAGTCTTCCACTTCGCTATGGAAGAAGCCGAACTTTCTCTTGTTACCTGCAAGGTCTGAGGAGAAAGGATATTTGACAATGCTGGCTAGAGTGCTGTATGTCATAACGAAGCCACCCCTGCGACGACCCTTGAAGTGATGGGTCAGCAGACGAAAAGCATTAGCATTGCCTTCAAAATGAATCAGGTCATTCCATTGCTTCGTAGAGATGCCGTCGCCCGTCTCTGGACAGATGTAGTCCTTTAGGAACTGTCCGTCTCCCTCACTGAAGTAGGTGCCAATGGCTTTTTCTCCGCTGTGTCCGAATGGTGGATTGCCCAAGTCGTGTGCCAGACATGCTGCACTAACGATATTTCCAAGCTCGGTGAAATGCGTGCTGGAGAGCTCAGGGCGTTTCTGCAAAATGAGACGGCTGACATCGTTGCCGAGGCTTCTGCCCACACTACTCACTTCGAGACTGTGCGTGAGCCGGTTGTGCACAAAGATACTGCCAGGTAGGGGGAAAACCTGTGTCTTGTTCTGCAGTCTGCGGAAAGGTGCGGAAAAGATAAGGCGGTCGTAATCGCGCTGAAACTCCGTACGATCGTCACTTCTATGCTGCATCTCCTCTTGCCCAAGGCGTTTGTTAGAGATCAGCTGCTCCCACTTCATCGACATAATTTACAATTTGACAATTTACTATTTACTATTTAGGCACTCCACAAGGGGAACGGGCTACTTCTCCGTCGGTTTATAGAAAATACGATTCGCACCGCTTGTTATCTTTATTAACTCTGGATGCTCGGCTGCAAAGGTGTCGATGTGCCTCATTCGCTTTTCCTGGAGTATCTCATCGACTGCAATCAGGATACCTGTCTCCTCAACATCACCAAACCCGTCATTGATGGCTGTGCCAAAGAGTTTCATGGTTGGGCTCAGTCCCATGTAGGCATTGACCAGTGGTGGGATGTTATAGCCCAAGGCACGCACTTCACGGTTGAGGATGCGGTAGTCAGCCTTGAAGTCGTCTTCCGTGAAAAGTTGTCGGAACTGCTCGGGATCATGCCAGAGCTTGAGGGGTTGCATAGGATAAATCAAGTTGTCAGGATCGGGGAAGTGCTTGTTCAGGAAATAGAGAATCATGTCGCGGGCCATGCGGTCATAAGTGGGGAACATGGTGAACTTGCCGAAGAGATAGCGCACAGTCGGCTCAATAACGACAATGGCACCAAGCCCGTCCCACAGATTGTCGAGAGCAAAGATACCTTTCCTGCCGCGTAATGTGCTTTGGTATTCGAGGGTAACGAAACTACGACCTAACTCAATAGTCCAAGGTGCATAGTCGCGCATGAAACGCTCGGAAAAGCGGAACATATGGCTTGTGGCGAGGATGGGTTGGCCGTCGGGCGCTATTTCCCAATCCTTTCCCAGAATATAGCGGTATCCGCCTATTATTTCTTCTGCCTCAGGGTCCCAGACAAGAATCTGCTTGTAGCAGTTTTCGCAGGTGTCGAACTCGTCAAGGTCGAAACTCTTGCCTGTTCCGCCTCCGGCTGCGCGAAAAGCAATCTCGCGCAAACGTCCTATTTCGCGCACTACATGCGGAGAGTCGTGCCAGGTTACCACATAGACTTCATTACTACTCTTGTTGGTCATACGCAGCCGCTTGTCCAATGTGAGTTCTGACTTGAGTACCTCTACGGGAATGGGTTCTGCAATCTGTTCCATTATCTTGTTTTCTTCTATTTTTTTCTTCTATTATTTCTTTCATGAACGAAGCGAAAAACTTCTTCTTTTATATCTCATATACTCTGTCCTGGACCCAGCGTCCCCATTGGGAAGGGGTCTTTGTCTTGTCGAAGGTCTGCCAAGGGATGGGCTTGCCAAAGCGTACCACATAGTGATTACCGCGACTTTTGTACATTTCATCAGGCAAAAGTATCTTGGATATATTGGGCAAGTGCAGAAGATCGCACCAACGGCATACTTTGTAGAAACGACTGGAGTTTTGGCCTTCGAAATGGATAGGCACAATGTCGCGCTTGTGCTTTACACTTTTTACTATGAAGGCCTTATTCCATGGAATATCGCGTATGGTACCATCTTTTTGCCGCCTGCTACAGATTCCTGCAGGAAACATGATAACATGGCAATCACTGGCAAAGGCTTTTTCCACAATGGCAGGAAATGAACGGGAATTTTTGCCTAACTTGTTAACGGGAACACAGAGGGGAGCCAAACCCTCCAGATTCATGAGGAGGTCGTTGACAAAATATTTTATCTTGCCATTATAGCGCTCACCGATAATTCCTCCGAGTGTTACACCGTCAATAGCTCCGAGGGGATGGTTGCTGACAAAAGTGTATAGACGTCCATCATCTGGAAGATTCTCTCTACCCTCCACATCGACATTGGCGCCAATATACTCTAAGGCTCCCTTACAGAAATCTACTCCTACCTTGCCTTCACGCAAATAGACATTTATGAATTCTTGGTGGATGATACGTGCCAACAGGGAAGTCAGCCATTTGGGAATGAACTTGGCACGCTTTCCTGCGCGATCTCTTACAATTTTATCTATGTTAATCTCATTAACCATTCTGTTGTATCTGACAATTTTACTATTTCACAACTAATTTATTGTTATCGGCTTGTTGTTGATGAAGTAACGACCTCTTGGCAATCCGCCCAGCCAGTTCGTACCTTTGCTAAGGCGTGTGGTTAGGTAGAGCACACCATTATGTGTGTATATGGGCAGGAGTTGATTGTAATCGCTCTGTATTTGCACGGCACGCCCACTAACTGTTATCTTTACAGGGTATGCTGAGGTATTCATCTTTCGGCTGGAAGGCATTTCAGGCGAAATCAAGGCAACTGCCAAAGAGTCGGGGTTGCGGTTTACCCGTACTTTGCGTTTGCGGGCTGCACCCTGTGCCGGACAGCACAGTATCACAGCCAACAATAACAGGCATAGTCGCAGTATTAATGTCCTTCTCATGAAAGCCTTTCTTTTAACTTTTCACTTTTTCAATTTTTCACCTTTTCTTTCAGTGGGTTCCAGCCTTGGGCTTTGAGAACAAACTCTCCACCATCTCGTGTCACGAGGGCACAACCTTTGTCGGCATCGGTTATGTAGCCGATGACGTGAATGTCTTCGAGAGCTGAAACAGCATCGTTTAGTGCGAGAGGAACGGTAAAGAGCAACTCATAGTCCTCTCCGCCATTAAGGGCACAGGTACTGACGTTCAGGTTCAGCTCTTCAGCCATAGCAGCAGTCTGGTAGTCAAGCGGCAAACGCTCTTCGTAGATACGGCATCCTGTCCCGCTCTGATGGCAGATATGCATCAACTCGCTGCTCAGCCCGTCGCTGATGTCCATCATACTCGTGGGATGAATGCCTGCCTGACGCAGGGTAGCAATGATGTCGCCGCGTGCCTCGGGCTTGAGCTGCCGTTCGAGTATGTACTCGCGGCCTGAGAAGTCGGGCTGGGCATCGCGCAGAGCCTCCATCTGTTCCTTGCTGCCGCTACGGCGAGCCTGCTCAACCTGTTCGTTATAGACAACCTTTTCGCGTTCCAGAAGCTGCAACCCCATATAGGCAGCACCCAGGTTACCGCTTACACAGATAAGGTCATTAGGTTTTGCACCGCTACGCAAGACGATGTCCTCTGAACGTGCCTCACCAATGGCCGTGATGCTGATGGCGAGTCCCGTAAGGCTGCTTGTGGTGTCGCCGCCAATGATATCGACGTTCCACTTCTCGCAGGCCATTTGCATACCGGCATACAGTTCTTCGATATCCTCTACACAAAATTTACTGCTGATGGCCAGACTGACTGTTACCTGATGCGGTTGGGCATTCATGGCAAAGATGTCACTCAAGTTGACCATTATGGCTTTGTATCCCAGATGGCGCAAGGGAACGTATGTAAGGTCGAAATGGACACCTTCCATCAACAAGTCAGTAGTGACAACGGTACGTAGTTCTTTCGTCGGCGAGAGTATGGCACAATCGTCACCAATACCCTTGATGGTGGTGGCGTTCTTCGTCGTAATGTTTTTCGCCAGACGTTCTATAAGGCCAAACTCGCCGAGTTCCTGGATTTCCATAAAAGTTGAAAAGTTTAAAAATATTAGGAATTGAAAGGAAGTTAAAGAGAAGTTCTTGCGCTCCGTAGGTGCTCAGGCGCAGGCGGAGTCTCGCTTCGCTTGGAAGTTATAAGGACGATAGCTTAGGACCCTGTAGTATTGTCCTATTTTCCGCGACTACCTCCGCAACTAACATTGCGCCTTTCCGCTAAAGCGTGTAAGAATCGCACCTTGGTGCTAAAGCATCCAAGAACTCCCTTTTAACTTCTCTTCCATTCCATATTATTCATTTTTCATTTTTCAATTTTTTCATTTTTAATTTTTAATTAACTCTTCCATAATGGTTGTCATAAGAGGCTGAACAGCTTCTGCTGCACGCAGGACCTCTTCGTGTGTCACCTTGACGGGATTATCGGTGCCGCCTAAGTCGGTAATGACACTCATACCAAAGCAACGAATGCCGCAATGATGGGCCACAATGACTTCGGGCACAGTGCTCATGCCGACGGCATCGGCTCCGAGGCGGGCAAACATGCGGTATTCGGCAGGCGTTTCGTAGGTCGGTCCCTGCGTAGCAAGATAGATGCCGTGCTGCACCTTGATGCCGTGCTTGGCAGCAATGCTGTCGGCCTGTGCGATTAGTTCGTGACTGTATGCCTCACTCATGTCGGGGAAACGAGGTCCTGTCGGTATGTTGGGGCCGTGCAGAGGATTCTCCGGCATGTAGTTGATATGGTCGGTGATAATCATCAGGTCACCAATCTTGAAGTTGGGGTTGGTACCTCCCGCTGCATTGCTGACGAAGAGCGTCTTGATACCTAGCTCATACATCACCCGTACAGGGAATGTCACCTGCTGCATCGTGTAACCCTCATAGTAGTGGAAACGACCCTCCATCGCCATCACATCCTTGCCGCCAAGTCGTCCGAAAATAAGTTCTCCGGCATGTCCCTCGACGGTGGAAACAGGGAAGTTGGGAATGTCGCTATAAGGAATGGACAGAATTCTTTCGATACGCTCTGCCAATTGTCCGAGTCCTGTGCCGAGCACAATGGCTGTAGTTGGTGCATTAGGCATCCTTTCGCGAAGCCATGCTGCTGTTTCTTTTATTTTCGTGTACATAGTCTGTTATTGTTCTGTCGAATTTATTCTTTTCATCTCGCATGATGCTGACTTCTATCGGAAGCACGTAGGTATTCTGCCGCACTTCTTCGCTTAACCCTTGCAAAAGCTGTAGCCTGGCCGCATCCTTTTCAGTGGTAATGATAATATGCGGCTGGGGCAGGCCAAGCAGGGTCTTATGTATGGTATCTGCATCGCTCTTAACGTAGTAGTGGTGGTCAGGAAAAGTGAGAGGTGTGATGTGCTGCACGAAGCGGCGCATATCCTGCTCCATCTGCAGAGGGTTGCCGATACCGGTAAGCAGCAGTACATGCGTATTGTTTTTGCGCAAAACATTGGGGTCCATCGTGCCATTGCCCCAAAGCTGACGCATTGTGCCGTAGTTGTAGGTACTGAAAAAGAGTTGTTGGTAAGGTCTGATGTTCAATGACGACAGTATGACGCGGAACCCCATCGCCATGATGTGCTGCGGACACTTTGTGACGATAATAGTCGTGGCACGGTGGCTGGAAGAAGGTCGCTCACGAAGGCGTCCTGCCGGTAACAAGCAGTCGTCGGAAATGAGGCGATGATAATCCACCAACAGAATGTTGTGTCCAGCCTTGACATAGCGGTGCTGATAGGCATCGTCCAGAAGAATCACCTCAACATCCTTCGTCGCCTCATCCGTGAGAAGACGATTTATGCCGCGACGACGGTTTGCGTCCACAGCGACATAGATATCGGGGAACTTCTGCTTTATTTGCCAAGGTTCATCACCAATCTCCTTTGTCGTAGAGGTGACAGAGGAAAGCAGATAGCCGCTCGTTTTGCGCTTGTAGCCTCGGCTAAGTACGGCCACACGATAACGACTGGAAAGGAGCCGGATGAGGTATTCCACGTGGGGCGTCTTGCCTGTGCCCCCAACAGTAATGTTGCCTACGTTGATAATGGGAATGTCATACGACACAGATCGCAGTATGCCCATATCGAACAGGGCATTGCGGATATCGACAGCAGCTCCGTAGAGCCAACTGAGCGGCATCAGCCATCGGCGTATCTGTGTCATATCATTCTCCATATTCACCTTTTCACCTTTACTTGATGTTTGGGTCGAACGGCATACGTGCCTGTACTGGGTCCATCTTTCCTATGCGACGGATAAGAGAAAAGGCGGGATAGTATTCGCCAAGGGCGGCACGCATCTTGCCCTCCAAATAGCCGTTGGTCTCTTTGTCGAGAATGGACATGTACCAAGGTGTGGGGCTGGGATAGCGACCAATGGTGTATTTCTCCAGCTTAGCAAGCTTGGCAGCAGCTTCAATGGCATCATCGAGGTTGCCCAGCTTATCCACAAGACCAATCCCCAGAGCCTGCTCGCCTGTCCAAACACGACCTTCTGCAATTGCCTTTACGCTGTCCTGAGCCATACCACGACCGCCAGCAACACGTCCTGTGAAGAGGTCATATCCATGGTTGATGTAGTTCTGAAGTAAAGCCGATTCGTTTGCGTTGAAAGGACGGGTAAATGACCCGAAGTCACTCATTGCATTGGTCTTGACAACATCGAACGAGAGACCCAGTTTCTGGGTAAGCAATTCGCTTGCATCGGGAATCATGCCGAAGATACCGATGCTGCCTGTCAAGGTCATGGGGTCGGCAATAATCTGATTGGCACCGCAGCTGATGTAGTAGCCGCCACTTGCTGCCACTCCACCCATGCTGATGACAACGGGCTTCTTAGCACGCAGCAACTGTATCTCGTGCCAAATCTGTTCGCTGGCATAAGCAGAGCCGCCAGGACTGTTGACGCGGATAACGACAGCTTTCACATCGTCGTCTTTGCGCAGTTTTTGGAGGTCTGTCAACGTTTCCTTTGTGGTGATGCAGTGCTCCTCACTGAAGCCCATTCCCTTATTGTCGTTTATCTCACCATAGGCATAATAGACGGCAACCTCCTCGTCCACCTTGTCACCGAGATTGTCACTTGCAGCCACATTGGCGAGTGTCGTGAAGGTCAGGTCGTCATCTTCGTCCAGCTCAAGACGTCCTCTCAAAGCTTCTTTCACGTCGCTCAGATAGCCAATCTTATCGGCAAGCTTGTTCTGCACATATACATCAGATTCACACAGCAGGATTAAGCTGTCGGCCATACCATTGAGTGCCTCGACTTCAAGCTTGCGACTCTGTGCCACGTCTTTCAGCATGCCGTTCCAGATGCTGCCCAGGTAGCTCTTCACCTGTTCGCGATTGGCTTCGCTCATCTCGGTATTGATGAAGGGTTCGACGGCACTCTTGTATGTGCCCACCTTGAAGACCTGCATCTTGACACCAAGCTTCTTCAAGAGGCCAGTGTAGAAGATGGGCTGGCTCGACATACCGCTCCAGTCAATCGCGCCTTCGGGATTGAGATAAATCTCATCGCTGGCAGAGCAGAGATAGTATGCGGCGCGAGAGTAATTGTCGCCGTATGCCACAATCCACTTGCCGCTCTCCTTGAACTCCAGCAATGCCTGGCGCAGTTCCTGCAAGTCGGCAGGATAGGCAGCCAGAGAACCAGCTTCTAAATAGATGCCCTTTACCTTGTCATTCTTAGCGGCCTTCTTCAGGGCATCAAGTGCCTGGTCGAGACCGATAGTCATCTCTTCGCCCTGATTGAGGAAGTCCATCGGACTACCCTCGCCGGCGCGTTCTACAATCTCGCCCTGCAGCTTGATGCGCAGGATGCTGTTTTCTTCCACCGTGCCAGATACGCCCTCGCTGGCAATCATGCCAGCCACAGAGACGATGCTGATAATGGTAATGATGATACTCGTCAGGATAATGCCAACAATTGTGGCCAAAACGTACTTAAGAAAATCTTTCATAATTTGTATAGAGTTTAGTGATACATTACTTATATAGTATATAAATCAGGCGACAAAGTTAACATTTCTTGCGCTTATCTCCAAAGCTTTTATGGGATTTTTTCCATAAGTCTCATAAAGCCAATGAGCAATAGGCTTTATCAGGCTTTTCTAAATGCCAATGCAACTACAGACCAAATGCCAAGCAGGGCAACAAGCAATGTCTGCAAAGTGTGAACAATGAGTGCAAACAAAGCTCCGTCTGTCTGTTCCACACCATAGAGCACAAGGACTGTCTTGACTGCGAAATGCCAGGAACCGGCTCCGTTCGGAGTGGGTACCAACACAGCATAGGTTCCTACAACAAAGGTAACCAGGGCTGCCAGCGGACCAAGGCCTGCGGTGAAGTCAAAACAGAAGAAGGTGAGGTAGAAATGCAGGAAATAACACACCCAGATGCCTACGGAATAAAGCACAAAGAGCACGGGACTTTCCACTTTGCGGATAGAAAGCAAACCATTCGAGAGGTCGGAAAGCATAGATTTAGTGCGTGAGAAAAACTGGAAGCGACGAGCCAATAGCAGGATGCAAAGCAGGGCAAGGATTCCGCAGGCGGCAGTCACCAGATAACCTGTCAAAGAGAACGTGCCAAGCACACTGCCAAGGGACACTCCGGTATGTTGGAAAAATGTCAGGAATACAGGTATTTGCGTCAGAAACGTCAGGAACGAGAGTAATAGGATAAGCACGGTGTCGATGATGCGCTCGGTAACCACTGTGCCGATGCAGCGACTGAAGTTAGTACCCTCGTAGCGACGCAACACGCCACAGCGCAACACCTCGCCCACACGCGGCACGACAAGGCTACTGGCATAACTCAGGAAGACGGCATGGGTACATGTGGAGAGTCGTGGATGCTCGCCGGTAGGAGCAAGTGCCTGCTTCCAACGCATGGCTCGAAAGACCTGTGCCAATATGCCGAAGGGCATACTCAGCAACATCCATGTCCACGACATCCTGTGCGAAAGGGCATCCTCCAGTTCCTCCCAGCGTATGCCACGATACATCCACCACAAGATGCCTACCGCCAATGCCAAAGGCACCCCTATCTTGATTGATTTGACAATATCGCAATTTGACAATTTCACAATGTTTTTTCCCCTTTTCTTTTCTCCTTTCACTTATTCTTTGTACATTTGCGCTGCAAAGATAAGAAAAATTGTGAAATTGACCAATCTTTAAATTGTGAAATATAATTCTGTGCGGCCCAAAAAGTTCCTTGGACAGCACTTTCTGACCGATTTGCGCATTGCCAGCGCCATTGCCGACACGGTAGATGCCTGTCCCGAACTTCCTGTGCTTGAGGTCGGACCGGGCATGGGTGTCATGACGCAGTTCCTGGTTCGCAAACCGCGAGAAGTGAAGGTGGTCGAGATTGACTACGAGAGTGTCGAGTATTTGCGACGAACCTATCCTGAACTCGAGGACAATATCATCGAGGACGACTTCCTGAAAATGCATCTGGAACGTACCTTCGGAGGCTCCCCCTTCGTGCTGACGGGCAACTATCCCTACAATATTTCCAGCCAGATTTTCTTCAAGATGCTCGACTATAAAGAGCTGATTCCCTGTTGCACGGGCATGATACAGAAGGAGGTGGCAGAGCGCATAGCAGCCCGTCCTGGCAGCAAAACCTACGGCATTCTGAGCGTACTCATTCAGGCGTGGTACGATGTTGAATACCTCTTCACCGTCGAGCCTGGTGTATTCAATCCACCCCCAAAAGTGCGTAGTGCCGTCATCCGCCTGACGCGTAACAGCACTACTTCATTGGGGTGCGACGAGAAACTTTTCCGCCGCCTTGTCAAGACAACCTTCAATCAGCGTCGCAAAACCCTGCGCAACAACATCAAGCCACTATTGTCACAACTTGAGGCAGAGACCCTGTCTAAGTCCTCCCCCCTTAAAGGGGAGTTAGAGGGTCTCCCCATCATGACGAAGCGGCCTGAGCAACTCAGTGTGCAGGATTTCATCGACCTCACCCTGCGCTTGCAGGCTATTTTATAATTCCACTGATAAGGAACTTCTTGGCTTCGTCCCTTCCGGCCTTAGCCTTTTCGAGAGCATCCTTTGCCATATCATTTTCGTTCTTGATGTTCTCGATGTCCTTCTGCATATTCTCAATATCTTTACTGAGGTCTTCTTTCTTTTGCTGCAGCTTCTCCAGTTTCGACTGTGCTTTGGCTACCTGCTGGTCCATTTTTGTCGATTTAGCCTGTGCCTTTGCCAGTTTGTTGTTGGCATTGGCGTGCTTATTCTCCAGTTTGAGGGCCTTGTTATGAGCCTTGCTGTGGGTGCTCGCGTATTTCTTTTCCATAGCAGAAGCCTTTTTCGCAACCTTCAGGTTATTCTGCGCTTTCTTCAATTCCGCCTCCTTTCTGCTGATGTCGGCCTTCGAAACCGAACTGTTTTCTGCCTTGGCGTTCAGCTTCATGGTGCTGAGTTCCGTCTTGAGGCGGTCAACTTGAGTGCTGTACTCGATTTTCCACTCCTGACAGCTCCTGCCGTCTTCCAAACTCTGAGCCATTGCTGGCATTGCGATGGCCATAGCCACCATAGTAAGAATCTTTTTCATAATTTTTAATTGTTTAATTATTAATTATTCACTTTTAACTCTTCATTTTCCATTTTTCACTTTTCATTTTTCATTTACATAGCTCCTCACATACTTCGTCCTGGAAGGCTCGTCCGATGGACGATGAGGGCACACCTTGGTTGATGATTGCGAAAGCCAGAGTGTGACCGTTCGCTGTGGTGAGGTAGCCTGCCAACGAGACAACACCAGTCACCGTACCTGTCTTGGCACGGACATTGCCCTCTGCCGCTGTGCCAATCAGACGTTTCTGCAACGTGCCGTCGAAACCGGCGATGGGCAGAGAGGGCAGCAGGTGGTCTCGAAGACCTGGTGTGCGCCACGCATGGCAGAGCATTGCCACGAGCATCTCAGCAGAGACGTAGTTGTAGAGCGAGAGGCCGCTTCCGTCCGCCACCCTGTATTGGTCAGGGTCAAGTCCGATACGCCTCATCAGCTCCTCCGTGTATCCGGCCGCCTGTTTGTGTCCGGCATATTTCTGTCCCGTCTGGGCAGCAATCTGATAGAAGAGGCATTCCGCATAGATATTGTCGCTGTTCTTCATCATCGGCACCAACAAGTCATCAATACCATGCCGTATGGAACAGACAGAAAGACCCTCTAAATCTCCCTTAAAGGGAGACTTCTTGTTCTCCCCCTTTACGGGGGAGTTAGAGGGGGTCTTTATCCCTGCCTTCCTAAGTGCTTCCGTCCAGTTTTGCTCAAAAGTGGCCTTCCCATCGACAAGAAGGGCAGAGAGCGGGCCATAGTCATCGTCCCAGCACCACCCCCAGCCAAGAGGAGCATCCTCACGCATCGAGAGGTCGTAGATGATGTTCCCCGCAATGCGTTCTATGCCCTGTTGCTGCTTGATAGTTGCAGCCGCCTGAAGCAGTTCGCTTGCCGTAACTAACGGGTCCATGCCGCCCACGACATACAGGTCGCCGTTCAGTACGCCGCCTGTCACCGTTCCTGTGATGCGGAAATCGGTTTGCAACTGATAGTCACCCGTCAGGCAGTCCAGCGCTGTGACGGCTGTCACAATCTTTTGGCATGAGGCGGGCCGCATACGTTGGGCTGCGTTGACGGCATACAGAGGCTGCCCGTCCGTCAGGTCATAGACGTACATACCCAGCTGAGTAGTCTCGAAAATAGGAGACCCGCAAAGCGAATCGAGAGCCCGTTGCTTAACTGCCTGCCAGGAAGCCTCTCGCCAATCCTCCTTTGCAAGGAGAGAGTTCTCCCCCTCTACGGGAGAGTTAGAGAGGGTCTGGGAGTCAGAGGTGGTCTGTACCTCCAACGGCACATCGGGCCTGATATCAGCCTGAAGACTACGTTGGCGTACGCTCTTATGCGAGGCACACGACACCGTCAGGAGCAACAACAAAAGATATTTTGCGTATTTCATTCGCCTTAACCTTTTTCAGCTGCAAATATACAAAAAAATAAAGAAAGCTACGATTTAGAGAGAGAAATAACAAGTTTACTTGAATAATTCCGAACGAGAGCCACAGTTTTTTGTTTAGTCGTTTAGGGAAATTCAAGAACCTATAACCTATAACCTATAACCATTAACCATTAATTTTCATTTTTTTATTTCTCTCACTTAATCGCGACCTTTACAGCTTTCTCGCCAATCTTCACGACTGCGATGGAGCCAGGACGGAGGGAGGTGGTGATAGTAGCATAGTCCTTTTCAGCAATGGTGCTGCCGTACTGCTTGCCCTCGATGTCATAGACAGCAATCGGAGTGCCTTCTGCTGCACCCTGAATGCTGATGGTGCCGCCTTGTGATTGAATCAGAACAGGCATTGCCTTCAACTCCATGACGGCATCCTCGTTCACAATGCCTTCCGTCTGTGGAGCCATATCAATCCAGCAAAGTGTTCCCGTTGCCACTTCGCTGTTCTCATAACCATCCTTTGTAGCATAGACGGTTATGGTATAGGTGGCTGAGAGATTGATAACACTTGCCGAATAGTCTTTTATGTCTGTGTCTCTAATACTTGCCTTGAACTTAACGCCTTCCGTCTCACTCTCAAATGACAATTGACCGTTCTTATAGCTGATAGTGGGAGTAGCGCATCTCTCAACTGGTTCAACATCATCAAGTTTTACTATTTTCCCGAATTCACTCCAAGGGTATGTCTCTTTGTATGCATCTAGGGCAGAAGCAGGAACATGGAGTGTTGCATATTCGATGTGTGAACCTTCAAAGACATCGTTATTTGTATTTGGAACTTCTTTTGCATAGCAATATACATCTTTCTGTTTGTAACAGTCGTAGAAAGCATGGCTACCAATGCTGGTAACGTTCTCTGGGATGGTGATGGAGGTCAGGCTGGTGCAAACACAGAAGGCATAATCCCCGATGCTGGTCACACTGTTGGGGATTATGACGGAGGTTAAGCCACTACAACCAGAGAAGGCATAATTACTGATGATTGTCACCTCATCGGGGATGACAAGATCTTTAATTTCTGTATACTCATCACTGTAAAGATGTTGAGCAAATATCAAAGGATTTGCAGACGCATCGCCAAATGTTATACTACACCATGCCACTATGTCTGGCACAATAACCTTTTTAAGACTATGGCAATCATAGAAGGCCCCTTCGCCGATGCTGGTCACACTATTTGGGATGGTGACAGAGGTCAGGTCGCTGCAACCAGAGAAGGTATATTCATCAATGCTTGTCAAACTGTTGGAGATAGTGACAGAGGTCAGGCCGCTGCAACCCTCGAAGGCTCTTTCACCAATGTCGGTTACATTATTGGGGATAGTGACAGAAGTCAAACCGCTACAACCCGTGAAAGCACCACAACCAATGCTAGTCACACTGTTGGGGATTATGACGGAGGTCAAGCCGGTGCAACTATTGAAGGCACCGTCACCGATGCTGGTCACGTTATTACCGATGGTGACGGAAGTCAAACCGATGCAATCAAGGAAGGCACAGTCGCCGATGCTGGTCACACTGTTAGGAATGGTAACGGAGGTCAGGCCGCTGCAACCATAGAAGGCATATTCACTGATACTGGTCACACTATAAGTCTTGCCATTACATGTAATATATTCGGGAATAATGACAGAACCAGAATAATCAGAAATATAATTCCAATTCTGATATTTTTGATACGTCACTTCAACTTCATTGCCATTGAAGTTGTAATAGATTCCGTTAATATAATTCAAAGGTATAATTGAGCCAAATCCGTACCAAGGAAATTGACTTTTATATTGTTCTATTGCTGATGATAGCACATGAAGTGTGGCATATTCGATAAGTGAGTCATGAAAGATGTCATAGGAACTAGTAGATGGAACTTCTTTTGCAAAACAATATACATCTGATAATTCTGGACAATTGGCAAAGGCCTCATTACCGATACTGGTCATGCTGTTTGGGATAGTGATAGAAGTCAGATTGCGGCAATTATTGAATGCCCCGGAATTAATAAATTTGCATTTTTCATTAATATCACATGTTGTTATATTGTCGGTTTGGGGTTTAATTAAAACTAGATATGGATTATCATCGTTTCCAATATAATCTGCATTACCATATTCATTATATTGCAAAGAGGCGAAACCAAAAGCGTCTTGTCCGATGCTGGTCACGCTCTCTGGGATGGTGATGGAGGTCAGGCTGGTACAATACCCGAAGGCATAATCCCCGATGCTGGTCACACCATTGGGGAGGATGATGGAAGTTAGGCTGGAGCAGTCATAGAATGCATAGTCTCCAATGCTTTTCACGCCATTACCTATCTTAATGGTGGTTAGGTGGTTGCAGCCTTGGAAGGCACCATCTCCAATGTGGGTTACGCTGTTTGGGATGGATACAGAAGTTAGATTATAACAATTGAAGAAAGCACCCCAACAGCCAGGCCCATTATAACCATAGTTTCCATCTTTGATAGAGGTTACGCTGTACCTAATTCCTTCATATGTAACGAATTCCGGAATTACAATATCGCCTGAATATAACCCCATGGGTATATTACAATCTTCGCTTGGAAAAGTAAAATCTCCAGGTATTACTTCGGCAATCTTAGCCTTGTCTATTAGATTGTAATATATACCATCAATCTCAGCATCATAGGCATTTGCCACTATTGGCAGCAAAGCCAATAGGATTAGGGATAAAATCTTTTTCATAATTGAAAAGTATTTGAGCATCATCTTTTTGGAAGAGAGATATTTCGGTCTCAAATCCGATGCAAAAGTACAAACAAAAATCCGAACTGCCAAGCAATTCGGAAGTTTTCTTTAGAAAAAGGGTAATTCACTTGAAGTACCCGATTCCGATGTCATCTCTTTTATAGCTGGTCCCTCCTTTCGTTTTTTTCAAGTATCTTTTTTGCGATGAGACGGATATACTGGTCGAGGCCGAAGATGGAGCCAGCCAGCAGGAACGACTGCGCCACGTAGTAGAGCAGCCCAGACGCCACGTCGTCGATGCTGACGACCTGGTAGGTAACCAGGGCGATGCTGCTGACGATGAGCAGCACCGCACAGGCATACTGAGAGGTTTTGAAGCAAGTGTCTTTCATGGTAATCACACATTTTACATCACACATCCTACATCATCATCGCTTCCCCTGTAGCACCAAGTATGGCGGCGATGATGTAACTGATAATCTGAAGAATTCTCTTAAGTGTCTTGTTCATGATTTGTTTATTTGAAGTTTTTGAATTGAAGTTAAAGAAGTTCTTGGATTCTTTAGTTCCGCCTGCGTCTGAGCATTGCGAAGAACCAAGGCGCGATTCTTACACGCTTTAGCGGAAAGGCGCAATGTTAGTTGCGGAGGTAGTCGCGGAGCCTCTTTTACTTCCATTTTTACTTCCACTTTAACTTCAGAAACTTCAGTCAATTATCAATTGTCAATTATCAATTATTAAAAGAGGCCCGGAAGGGCACTCTTTTAATCTGCGTCTCCGCTGGTCGAGCTCTTGGTGAACACCTTGGTCGTCACTTCGCTGGTCTGGCCGTCCTTGATGGCGATGGCCTTCACGGTGGCGGTGTTAGAGAGGGTGATGGCTGCGCTGTAAAGGGAGCTTGCGCTGGTGGGCGTAGAGCCGTCAGTCGTGTAGCGAATCTCAGCACCGTCAGGACCGCTCATCGTTACCTGCGTGCTCTCTGCGAAGGGAGAGGTGCCGCCGATGGTCGGAGCCGTCAGAGTGGTCTGACTACCACTACCGCTGCCACTACCGCTGCCGCCGTTTCCGTTTTGGTTTTCGCCGCCCTCGGGGTCTTCCACCTCGCCGTCGTCGCCGCTGGTGACGCGCTTCAGCACGGTACCGTCCTCATCGAGGCAGGTAATCTGGATGCTGGTGTTCTTCAGCTCGTCCTTCACCTCCACGGCGGGCGTGAAGATGA
>JAILRU010000035.1 GCA_024697945.1 Bacteroidaceae bacterium
TGCTTTGTTCGGTGCAAAGATAGTGCTTGCAGCGTGTAAACACTATCTTTGCAGGCTGCAAACACCATTCTTGCAAGCAGCAAAAGCCGTTTTTGCAGTCACCTCATGAATGGATGGTGACATTAAATAGCTGCTTCTTCTTCATGAAGTTTTTTTGCGATTTAAATGTCACAATGTCATACCCATTGATATACAGTACGTTGCGGCGTGACATTGTGACATTAAGTTGCCGTTTTTAACACTAATTTAACGATATTTCACATTCTTTTACACAAAAAACGGCCCGAAATCATACATTTTGTGAGTTATTTCGGCTCACTAGTACTGTTCTTACAGATTGTAATAAAGAAAAAAACAGGAAAAACTCTTTTGGATGTTTGCAGCTCTTTCAGAGCTTTTGCGCTAAGTTCTATGCCTTTGTCTTTAAGAACGAGTTCTTAAGCCTAAGTCATACCACTTATCACATAACTCCGTTATTACAAACACCCAAAAGCAAAAACACCGTTACGCTACGCTTTACTAAAAAATGGCTGTGCATGGATAAAACGGTTTTTCAGCCCGAAGGGCGATGTTTTTGCTCACAAAGTATGTGGTGGCTTTGTAAGAGACAAAGATTCGAGGTGGATATTTTTATCTGCGAGCTCGCTCACAAGGAAAAATAGTTACCTTGAATCTTATAAGGACTGTAAGTCCGACACATACTGACGTGAGTGTTTTTATGTTTTTTTTCTAAATCTAAACACAGGGTGTTTGCGATTCTTATTATCTGAGACAAAAAAAAGGAACTGAGGCAGAGGGAATCCCCTGCCTCAGCGCGTTTAAGTCACCCTTCCCTTTTTGTGATGAAAGTGGATAGGGTTCAATTATCCATTGTCAATTATCAATTGGAAGCTCTGCTTCCCTTACCATTCATCATCCCAAACGTTGACGTCAGAAACGTTGGATTCTTCCTTAACATCAAACGTACTTGTCTCTCCAGTGAGATTGAGTGTCGTACCTGGAGCACTGGTAGCTATTGGGAGTTGGTGTGTTATGCTAACACAAACAATTTCAGGAATAATATATGTCTTTTTCATCTTCGTAATTTTCTATTTATAATTATCAATTATCCATTATCAATTGTCCATTAATAAAGGATTTTCTTTCCATTCACGATGTTGATGCCCTTCTGCATCTTGCTCAGACGCTGGCCTGCGAGGTTGAAGATAGCACCTTGAACTTCTTGAACATCTTGAACTCTTTCAAGGCCATCTGCATCTTCCTCGAACATGAAGGTCAAAGCTTTTACAGAAGAAGGCAGGCTTGATGTCAAGATATGTAAGTATGCCTTGTTAGCAGGAATAGTAGCACCAGCGCTGGCAACTTTCTTAAACTCATCGCCTGAAAGACCAAAGTTTGTATAACTACCATCCACTTGTTCGAGGTCTGTATCAGTAGTGACGCCTATGAGCTTGTTAGTACCACTGATGTCAGAACCTGAAGCGGCAACAGGGATATCAACAGTTGCACTAGCTGCACCCTTCAGCAACACACCAGTACCCTCTTCTACGGCACCGGTAATCTGCGAGAAATTGAGGGTAGTGCCAGTAACACCTGTTATCTGCCAAGCGCTATATCCAGCTGCCTCAGAATCTGTGAAATTAAGAACACTTGCACTTGCATAGGTAGCATAGCCTGCACTATTCAAAGTAACCTGTTCAACGGCCCTGTAGAAACTGATCTCTGCTGCTGAACCAGTACTTGTATAACCACGCCAGTCCTGGGGTGTCCCACTATTCTCATATATTGACACATAACGATCAACATTAGAATCATTGGTAACCAAATAGCCATCACTGTCCAATACGAATTTACATCTTGTGCCAGTGCCTACTCGCAAATTGTTATTACTGCTAGAAGCTGCTGCTGTATTACAATATAGCCAATTGCTAGTATCTCCATTGGGATAGAATGTATAACCATCACTGGCATCTCCGCTGATGTTCCATCTAAGAGTAATTGAGACATCACTAGTTATCTTATCCCCTGAAACTGTTACTGCTGTTGCAGCAGGTGCATTGGTCGTACCACCATTGTTAGGAAGAGCATAAGCGTCGTTACCAACAATAACAAAAATATCATCCTCTTTCAAGTCTTCAAGGTTTGTTTTTAGCCATACAACAGTAGAAGCAACAGGAACTTCTACCCATTGAGCATACAATGTAGTATTGCCAGTGATTGAGAATTTTGTGCCTGGAGCATAGCTAGTACCACTGCCGTTAGCAGCTGTGTTCCAACCGTTGAAGGTGTAGTCTGTCTTTTTCAGACTGCCTGTGTTGCCCTTAACAGTAACTTCATCTCCGCTGCTATATGCGGTTTCATCAGTAGGAACAGAGCCAGAAGACGCACCATTGGCATTATAAGTTACTGTATAGGTTGTGGGGCCACTGCTTGGTGTATAAGTTACTACCACCCTCGAAATCGAAGCTAAGGCATTGCTTGTACCAGAACTACGACGACCAACAAGCCTTAATTGGGTATAACTGCCAGAAACCGTGAATGTCTCTGTCGTAGAAGAAGAAGGATTGCTCTTTGCTTCCAGCTCTGTTCCTGTTGTAGTCTGTAATGCAAGATAGTAGTTAGCATTTCCAGACCATGTCACTGCAACAGAGGTTATAGTACCTGAGACTTCAGGCGTTTCCAGATAGTTTGCGCCGCCCTTACCAATTCCTATAGATACATACTGTGTTTCTTGGAAACCTACGGCTTTCCATGTCGAGCCATCATCACAATTGAATGTTGTTACATCTGTTGTGTACGTAGTGTGTGAAGCGTTCGTAACATCAGTTGAGGCATCAAACGTCACAGTTTCTGCCCAACTCATACTCGTTCCCGCTACGAGGGCGCATAGCAGGAGCATTGTTTTAAGTAAAAATTTTTGTTTCATAATGTTTTGGTTTTAAATATGTTAATAAATTACTTTTTACTTTTTCAATTTTCCAACTTCTCTTGTCTTCAGCCTGCAGAAGCAAGAGAAAATCTCAGCTATTCTCGCGAACCGCTGAGTCTTAATAACTTAAATTTAAACAACTATTTACAGGGATTTTGTCCCCCAGACCCCCAATATTCTCACGAACGTAGGGAATCTTTTGAGAAAATTTTCAAAAACGACGCAAAGGTACAAAATATATTTTGCGCTAACCCACCCTTGAATGTTAAACTTTGTTAAAGCAGCGAAAGAATATGCAAAAATGCATCTGGGGTTGAAGAATGAAGAACGAAGAGTGAAGATTTTTTTGTAATTTTGCCCTCGAAAGACAACTAATAACCGCTATGAACAACATTAAGAAATATGTGTTTGCGACGATGGTGATGCTCGGTCTTGCCACATCCGAGACCATTGCCCAGTGTATGGTGAATACCTTCGACGACGTGAAACCAGGAAGAAGAAAGTCCGCCAGCGAGTTCCGCCAGCAGGAGGGACAGGATTTCCCCATCGATACGATACTTTATTCCGGCCCCGAAGCCATTAACTTTGTACTGCTGGGCGACGGATATACAGCCACTGAACAGACCAAGTTCAAGAGTGCTGTCGTTAAGCTGTATAACTCCCTGTTCAAGAAAGTCCCGATGAACAAGTACAAAAAATGGTTTAACCTATATTCCATCAAGGTCATTTCGAACGAATCGGGCATCTCCCATCCCGGAGTGCTGAAGAACGGCGTGTATGTATGTCCCGAAGGTTCTTCTTTGCCCATCAAGCATGTCGATACTTATTTCGGCATACACTTCGACGCTTACGGCATACACCGCCTGCCTTGTCCCGATAATTCGACAAAGATTTATAACCTGCTCAATGCCATCATTCCCGATTACCAGATGGTAGGTATCCTTTGCAACACATCGGAATACGGCGGTTCCGGAGGCTCCTACCTGACATGTACTACGCACGATAGTGCATCCGAAATATTCATACACGAATTCGGACACACTTTCGCATCCCTGGCCGACGAATACTATGCAGGCGACAACTATCTGGGAGAGTATCCCAACCAAACAACAAAAAACAATTCCAATACTATAAAGTGGAAGCACTGGTGGGGACTGAGTGGTGTAGGAGCCTTCCCGATAGGCGGTTCCACCAAGGGCAACAAATACTATAAGCCCGTGGACGGTACCTGCGAAATGGAGTATCTGAACAAACAGTTCTGTCCCGTCTGCCGCGAAACCATCATTGAGGAACTGCACAATCGCGTGAAAGTCATCGCCGAGTATGAACCGGCAGGCAGGAATGTAACGATGGACAACGAGGAACTGAAATTTACCATTACGCGTTACTACAAGGGGGCGGGAAACAAAGTTGACTTTGAATGGAGCTTAGACGGCAACGTCCTGGAAAACGAGAAGGCTGACTTGCTGGTATTGAGATACGATGCCTTCGACCTTGAATCGGTAACACCACACACCGTGAAGGTAAAGGCACATGAAGTAAACACGTTTGTGAAAGCTCCCACCCATACCACCAAACACACAAGTACTGTCACTTGGAGGGTGCAGCTTGGCGATGTCGTTGGTGTAGAAGCTTTCGCCTATGACGACTTCTGCGTAGAGTCTGTCCCAGGCGGATTGCTGCTGAAGTCAGAGAAGCCGCACGCCCTTTCTGTCTTTGACCTGAGCGGACATCGCGTGGCTCATGTCAATGTATGCGGCTCAGAGATGATACAGCTGCCCGCAGGCATCTACATCGTGGATAACAAGAAGATGCTGGTTGACAGGTAAGGGGGAGAAGTTTTTATAAATTTTGAATTTTGAATTATATGTCGTACCTTTGTGCCCATGAAACTCTCAGTTCTCATACCAACATACAACTACGAGTGCTGCAACCTGGTCCGCCAAATACTGGCGCAACTGCCCGAAGATGGTGAAGTTATTGTGGGCGACGACTGTTCTACATACAGAATCGTCAGCGGAAGGCTGAAGGAAATGGAGGACCCTCCCAGGTTCCGTGTCATCAGGCCGGAACACAATCTGGGACGCGCTGCCATCCGCAATGCTCTTGCCTACGAGGCAAAGGGCGACTGGCTGCTCTTCATCGACGCAGATGCCGAAGTGAAAAGTCCGACGTTCATTGCCGACTACTTGGCAGCAACGGAAGAGGACAGACCTTCCACGACAACAGACGACGGTCAATCGTCGTTGGTTTATGTGGTTTGTGGGGGGACGGGCAACGCGCCAAGGTGTCCGCGACCTGCCGCACGTCTGCGCTACGATTACGAGGTGGCAGCAGAGAGGCGTCTGACCCTGGAACACCGCCGCCGTAACCCCTACGCGCAGTTCACGACTTTCAATTTCCTCATCCGCCGCACGCTCTTCCTCTCCGTCAAATTCGACGAGCGATGCAAGGAGTATGGGCACGAGGACACACAATTCGGACTGGAGTTGAAGCAGCGCAGCATAGCAATCAAGCACATCGACAACAAGCTGATGCACATGGGGTTGGAGGATGCTGAGGTGTATATAGAGAAGACAGAGACGGCGCTGCGCTCTCTGGCTTCGATGGACCTGGCACAGCGGAAGCATGTGCGTGTCTCAGCACTGGCCCTGCGACTGGAACGCTGGCATCTGTTGTGGATAGTTCGTAAGCTGTTCAAGTTGACAAAGCCCCTATTGCGTTACAACCTGCTTGGATATTATCCCAGTCAGACGCTTTTCGCCTTCTACAAACTGGGGTACTACGCTCAATTATCAAGAAGTTAAATCAGAACGGCATTCCGACGGCGAAGTGGAGAGTGAAGTCGCGCTTGAAGCTGGGATGCACGATGGGAAAATGCCTGCGGCTGTCAGTATAGGCGGGATGTACGGCCTTCATGCCGCCGTCGAGCCTGAGAATGAAGTAGTTGAAATTGAGGCGAAGGCCGAGACCGTAGGAGACGGCTATCTGACGCCAGAACTCGTCGAACCGGAATTGCCCGCCCGGCTGGTCCTTATAGTCGCGTATGGTCCAGATATTACCGGCATCGATGAAGGCTGCACCATCGAACTTCCAGAAGAGATGGGTGCGGTACTCGACATTCAGGTCCAGCTTGATGTCGCCAGTCTGATTGATGAAGTCGATTTTTCCATCGGAGCCCTGGAAACTACCTGGTCCGAGTTCGCGGACGCTCCAACCGCGCACGCTGTTGGCACCACCGCTGAAATAGCGCTTTTCGTAGGGCAGGATGGTGGAGTTGCCGTAGGGGATGGCTATACCGAGGGCTGCGTGTAATGCCAATGAGTTGGCTTTGTTGATGAGGAAACTCTTGCAGAAGCTGAAATCGAACTTGGCATACTGGGCGTAGCCGATGCCGAAATACCTGTACTGTCCGTCGTCGTGCTGCTTGGCTTTCGATATGTTGCTGATGGCGTAGAGCAGGTTGCCGGCTGTCTCGACACCAAGCCTGAGCGTATAGGCATTGGTGCCGTAGTTGGAAGCGGAAGCACCGAGAGGCATGGAGTTGTAAACGAAATGGTAACTCCAGTTCATGATGAAGATATTCTCGTAGTTGTACTTCAGGATGGCATTGCGATTCTGCGGGTCGCTGAGATACTTGTCGCGGAAAGTGTCGCTTATCCAGGGCATGAAGACGTAGTTGAGATTCAGGAGGTCGAAACGGTGTTGCAACTGACGGTTCATCTGCGTCCAGCGGTAACGAAGCACGCCTGTCAGAACCCTGCGATGGAACTCAGGACGGTCCTGCGAATCGAAGGTCAGATTGACCTCGGTCGTAGCCTGGGCATTACGGCGGAATGCAGGGCGAAGGAATGGGAACTTGAAGTCGGGGAAAGCGAAAACCGTCTCGATGCTGTATTCGATGAAGTTCTGGTCGGCATAGCCGCTCAGTCCCTTGATGGCTTCGAAAGCACCACGAAGCTTGAGGTTGAAAAGCTCTGAACCTCGAAAGATGTTGCGGTTCTGATAGGTCAGGCTGGCAGCAGCACCGAAGTCGCCTGCGGAGTTCGTTCCCTCAAGCTCTGCGCTGAAGGAATTAGGCTTGTTGGGCGTCAGGGAGATATTCACGTCCAGCGTATCGCTACCGTCCGTTCTTGGGTCAACATGGACATTCGCAGCCATCACGGCACTGAGGCGCGTCATCCGGGCGTATGTCTCGTGCATATCGGCCTCGCGATAGAGCTGTCCCTGGGTGATGGCAGTGGCGTGACGCAGCACCTTCGGACGCAGGAAGGGCTTCTCCATAGGAAAGACGTAGCTGATGTTCCCAATATGGTAGCGGTGGTGCGAGGAATCCGTGGAGTCGGCTCCTGTCTGAGCCTGACGCACAATCATTTCCACATCCGCCAGATGTTGACCAACGGTTGTGTCAACGCGGAAATGCACATATTCCTTATTAAAATAATAGAAGCCATTCTCCACGAGCAGGTCATAAAGGCGACCACGCTCCGATTCCAGGGAGTTGATGCTGTAGGGACGGCCCTTTTTATCCACTTCACGGTTCACGGCAGGCTGGTAGTGGAGACTGTCAAGGACGCGTGCAAGCGCCTCATCCTGGACCGTGAGCGAGAAATCGCGGACATAATAGCGCTGATGCGGAGTGATGTGGTACGTGACATTCATCTTGTTCCGCTTCGGCTTCTCCTTCAAATCGACTTCGGCATTCAAATAGCCCATGTTGCGGATGATGAGCTGCATGTTGCTGCAGGCCTGAAGGGTACGGTCGCGGTCGTAGATGACAGGTGCTTCGCCAAGATGACGCAGAAAACGGTTGATGCGCTTTGTGCTGTCGCGGCCCGAAAGGCTGTAGATTCCGAGGGGAACCTTGAAGATGGAGAACCACTTGCTGTTGGGATGCTGAGGCATGTAGGCCTGCAACTCCTCGGTTCCGAGATGCTTCCCTTCGCTGGTAATGCCTGTGCCTGTCAACAGATAGTCGCCCTCGGGTATGAGACGCGAAGTGTGACATCCCCCGAAAAGGATGACAAAATGCAGCAGAATCAGCAGTTTTATGAGCCGTTTAATGGAATTCACGCGACAAAGATACAACTTTTAATTCATAATTCATAATTCATAATTCATAATTCCACGAAAAGTCGTAACTTTGTGAGCAAAACAAGAAACTATGTTAAGCAAGGCTCGTATAAAGTGGATTAAGTCGTTGGAGATGCGCAAGTACCGTCTGCTGCATAACGCATTCTTGGCAGAGGGACCGAAACTGGTGGGGGAACTGCTCCCCTACTTCACCCCGCTCTATGTGGTAGCGACGAAAGAATGGCTGACGCAGAACAGTCTCCTGCTCGGAGCAGCAAAGGAAGTGGACGAGGTAAGTCAGGAGGAACTGGAGAGGGCAAGTCTGTTGCGCAAGCCGCAGAGCGTGCTGGCTGTATTGCCAATGCGAAATACGGATTTTAAGATTCAAGACCCAAAAAGCCTTTATCTCGCTCTCGACGGCGTTCAAGACCCTGGGAATCTGGGAACTATACTCCGTATAGCAGACTGGTTCGGCATTCGGCATATTCTATGCGGAACAGAGGGGACAGCAGACGTCTATAATCCGAAATGCGTACAGTCTTGCATGGGAGCCCTGGCCAGAGTGGAGGTTCACTACTGCAATCTGCCCGAAGTGCTCAAGGAAGCACAGATGCCCATCTACGGCACCTTCTTAGACGGCAAGGACATCTATCAGGAAGAGCTTTCGCCGAATGGCATCATCGTAATGGGAAACGAGGGAAACGGCATCAGCGAGGAAGTGGCTGAACTTGTCAGCCACCGCCTGTATGTACCAAACTTCCCCAAAGGCTCCCTGACAACAGAGAGCTTGAATGTGGCTGTTGCCACAGGCATCGTCTGTGCTGAGTTTCGCAGAAGGAGCTAATCTTACTCCTCCTCGCCTTCTTCTTCGATGTCTTCAATAGAGAGACCTTCCTCTTCAAGTTCCTTTACATCCTCTTCGGGTGTAAGGCTGCTGTAGAAGGTATCGTCGTTGTCGAGGTTTTCGTCGTCTTCATCAAAATCCTCGCGACCCTCCAAATCTTCGTCGTGTGGTTCAGGCAGTTCCATGTGAATCTTCTCAACGAGGTCTTTCTTCTTGGCGAAAATGGCTTCCACCCATGTTCCCTTGGGAATCTCCAAAACATCGAAACCCTGTGCTATCTTCTTCTCGACGGTGCCGCCAGGAGCGTGAATGCGGCTCTGGGGCAACTGCGTAGTGCTTATCTCAAAGCCCCTCTCGATGATGTCGCGAATGGAGAGTGAAATAGAATCCCATCCGCCACCAAAGTTGCGATTGATGAGTTCGAGAAGCATTGCTGCGGAAATGTGCCTGATATTCTCGTAGCTGAGGTCGGTGATACGCTCGATAGCCCTGCGACGGATGGCCACACAACCCTTTGCCTCCTGACAATGGGTGATTATTTCCCAACCGCCATTTACGAACTTGGCTGCCTCACGTTCATTTTCGGGGTCGAAGTGCACCACATCGAAAACCAGTCGTATGATGTTGAGAAGCTTCTGCTCACTGATGGTGAAGTCTTCCACTTCACGTCCTCTTTCCCATGCATCGGCAATGTCGTACTCGTCCAAATCCCAAATATTAGTGGCGTTCAGGTCGAGAATATTCTCCAACTTCACCACACCTTTCCTTATCCTTGTTGGCTTCTTCTTGGGGCCTTTCTTTCCAGGCTTCTCATCGAGGTCCTCCTCATTCTCTTCCTCAGCTTCCTTCTCAGCTTTCGCCTTGACTTTCTTTGAGACTCTCTTCTTGGGCTTCTTCTCGACTTTCTCTTCGACTTCCTCCGCAGGTTCCTTCTCAGCTTCCGCCTTTACTTTCTTCGCAGTTTTCTTCTTCGGCTTCTCCTCGATTTTCTCCTCGACCTTTTCCTCGGTCTTCTTCTCAGGTTCGGCCTCAGCTTTCTTCGCTACTTTCTTCTTCGGCTTCTCCTCGACTTTCTGCTCGACTATCTTTTCGACCTTCTTTTCAGGTTCAGCCTCAGCTTTCTTCGTCACTTTCTTCTTAGGCTTCTCCTCTACCTTCTGCTCGACTATCTTTTCGACTTTCTTCTCAGGTTCAGCCTCGACTTTCTTTTCAACTTTCTTCTCGGCTTCAGCCTTTACTTTCTTCACGACTTTCTTCTCCGCTTTCGCTTCGACTTTCTTCTCGGTTTTCTTTTCGGTTTTCTTCCCGACTTGCTTCTCTTCCTTCATATTTTTCTCTTTTTGCCGCAAAAATACAAAATATTTTTTAATTGTTGCTGTCCGCAAGGAAAAAATTACTACTTTTGCTAAATTAATTATGAATTCTTTCGAACTTATCTCTAATTATGTACCTACTGGTGACCAACCAGAGGCCATACAACAGCTGACGGAAGGCATCCGTCAAGGTGTGCGGGCACAGACTCTGCTCGGCGTTACCGGAAGCGGCAAGACATTCACCATTGCAAACGTCATCCGTAACATCGGACGGCCTACTCTCATCCTTTCGCACAACAAGACTTTGGCAGCCCAGCTCTACGGCGAAATGAAGCAGTTCTTTCCCCATAACGCGGTAGAGTACTACGTCAGCTACTACGACTACTACCAGCCGGAAGCCTACATGCCCTCCACAGATACCTATATAGAGAAGGACCTGGCCATCAACGACGAGATTGACAAGATGCGGCTCGCAGCCACCAGTGCCCTACTCTCAGGAAGGAATGACGTCATCGTGATAAGCAGCGTCTCGTGCATCTACGGCATGGGCAATCCGTCAACGTTCTACGAGAGTTTGCTGGAACTGCGCGTCGGACAGGAGATAGACCGCAACGAACTACTTCGCAGGTTGAACGAGATGCTCTACGTTCGCAACGACATCAGTCCTGGCAGGGGCGAAGTGCGCGTGAAGGGCGACACAGTGGATATCGCTCTTGCATACAGCGACTTGCTCCTGCGCATCACCTTCTGGGGCGACGAAATCGAGAGCATAGAGGAGCTCGACCCTGAACTGTTTGTCCGTGTCCAGTCCTATGACTGCTACAAGATTTATCCTGCCAATCTCTTCATGACTTCGAAGGATGCTCAGGAGCGAGCCATCGTGCAGATTCAGGAAGACCTGCGGGAGCAAGTTGCTTTCTTCGAAAGGCAGGGAAAGGAGCTCGAAGCAAATCGGTTGCACGAGCGTGTGACCTACGACATAGAGATGATTCGCGAACTGGGCCATTGCTCTGGCATCGAGAACTACAGCCGTTACTTCGACGGACGCCCACCTGGCACTCGTCCCTACTGCCTGCTCGACTTCTTCCCCAAGGACTATCTCATGGTCATCGACGAAAGCCACGTCTCTGTACCTCAACTACATGCAATGTATGGTGGCGACCAAGCTCGCAAGACGACGCTTGTGGAATACGGCTTCCGCCTGCCAGCAGCCAAGGACAACAGACCGCTGAAGTTCGAGGAGTTCAATGAAATGACGCACCAGGTCATCTACGTAAGTGCCACGCCTGCCGACTACGAGATTTCGCAGAGCGAAGGCATTGTGGTGGAGCAGGTCATTCGTCCAACTGGTCTTCTCGACCCCCCGATAGATGTACGTCCCACAGAGAATCAGGTGGACGACCTCATGGAGGAGATACAGCAATGCATCGAACGTAAAGAGCGGGTGCTGGTTGTGACACTGACCAAGCGAATGGCGGAGGAACTGACGGAATACCTGCAGGGCAACGGCATTCAGACAGCCTACATTCATAGCGACGTAGATACGCTGGAACGGGTGCGCATCATCTCAGAACTGCGCTCGGGTGTCTATGATGTGTTGGTAGGCGTGAATCTTCTGCGCGAAGGACTCGACCTGCCAGAGGTATCGCTGGTGGCCATTCTGGATGCCGACAAAGAAGGGTTCCTGCGCAATCACCGCAGCCTGACACAGACCATCGGACGTGCCGCACGTAACGTGAACGGACACGCCATCATGTATGCCGACATCATCACGGACAGCATGGCGGCAACCATCAACGAGACGAACCGTCGCCGCGAGAAACAGTTGCGCTACAATGCGGAACACAACATCACGCCAATGCAGATACGCAAAGCAGCCACGATGGGCGACCTGATTCAGCATGGTCAACAAGCCGATGCAAGGGCTTACGTGGAACCCGCACCCTACGAAGTCCTTGCCGTTGCAGAGGCCGAGACAATGAATGTTGAAGAGAAGAAGAAGCGCATTGCAAGCCTCAAAAAGAAAATGGAGGAGGCTGCAAAGAAGCTGGAATTCATCGATGCAGCCATCCTCCGAGACGAAATGCTCCGCCTACAAGCGGAGTTGTAGATTGTTATGGTTTTTCGACCGTCACACTGATGAGTCCTGCAGCATAAGGCGCTATCTCGTACTGATTGAAAAGGAACAGGATGCTGTCGCCCTTGAACAGGAAGTTATCGGTCAGGTAGAGATCGCCAAGCATTGTGATGCCGGTCTTTTCCTGTAAGTCAGCAAGGTCTTTTGCTTCCCAATCCTCGCAAAGCTGCTCCGCCATCGCTTTCAACACCGCCTTCTCTTTGTCAGCAGGGACAATGTCATTGATGCTAAGGAGCTTACCGCTTGCCTTATCAAAGTTATAATACTGCACGACATAGCTCCCATGTGCTCCACCAAGATAGCAATCCGTTGTCGTCTGATAGGACACAATGCTGTCTTGCTCCTCCTCTACAGGACTGCCATTGATGGAGTAATAGTACTGGAACATGTCCTTGTACTCCGACTCAACATCGTACGTCTCAGCCAGCTCCGCCTTCCATTCTGCTTCCATACTGTCGGCAAAAGCCACCATTGCCGCCTGGATCGTCTCTCGTCCTGAGGCGTTGAGCACACTGTCACGAAGCACCGAGGCAAGCTGCCGCGTCAACGCATTTTCTCCGGCCAGTGTATCAAGCTCAATCTTAATCTGATAACACACCTTCTCGCCAGGAGCGATTGGATTCTCAATGCTTAACTTGGCAGTACCCCAGTTGAGTTCCACCTGTTCGTCATTGTCCGCCTGCTGACCCGTACAGGCACAAATCAAAGCAGCAAGAGGAAGAAGATAAAGATGTTTCATTTTTAATTCTATCGTTTCCTTTAAAGTGGGTAGTCCTCGAAAGCGTAAAGTACGGTTGAAAGATAGCGCTCGCCTGTATCGGGCAGGAGGACAACAATCTTCTTTCCCTTGTTCTCAGGACGCTTGGCCACCTGGATGGCAGCAAAGAGCGCTGCACCAGCGCTGATACCAACCAGCACACCTTCCTGCTGAGCAATCTCACGACCTGTGCGGATGGCATCGTCGTTCTCCACATCGAACACCTCGTCGATGACATCGGCGTCGTAGGTCTTGGGCACGAAACCGGCTCCGATACCCTGAATCTTGTGGGGACCGCTCTGACCGCCGTTCAGAACAGGCGAAGACTTTGGCTCCACAGCGATAATCTGGATATTGGGGTTCTGTTCCTTCAAGTACTTACCTGTACCGCTGATGGTACCGCCAGTACCTACACCACCCACGAAGATATCCACCTTTCCGTCGGTATCACGCCAAATCTCTGGGCCCGTTGTGGCATAGTGCTTGGCTGGATTTGCAGCATTCTCGAACTGCTGCAAGATGACGCTGCCTGGAATCTCATCACGAAGGGCTTCTGCGGCACGGATGGCACCCGGCATTCCGTCCTTGCCAGAGGTCAGACGAACCTCCGCTCCGTACGCCTTCACCAGGTTACGGCGCTCAATGCTCATCGTTTCGGGCATGGTGAGGATAAGATGGTAGCCCTTGACGGCACTCACGAGGGCCAGACCTACGCCTGTGTTGCCGCTGGTGGGTTCGATGATGGTGGCACCGGGCTTCAAGATGCCTTTCGCCTCAGCGTCCTCAATCATGGCCAGCGCGATACGGTCCTTCACGCTGCCGCCGGGGTTGAAAAACTCTACTTTGGCAATAACAGGAGTCTCCAGCCCCTTTGCCTGTGAATACTTGTTGAGCTCAAGAAGTGGGGTGTTGCCGACGAGCTCAGTCAGCTGTTTTGCAATCTTACTCATAACTTTATTTTTATTTACTAATTTACAAAATTATAATATTTAGGGCGGTAGCAAATTCTTCATTCTCTCAGTCTTCCTTGACTATCGGGTAGAGTTCGATGAACTCGCCTTGGTGGTTTTGACCATCGTTGATGAGTTCGGCAAACTTCTGGCCGACTGTCTCTACGTCGTGGAAACCTGGGAGGGACATGTTGCCGTTGAGGTCGGTGGTTGTGGGGCCTGGATGAACGGAGAAGATTTCCACAGGCGTACCCGACTGCTCGAATTCTATAGCCATCACTCCCATCATCGCATTTTGGGCGGCCTTGCTGGCAACGTAGGCCAACGGATGCCAGTAGGGACTGATTTCCGAAGGTACGGTGACGTTGGCGATGCGACCATTGTTCTTGGCAATCAGGGGAATAAGTGCCTTGGTGAGAGCGAAGGTGCCGATGAAGTTCACATTGAGCGTCTCGCGAATGACACTGATTTCCGTGTGCGCACTATCGACACTCATGTCGCCAGGAATACCGGCATTGTTCACGAGCAGCGTCAGTTCTGGGAAGCGCTCGTTAATCTCCTTCACAGCCTTGTTGATGCCGTCGAGATCTTTTAACTCGATATTTACCCAGCTGAGCACGTCGATGCCCTGTGCCTTCAGCTCGCTGATGGCTTTCACTGCGCGCTGTTCATCGCGTGCACCAATGATTACTTTCCAGCCACTCAGGCCGAGATGCTTCGCAATTCCGTAGCCGATGCCCTTGTTGGCACCTGTCACCAAAACAACATTATCCTTCATCTTTTCCTTTTTTTCTTGCAAAGGTACGAAATAATTATCAATTATCAATTGTCAATTGTCAATTTTATCCAATGCTTGCTTGATGTCGTCGATGATGTCGTCGATGTGCTCGGTGCCGATGCTGAGGCGGATGGTAGAGGGCGTGATGTGCTGCTCTGCCAGTTCCTCGGGCGAGAGCTGTGAGTGTGTGGTGGTGTAGGGGTGAATCACCAGGCTCTTCACGTCGGCAACATTTGCCAGCAAGGAGAATATCTGCAAGGCATCGATGAACTTCCAGGCTTCTTCCTGTCCGCCCTTAATCTCAAAGGTGAAGATGCTGCCGCCGCCGTTGGGGAAGTACTTCTGATAGAGTTTGTGGTCATGATGACTCTCCAAAGCGGGATGGTTCACCTTGGCCACTTTGGGATGATTGGCGAGGAAATCAACGACTTTCAGGGCATTCTCCACATGTCGCTCCACACGCAAACTCAACGTCTCGACACCTTGCAAGAGGATGAAGGCGTTGAAAGGCGAGATAGCAGCACCAGTATCGCGCAGGATGACGGCACGGATGCGGGTGACGTAGGCCGCAGCTCCTACGGCATCAGCAAACACGATGCCATGGTACGAGGGGTCGGGCTTGGCCAACGTGGGGAATTTGTCTGGGTTGGCCTTCCAATCGAACTTGCCACCATCCACGATGACACCGCCGAGAGAGGTGCCGTGACCGCCCAGGAACTTCGTGGCAGAATGCACTACGATATCTGCGCCGTGCTCCAAAGGACGGATGAGATAGGGCGTACCGAAGGTGTTATCCACGATGAAGGGAATGCCGTGCTTGTGGGCTACGGCAGCCACTCCCTCCAGGTCGAGCACATCGGAGTTGGGATTGCCGAAGGTCTCTGCATAAATCACCTTTGTGTTGGGCCGGATGGCGGCTTCGAGAGCTTTGAGGTCGTTCACATTGATAATAGTGTTCGAGATTCCCTGTGTAGCCAACGTGTGCGTAATCAGGTTATAGCTTCCGCCATAGAGGTTGTCGGCTGCGACGATGTGGTCACCAGCCTGAGCGATGTTCTGCAAAGCGTATGTGATGGCTGCTGCCCCAGAAGCGACGGCCAAACCAGCCACGCCGCCCTCAAGAGCTGCCACGCGGTCCTCGAACACACCCTGTGTCGAGTTTGTCAGACGGCCATAGATGTTACCTGCATCGCGAAGGCCGAAACGGTCGGCGGCATGCTGTGAGTTGCGGAACACGTAGCTTGTGGTCTGGTAGATGGGCACGGCGCGTGCGTCGGTTGCGGGGTCAGCCTGTTCCTGGCCTACGTGGAGTTGCAATGTCTCAAAGTGAAGTTTGTTCTGTGCCATAGTTGTAATGCTTTTATTTCGATTTATGTTTGTTTTTCCGTTGCAAAGGTACGACAAAAAAGAAATATCATCCAAATTTCTTTTTAATTTCAGAAAATATCCCTATCTTTGCATCCCGTAAAGAAAATCTTTCTGATTTAGACTCGTCACGAGACTTCAAACAGAATAAAACTCTAAAAAACCTATAAACCTACAAACCGATAGACTCAAAAATGGCTGAAATCCTCGACGAAACTGACAGGCAGATACTAAAAACGCTGCAAAAAAACGCCAAATTGACCACAAAAGAGCTGGCCGATGCCGTACATTTGACCCCAACACCTGTCTTTGAGCGTCAAAAGCGGCTCGAAAAGAAAGGTTATATCAAAAAGTACGTGGCGGTACTCGACCCGGAGAAACTGGGGCTGGGACTACTGGTGTTCTGCAAAGTGAAACTGAAACAGATTAACCATGAGATTGCAGACAGCTTTGTACGCAAAATCCAGCGCATCTCCGAAGTGACGGAATGCTACAACACCAGCGGAGCCTATGATTATTTATTAAAGGTACGCGCACGCGACATGAAACAGTATCAGGAGTTCGTGCTCAACAAGTTGGGCGAGATAGAGAGTCTGGCCTCCATTGAGAGCACTTTTGTAATGAGCGAGGTAAAGCAAGACAGCGGCATCGTTTTCTGAAAATCTCACACAACCGATTAAACCTTCTGCCTTTCGAAGCGTCTTAGTAAATGTGAAGAATAAAGCTATAAAATACTTCGCCTCGCTTTTGCTCCTGTTCATGATTGCTACCACCCTGGCTTCAGCTCAGCAAAAGCAGGCGTTGTTAAACATACGCGGCACCGTCTTCGAGAACGAGAAGCTGCAACCGATGGAAGGGGCTGCCGTCAAGCTCTACAACGAGCGTGACTCGATGATTACCGGAGCGACGACGAAGCAGAACGGACAGTACCTCCTGCCCGGCATTCCTGCTGCCACCTACACGCTGAAGGTTTCATTCATGGGCTACAAGACGCAGCAGTTCAAGCTCACCCTGCCCCAAAAGTCGGGCAACTACAAGGTGGCTGACGTCATGATGCGCGAAGATGCAACCGTAATGGCAGAGGCTGTCGTGGAAGGGAAACTGCCGGAGATGACGGTCATCGACGATACTGTGGCCTATAACGCCGATGCCTTCAAGCTGCCCGAAGGTTCGATGGTGGAAGACCTCATCAAGAAGCTGCCCGGCATCGTGCAGGACGAGAACGGCAACTATACCTTCAACGGCAAGAACATCAGCCAGATACTGGTGGATGGCAAGGAGTTCTTCGGCAACAACCGTAACCTTGTGCTCCAGAACATTCCTGCCGAGATAGTCGATAAGGTGAAGGCTTACGACCGAAAGAGCGATATGGCTCGCATCACTGGCATCGACGACGGCAATGAACGCACCGTGCTCGACCTCGCTATCAAGAAGGACAAGAAGAAGGGCTTCTTCGGACGCACCGACGGAGCATACGGCACACAAGACCGATACAGCGGCAACCTGAACGTCAACTCCTTCCGAGGCGACCAGAAGTTCAGCTTCGTCGGAAGTGCGAACAATACGCAAGGCAATGGCCTGACCGACCGACAGAGGCTCGGAACAACAATGAACTGGGAAAACAAGGAGGTGGAGCTGAACGGCAGCGCCTCCGGCGAGTTCCAGCAAAGCAGCAGCGCCTCGCAGTCCTACACGCAGAACTTCGAGCTCAAGAACTCAGCCTATTCAGCAAACAGGAACCACAACAGCAGCGGCAGCGGCAACTTCAACTTCCAATACAAAGTCGAGTGGAAGCCCGACTCGACCTGGAACATCCTCTTCCGCCCGGAGTTCAGCTATGGAAAGAACCACAGTTCCGGAGGCAACGAATCTGCCACATGGAACGACGACCCCTTCCAGTACACTTCTACCCCACTCGACGACTACCTGAGCCTCTCCAAGCTAATCGGTGTGAACCATCGAGTGGGTGACAACTGGAACCGTTCGAAGAACATCAACGCCTCTGCCTCGCTACAGGTCAACAAACGCCTCAAGAAGCCAGGACGAAACATCACGCTGAACCTCGGAGGCGGTTACGGCGACTCGGACAATAACAGCAACAGCTATTCACAGACGGACTACTACCTGCTTCAGGCACTGAGCGGCGGCGACTCCGTCTATCACAAAGTGCAGTACAACCGTGGTTCGAACTACAACTACAACTTCAATGTCCGCTTCAGCTACAGCGAACCCATCGCCTATCAGACCTTCCTGCAACTCACATACAACTACCGGTACAACTTCCGCGACAACGACAGAAACGTCCGCTCCATCTTTGACCCCTACAACGACATCCTGGGAGTGAACGCAGGCAACTACGACCAGTTCTTCGATGCCCCCTACGTCGTGGAAGACAAGCAGCAGTGCAGCTACACACGCAACATCGGTCAGAACCACGACCTGCGTCTGCAGTTGAGGATGAACCGCACCAAGTATCGCTTGACCCTCGGAGCGAACATGCAGCCGCAAATCAGCAAAGTGGATTACCAGAAGGGCCGCATCGACACCCTGCTCCGTCGTACAGTCATCAACGCATCGCCCGTCGTGAACTTCCAGTACCGATTCAGCCGTCAGGAACAACTTGAGTTCCGCTACAACGCCGAAACCGGTTGGCCCAACATCACGGACATGATTCCCGACACCCTCTCCGATGCCAACCCGCTGAACATTCGCATCGGTAACGCAGGGCTCAAGCCCAGTTTCACACAGAACATCCAATTCGAGTATCGCCGCACAGTTGTCGAGTACCAACGGACCAATGCCGTCAACCTCCAGTTCCATACGACGAGGAACAGCACCACGAACCGTACGGAATACAACGAGGTGACCGGTGGTCGCGTAACGATGCCTGTCAACGTGAACGGCAATTGGAGTGCGTCGGCATCCTACAACTTCAACACGGCGCTCGACCAGAAGAAGCATTGGCGCATCAATGCCAACACACGCGCCAATTTCTGGAATTCCGTCGGATACCTCTACCGAAGTCAGGACAAGATGACGGTAGAGAACCAGACGAAGAGCGGCAACTTCAGGGAATCCGCACGCATCACCTACCGGCATGACTGGGAGAGCGGATGGCAAATAGAAGCCAACGCAGGCGGAGAATTCAGTTACAACCTCAATCGGAGCAACAATGCCACGGCCTCGAACCTAGACCATCACGAATTCAGGTATGGCGGCAGCTTCGTCGTCACCTTTCCTTGGGGTATGACCATCAGCAGTGACATCGAGCAGCAGAGTCGCCGAGGCTACTCCGATGCAGCGATGAACACCAACCACCTCATCTGGAACGGCAGCATCAGCCAACGCTTCCTGCCGTACAAGCAGCTGACCATCAGCCTTCGTGCCGTTGACATCCTGGGCGAACGCGACGACGTGAACCGCAATGTCAGTGCTGTGAGCCGAACCGACACACAGAGCGCGATGATACGCAGCTACGTCCTGCTCTCAGCCAACTGGCGTTTCGGTCGTTTTGGCGGACGCGGCATGGGCGGCGGCAGAGGTCGTGGCGAGGGCGGCTCTCGTGGAGATGGTCCCAGAGGCGGCGAAGGCGGTCGTGGAGGCTTCGGAGGCGGAGGCGGCTTCGGCGGAGGCGGTGGAAGATTCTAAAGAAGCCTTTCCTTAATGCCACAAGACAAATAGAGAGGGAGGCCGCATTGCTTGCAGCCTCCCTTTCCTTTTACTTATTGCACTCACTTAATCGCGACCTTTTTCCCGTTCTGGATATTGATTCCCTTCAGAGGCTTACTCAGGCGCTGACCTGCGAGGTTGTAGATACTCTCGCCCTTTAAGGGAGAGTCAGAGAGGGTCTTTATGCCAGTAACATATTCCAGGTCGTAGATGAAGACCTCATTGGTGTCGCCTCCGTTGGTCTTGCAGATGGATGCTCCGTCGTCGCTTATGCGTAGATCTTCGTCGAGCATGCCATCCTCGATGGTGATGCCGCCATTGAATTTATCAATGGCCAGATAGTACGATTTGGCATGGACGTTGGAGTTGCGTACCAGGAGTTTTTCGCCGCTCGAGTTACCCATGATGGCAAAGCTGGTGGTTTGCGGGAGTTCGATGTTAGCGTCTTGGATGGTGAGCTGTGCGCCATAGATAATGGCGATGTTACCATAGAGCGTCAGCTTGCCGGGACCTGTGATAGTGGTTGATTTCCAGAAATAGAAGATGAAGTCCGGGCTTTCTGCATGCAGTTCCGCGTCGTTTGCCACATAGATGGTCAGGTCATCGATTCCGAGGTTCCTTATCAGATACCAGTCATTGTAGGTGTAGCTGCCGTTGATGGATAGCGTCTTTGTCTTGGCATCGTAAGTGAACGTGCCGCTGTCGCCCAGTATGTCTTTGGCATTCGTGCTCGTCACCTGTACGCCGGCAACATAGAGTTCGTAGTCTTCGGGAGTATAGAGCCATTGAATCCCGCTTTCGTGGCGTTCGCCGCCGCCGTAGTAGATGCTCTGGATGCCAATATTTGTGAAGTTAGCAACAGCCTCTACGGGGTTGATGTAGAACAGGCCGCCACCCTTAAGGATGTCGTAGTTATCGTCATAGTCGTAGGGAATCTCAGTCATGTCCTTTTCAACGTAAATATAATCGTCTGCACGCACAACAAACGGTTTCTTATCTCCGCCTTTTTCCACCCAAACGGTGTAGAAGAGCTTCGAGGCAAGAATCTCATTACCCTCTGTGTCTTTGGTTGGAATCACAAATTTGATGTACGGATATATGTCTTCAAACTCGTAATCTTCGATGGCCGAGTCGGCAGGTGTGGCAGCGAATTCCGCAATCTTGGTGATGGTTACGTCCGTGAAGCCCTGATAGGGGTTGTACACAAACATACTGCTGTTCAGCATGATGCTCTGGCTGGTGCTGAAAGTGTTGGTCTCGGCATCGTAACTCAGTACGATGTCTTCAAAATTGCCGTATTCATCAACAGCAGTGATGTAGTAGTCCAGATGTGAGTTTAAAGTCGGGATGGAGCCAAGGTACTGCTTGGCGGGGATGGTAACGGTCTTGCCGTCCTCACTCAACTTACCCTTAGCCCACATTTTATCAATGTAGTCGCTGAAGCCCTTGAAATAGACATCCTTGCCGTCGAAGCCAACCTGCATCTGGTAGCTGTATGCTTCTTCACTTCCTTCCACCAGCTCGTGAGCGCTGAAGAGATAGGTCTCAGTCTCCAAACCTGTGGGTACTTCAACAGCCTCCAATGCCAAGGGGTCACCAGCGTGGAAGTAAGAAACAATCCAGTCGCCCCATGATGATGCGATATTGCCCTCTTCGTCAAGTCCGCTCTTCGTCGAGGTCTCACAAACGTACGGCGTAACCTGTGTCAGCGTCTTTGCCAGGGAGTTGAATTTATACTGGATGTCGCAGCAATCGTGGTCGTCGTAGCCCACCATGTAGTGCTTGCCATATTTATTCTCACCAACGAACTGGCCACTGGGGAAGGTGACGATGCCAGTCTCGACGTCGAGCGTACCCTTCAGCCAAGAGTCCTCGAACCAATAGGCCAGACCCTTCACGTAGATGTCGGTGCCGTCGAAAGCCACCTCAGTAGCGCGGAACACGTCGTCACTAGAGTCGTAGTGGTAGTTGCCCTCTAATGCCCATGCTTCAGGCTCTACGCCTACGGGAAGCGCCACAAGCTCTTCGGGCTCGGATTCGCCAGTCACTCTGAAAACAGATTCCATGAGTTCTGTCTCATAATAGTTGTTGATGTTTATTTCGGCCAGTTTTATGTTCTTCAACTGTATCGGATAGTTGCCGACAGCAATGTCATCTGAAAGCCTGACCTTCATAGTTATAATCTCACCGTCGTTGCCTGTGAATGACTCGTCGTATTGAGAGCCGCAGAGGAAGCGGATTGCACCGTCCACTTGTTCCTGAACTGTTAGCGTGTGCTCGTCGTCCTCTGGTAGGCGGCTGCTGCTGAGCGAGGCTGAATAGCGTCCCTTGTTGTTCTTCACTGCAGAGAAGCCTTCTGGCAGATACATGTCGAACTGGAAACCGCGAATGGCTGCCGTGTTTTTCATTTGGATAGAAAGTTCCACCTCTGCCCCTTTTGCCTCTTCGACAGGCAGCTCTGCGTCCAGCACATAGATGAAATTGGAATTCTCCGTATCTTCGGTGCTGAGGTATGTCAGGCAGAAGTTGTCGAACACTACCCATTGATGCTCGGCTGTTCCCTGGATGCCGATGGTCAGGTCGCCTGTGCCGTCGTAGTAGAAGGTGATGGGGTCGATGGTGTAGAGGCCGTTAGTGAAGGAAGCAGAGGCATCGCTTGCATTTGCCTCAGAACCTGCCTGCTTGGGCAATTGCGCCATTTTGCTGCCGATGAAGAACTGCGGAGCGGCTTCCGATGCGCCGTCGTCCTGACGGTAGAAGCCCTGTGCTGTCAGCTGATAGGTTCCCTTCGGAGCACCAACGAGAGTCTGGCTGATGGTGAAGGTGGAATGGAGGCTCTCAGCACAGTTGTTGACTAAGTTGCCCGTGCTGAGAGTGCAGTCACCGCTGACGTTCCAAGCTTCTGCGTTACGCTGGTCGTTGCGGTTGAAGTTGGGAGCCGTGATGAGGAAAGTTGCATCCTTGGGATTATCTATAGTGGCTTCTGCCAGTTCCTCCTTCCGCTCCTCCCTGAAACCTTCGGCACTGACGATAATAAATTCGCGCGGTGTGTCGCTCAGGACGAGACTGTTGTCTTCGTCGAAGCTGATATACTTGCCGCTGTTGGGGTCCTTAATGTAGAAGCCAAAGCCTTGGTACACGAGTCCCCAGCCCCATTCCTCGCTGTCCATGAAGAGGTTCTGGCTGAGGAAATGGCTGTAGCCACCGTTGCTGACGCGGCTGTCGATGGTCACGGTACGACTCTCAGTGTATGGCGTTAGCCATAGGTCGAGGCCCAGGTCGTTCACGATGCCTTGAGTGCCAAAGCTGCCACCTGCTGCCATCATCATGCCTGTCTCGGCATCGATGATGTAGTATGAGCCTGCTGCAAAATCGATGTAGTAGTTGGCTTTCTCCGTATCTGCAATAAACTGGTCGATGGCGGCCTGTAACTGACTTTCATCGTCGTTCTCGAAAGCATATTGGATGGTTTCAAGCAACTTGTCCAGGGCCTCACCCTCATCGGCGGACGCAGCCAATTGAACAGCATACTGCATCAGATCGCTCGGGACGTAGATGAGGCTATACTCCTTGCCGTTCACAAATTCTAAGTCAGCAGTCTGTGTCCTTCCGACCTTGCCTCCGACGCCGTTGCTGAAGATAATCTTCTCAGGAGCCACGTATGCCTCGAAGGTCAGCGTGTAGATGTCATAGTCGTCGTTGCTGTCGTCAACGTCGGTCACCTTAGTGCCTGGCCAGTCGCCAAGGAACTTCACAGCAGTATCGCCGTCGCCGCTCCATGCGTAGGCATAGACCGACTCCCAAACCAGATTGGTCTTGAAGGTGGCGGTATAGGTGTTCAATGTGATGAGGCCTGTATGGTTATACACACCGCCATCCACAAAGTCAAGGTCAGAGGTTTGCTCAATTCCGTTGTTGAAGATGATGTAGCCGGGAATGAAGTCGCCAGTGTATGTCCAGACATAAACATCGTGTCCGTCAATCTGCTCGCCTGTTTTCGTTATCTCTTTGCCAGACCAAACATCATACAGGTTTTCTTCTTCATTCCATACCCATACGTAAACCTTTTCCCAGTCCTTGGTGTTGATGAATTTGGCGGTGTATGTGGATTGAACTTCTGGGCTGTAGATAGTGACCTGACAGAGTGTTTCGCATCCGGGTATGTCGAACTTTGAGTATGAATTGTAGAAGTTATAGTTAGTCGATTTCACGAAGGTCTCAGTATATGTGTTCACATCGAGACCTTTGCTGTTGATAACACGATAGAGTGTAATATCCTGAGGTGTACCTGTGTTCTCAATGGACACCGTTGTAGCACCGGATACACCACGACCGAAGCCGAAGCTTTCCATGAACTGTAAAGCCTTGGGACCGCGCAGCATGTTGTCCTTGTCAAGATAGATGTTGCCTTCAGCCTCACCTGTATAACTATAGACGTTATATTTGTCTCCGTAGATGCTGTTGTTTTTGTTCCAGTTGGCCCAACGAGTTGGTGCACCCTTTGACCATTCTGTGCCCAGAGCATTTTGGACGCTTGCTTCGTCTGTAAGGGCGCTATAGTCCGCTGAAGCGTAGGTCTGATTGTAGGTGCAGTAAACAACTTCCGTCACTGTGCTGCTCTCATAACCTTCTGCTGTCGAAGTGACAATGAGTTTGCCATTTGCGCTGGGGATGAAAGTGCCAGCCAAGAGGTCGGCTGTGACATCTTTGCCAAGGAAAGAAGCCGATAAAGTAGCTGTGGGAGAACCGATAAGCAGAGAATTGTCGGCGCTAACACCATAGACAGGAGCGAACAGGCTTTCCTTAGCCTGCATTGCATTGATTCCCAGCACAGCATCGTTCAACTTGATTGTGAAGCCTGCCTCCACTTCCAGCGTTACCACCTTCGATGCTGTCTCACCACAATAGGCAACAGCCTTCACAGTGGTGGTCTCGCTAACCGTAAATGGAGCCGTGTACTCTGGGCTGGCATTAGTTGGCTCACTACCGTCCAGCGTGTAATAGGCTGTCTGTGCGGTACCTGCCGACCCTATGTTGGCATCAATTGTTACCGTGCGCTCTGTATCGTTGGCAGCAGTAACAGTGATGATGGGGTCGCTGGCTGCCTCGGCAGCAGACGATTCCACGACAATCTTTTTGATGGCAGTATAGCCGCCATACGAACCATAGATGTAACCATCAACCTTGGCAACCAGTTCCAAAGGTGCATCTTCTGTGTATGTAGCATCAAATGTCGTCCCTTTTTCATAACCTTCCACGTTGTCGCAGAGGATGGTTAAAGGAGTCAAAGCACCAATAATCTTCACCACGTCGCCAGCCTTCAGGTCGTCGAAAGCCATGTAGGAAGTCTTGCCTGCGCTGACGAACCAAGGACGACTGGCATCACGGAACCAGAAGTTATTGCCATTGCCACTCTGGTAAAGGGCAGCAATACGCCCATTCACATTGACACCCACATCGCCACCAGCATTGGTGAACGAGGAAATCACGTTGAGAGCTTTACCTTCAAAGCTCTTCGTGCCGGAACTGTTGATGGTTGTGTAGCCACCACTTAGGAGTGCTTCGAAGTCATAGACAATCGATGTGGCATAGGAAGCCGTCGTCAAGACCAAGAGACAAAAGAGAGTAAATAGTTTCTTCATAATATCATGATTTTGGGGTTAATTGTCGTCTGTTTTGTATGTTTCTGCTTACAAAGATACGAATGTTTATTCAGAATTCAAAATAATTAAATCCAAAATTTTAGTTAAACTGCAAAAGTTTGCCAATGGAACACATGAACACATGGAACACATCTGGAACACATTGTTATACTCACTCAAAGTGTTCCACGCTAATTCGTGAACTTCTGCCCGCTTTCCCTTATATATTTTTTCGCTACGCAGAGAAAAAATTATTGCTACGCAGAGAAAAAATATTTCCTGTGCGTAGCAATAAAAAGGGCTGTTAATCACTGCACCTCCCAGATGTCGTTGGTCTCGAGGAGTTCGGCGAAGTTGTGGTACTTCTTCTTCCCCTTGATTTCCTCTATCTGCGACCAGACGCAGTCGTCGTAGGTGGGAGCCTCAACATCACGGATGACACCAAGGGCAATGGGCCACTCCATCTCTGCAAGCTTCAACTGCAAGGTGTTGTCCTCGCAATGGGCGTCGTGAACCAGCACATCGGCTTCGGTATAGCCTTCCTCACCTAATTTCACAGGCTTTATGCTGAAGCCATCCTGCACGATGCCGTATTCGTTGTTCTCTCCGAAGAGCATCTTCTCGCCGTGACGGAGGTAGATGGCATTCTTGGCGCGACCCTCCTTGCTATAGACGGCATCGTGTGTGCCGTTGTTGAAGATGACGCAGTTCTGCAGAATCTCGCAGACGCTGGTTCCCTTGTGGTTGTAGGCGGCCTTGAGCACCTCGATGGTGCCAGGAGCATCGGTGGCAACGGCACGGGCAAAGAAGTGACCACGAGCGCCGAAGCAGAGCTCAGCAGGACGGAAGGGGTCCTCCACCGTACCGTAGGGCGATGACTTGCTGACGAAACCGCGAGGGCTGGTGGGGCTGTACTGTCCCTTCGTCAGACCGTAGATGCGGTTGTTCAGGAGAATCATGTTCAGGTTGATGTTCCTGCGGTTGGCGTGTATGAAGTGGTTGCCACCGATGGCGAGGCCGTCGCCGTCGCCGCTCACCTGCCATACGGTCAGGTCGGGGTTCGCCACCTTGCAGCCCGTAGCAATGGCAGCGGCGCGACCATGAATGGTGTTCATGCCGTAGGTTGCCATATAGTGAGGCAGACGGCTGGAACAGCCGATGCCGCTGATGACTGCTGTATCGGAAGGCGCTACGCCTATCTCTGCCATTGCTTTGTGCAGGTTGGCCAGGAAGAAATGGTCCCCGCATCCAGGACACCATCGCGGCTGTCCTTTCTTATAATCTTGTGCACTATACATCTTTAGTTAAGAATTAAGAGTTAAGAGTTAAGAAAAATACCTTTTGCGTTATCATACTTTTCTGTGTTCTCTTTCGTTGATTTTACTATGGAGGCTAAGATAGCTGTAATCTCATCTGCCTCGTTATGAATTGAATTAAATGTTTTTTCGTCAATATATTCGCTATCATGTAAGAGTTCTAACCAATATAGAGTTTCGTTTGCTTCCTTCAGGGCTATAGAAGCTTTACTGACAAAGTCTGCACGACTTTGTGCAAACTTTGCCTCTCGCATCATAGCTCCAATGGCAGTTCCACTTCGAAGCATCTGCTTTGACAGGACGTATTCATTATGCTGTTTCGTCAGATACTTATAAGCTTTCACTATCCGGAGAGCAAACAGATAAGAACGTTTTTCTATAAGCAAGTCTTGAGACATTCTTTCTTAACTCTTAATTCTTAACTCTTAACTAAGTTCAGGAACGAGGTAACGAGTTCCGAGGTATTGAATGGTTGTCCTTTCACTTGGTTGAACTGCATGGGTACGAAACCATCGACCTTCATGCGGAGCCAGGCGGCAAGCTGACCCATGTTCTGCTCTGCCACAACGACCTTCGGGTACTTCATGAGTACCTCGGCCGTGTTCTTGGGCAGCGGGTTGATGTAGCGGAAGTGTGCCAGTGCCACCTTCTTGCCCTGAGCTCGCAGTTCGTCCATTGCAGCGTGCAGGTGTCCGTATGTGCCGCCGAAGCCCACAATCAGCAGTTCTGCATCGTCCTTGTCGCCCAGCACCTCGAGGTCGGGAACAGGAATGGCATCTATCTTCGCCTTACGCTTGCGGGTCATAAGGTCGTGGTTCTCGGGATTGGTGCTGATGGCACCCGTCTTGTCGTCCTTCTCCAGTCCGCCCAGGATGTGTTCGAAGCCCTCGCGACCAGGCACAGCCCAGTAGCGGACGCCTTCTTCATTACGCATATAGGGAGTCCATGAGCCCCTGAGTTCCTCAGGCACGTAGGGAGGATTGATGGCAGGATAGTCTGCCAAGTTGGGGAGCTTGAACGCTCCGGAGCCGTTGGCAACGAAGGCATCGGTCATAAGGATGACGGGCGTCATGTGCTCCAGCGCCATCTTGGAGGCAGCGAATGCCATCTCGAAACAATCGGTAGGACTTGCGGCAGCCACGACAGGCATCGGGCTCTCGCCGTTACGTCCGAAGAGTGCCTGCAGCAGGTCGGTCTGTTCGCTCTTGGTGGGCAGACCCGTAGCAGGACCGCCACGCTGCACGTCGAGCACGACGAGCGGCAGCTCCATGATGACGGCAAGGTTCATCGCCTCGCTCTTCAGACAGATGCCAGGACCAGAGGTGCTCGTCACAGCCAAAGCCCCGGCGAAGGAAGCTCCGACGGCGCTGGCACAACCGGCTATCTCGTCCTCACACTGGACGGTAATCACGCCCAGGCTCTTGTGCTTCGAAAGCTCGTGCAGGACGTCCGTAGCGGGAGTGATGGGATAGGAGCCGAGGTAGAGCTTCAGCCCTGCCTTCTCGGCTGCGGCAATGAAGCCGTAAGCTGTTGCCTTGTTGCCCGTGATGTCCATGTAGCGACCAGGCACCTTGTGCTTCGTCTCGATGCGATAGACGTTCGCCACGCTCGAGTGCGTGTTGTGTCCGTAGTCGTAGCCCGCCTGAATGACCTTGATGTTGGCCTCAGCCACCTCGGGCTTCTTGGCGAACTTCTCACGCAGGAAGTTGAATGCCACGCTCAAGTCGCGGTCGAAGAGCCAGCAGACAAGGCCCAGGGCAAACATGTTGCGGCACTTGCTGACGCTCTTGGCATCCATTCCGCTGTCCTTCAGGCAGTCCTTCACCATCGTCGTCAACGGACAGGCTATCACGCGGTCAGGGTCGATGCCCATCTCGCCCAGATAGTCCTCCGTCTTGAACTGTGCCTTCTCCAAGTCCTTCGGTCCGAAGCTGTCCGTATCGATGATGATGGCAGCGTCGGGCTTGGCATAGCGGTACTGCGTCTTCAGGGCGGCAGCGTTCATCGCCACCAGCACGTCGCAGAGGTCGCCAGGCGTATAGACCTGCTCTGCACCGATGTGCACCTGAAAGCCGCTCACACCCGTCAGCGAACCTTGCGGAGCGCGGATGTCAGCAGGATAGTCGGGGAAAGTGCTGATACTGTTGCCTACGGTAGCAGAGACCGTAGAAAAAATGTTTCCGGCCAACTGCATACCATCGCCGGAATCACCTGAAAATCTAACTACTACAGATTCTTTTTCCTTGATTTCCATCTTTATATGTACGATTTACAATGTACGATGTTAATATGTAAAATATTAAATGCGGGTGCAAAGGTACAATAAAAAAGTGAAAAGTGAAAAGTGAAAAGTGAAAAATTATTCTTTAATCTTTATTCCTTAATCTCTAATCCGTTCTCACTCGAGAAGCATAACAGCCCCAGGAACGTCAAAGTGGCATTTATGAGCAAAAGCTCATAGCTGAAATGGTAGCCCCACAAGACGGGGGCAAAGTAGTCCAGGAGTGCACATACGATGGGCGAGATGACGGCGATGTAGGGAACTGCTGCGTCAACCACCTGCCTGCGCGTGAAAAGGCCAAAGCAGAAGAGACCAAGCAGCGGACCGTAGGTGTAGCCTGCCAGACGGTAGATGGTATCGATGATAGTGCCGCTGCCTGCAAGATGGAAGACGGCAATGCAGAGGGCAAAGGTCAGAGCCACAGACGCATGAACCACATGGCGCATGCTCAGAGCTTTGCTTGGGTCATAGCCTTCGCGTTCCACTCTAAGAATATCCACGCAGATGCTGGTGGTCAGGGAGGTCATAGCGCTGTCGGCACTGGAGAGTGCTGCAGCGGCAATGCCTATAGTGAAAGGGAATACCACCAACGTACCCAAAGCTCCGCTCCCCACAAGCATCGGCAACAGGCGGTCGCCGGCATCGGGGAGGGCTATTCCTTGACGGGCGGCAAAGGTGTAGAGCAGCACGCCAAGGACGAGGAACAGCAGGTTGACAGGAAGTATCAACATGCCGTACAGACACATGTTCTTCTGCGCGGCACGCAGGGACGCACACGTCAGGTTCTTCTGCATCATATCCTGGTCGATGCCGTTCATGACGATGGTGATGAACATACCGTTGATGAACTGGCGCAGGAAGAACTGCGTACTCGACACATCCCAGCAAAACATCCGTCCCATAGGACTTTGGGCGATGGTCTCAGCGATGCCTGACGGCGACAGGTTCATCCTCGCTCCCATACTCCACACGATGCAGCCGACGGCAGCAAGCATACAGAAAGTCTGAAGGGCATCGGTACGGACGATGTTTTCTATGCCGCCACCTCTTGTATAGAAGAATATTGCCAACAACACCACGCCTACGGTGAACCAGAAGGGAAGTCCCAGCGGACGGATGGCCATTTCATGGAGCACCGTACAGGTCAGGAACAGACGGGCAGCAGCACCCGTGAGCTTGCTCAGCAGGAAAAAGCAGGCACCCGTCAGGTGGCTCCGACGTCCGAAGCGCTCAGCCAGGTAGCTGTAGATGCTGGTGAGGCGCAGACGATAGTAGAGTGGCAGCAGCAGGAAGGCAATGACCACAAAGCCAGCAGAGAAGCCCAGACACATCTGGATGTACGTCATGCCGTTCTGATGCACCCACCCAGGCACGCTGACGAGACTCACGCCGCTGATGCTCGCCCCTATCATACCGAAAGCTACAAGGAGCCACGGGGACTTCCTGCCAGCACGGAAAAAGGCATTGTTGTCGCCCTTCGATTTCGCTAACCTGGCGAACAGGAACAACAGGAGGATGTAAAGCGCAAGCGCAGAAAACACGAGAACATTTGCCATGCTATTCTACAATCGTATATATTTCACGATTTATCAGTGCGGCAACAAATTCTTCATTCTTCATTCTTCATTCTCAACATCCAGACCTTGTGCGAGTGCCTTCCGCGAGTGGTGATGCCAGAATCGGCATCGGCCACCAGGCGCTTGAGGTCTTTTGAGGCCGAGCTCCTGGACTGCCCTGTTGCAATAGCATAGTTAGAAAGCGTCATGTACCCATATTTGTCGATAATCGCCTTGGCCTTTGCCAGACGCTCCTCGTGGCTGTACTTGCATTTCCTCGGAACCACCACGTCCATGCTGACGCGGTCGAAAGTAGCCTGCAGGTTCATTTCCTTCAGCAACTCAGGGTCAGGCTTGAAATTGATGCCCTTGATGCAGACATGCCTGTTTTTCATCTTGATGCCCTCCTCGTCCTGCTGTTGCTGCGAAATGGCCTTCTCAGAAGGCGTGGACGTATCGAATCCCAAAGACAGGGAGAACACTCCCAATCCGTCAACTTTGAGGCTGTGTCCCAAAGGCATCCAGTTCTGCATCACAGACCCAAACGCATCGAAGACCGCTCGGATAAGCCCGTCGCTGATGCTGCCAGCATAGGTGCGCATGTGCTTGATAACGGTCTCATATTCATGCAGAGAGTATGTCTGCATCTTGGGAAAAACGACTTTCTTGCCCTCTGTCATATTCTCAGGAAGCTCCTGTAACGTGTAATTTGCCATATCTCTTAGACATATTTTTAATTATTGTTCTATTGTTTTTTCTTTCCCTCTCGACAGAATTTTCATTTTTGTTCTGCAAATTTTATGTTTCCGCGCCATAAACATAAGTTCGCGGCCCGCGAACTTATGTCTACGGGCTGCGAACTTATGTTTACGGGCCGTAAATATAACTTTTTCCACTGCAAATTTACTTTTTCTTATCGATTCCACCAAAAAAAATAGACGAAAAGACAGAAAATAATAAATAAAATGTTTATATTTGTAGCCCCAAATCATTAATAACTCTTCTACAAACGACCAAAAATTGACTCAAGACATGAAAACGAAGCATGTACAATACCAGACTCACGGCACGTGTTCTCAATTGATTGACGTGACTGCCGACGAGAACGACATCATCCAGCAAGTATTCTTCCTTGGTGGCTGCAACGGCAACCTGCAAGGCATCTGCCAGTTGGTGCGAGGCCAGAAGATTGACGACGTCATCCTCCGCCTGGACGGCATTCGCTGTGGCACGAAAGGCACCTCCTGTCCCGACCAGCTCTGCCGCGCCCTGGAACAGCTGAAAACCGCCCCTTTGCTGGAACATTGACTTCCCTTAAAGATTGGCAAGAATTCACGTCCTGTGGGTGTGAGAAGATAGAAATATAATTAGTAGAAGTCTTTGAACATTGTTGTTTTTAAGATTTCCCGAAAAACATTTGGAATTTCCGAAAAATAGCATTATCTTTGTACCCAAAAACAACAAAGATGAGAATAATATCCAAAAGTACATTGGTTGAATACTATACCAAAAAACCTCAGTCTAAAACAGCATTAGAGGAATGGTACGAGAAAACGAGGAAAGCGGAATGGACTTGTTTCGCTGACATAAAGAGTACTTTTAACAGCGTAGATGCTGTTGGTAATCAGAGATATGTGTTCAACATCAAAGGCAACGACTACCGCCTCGTGGTTTTGATACTGTTTACGCCCAAAACGGTATATATTCGTTTTGTTGGAACACATTCAGAATATGACGCAATTAAGGATATAAAGAATTTATAGGTATGGCACAAATTAAGAGCGAAGCTGCCTATAAAGCAGCGATGAAAAGAATTGATGAACTACTTAAAGTGGTTAACGACTCTACTCCAGCTGAAGACCCAAATTATCTGGAGTTGGATATGATTTCTGATTTGGTAGCAGAATATGAGGATGTACACTATCCCATCAGCAAACCGACGCTGATAGATGTCATCAAGCTACGTCTTTACGAAATGGGCATCACACAGACCAAACTCGCAGAGATGCTTGGCCTCAGCAATGCCCGTGTTAGTGAAATCATGAACAGCAAAAGCGAACCCTCCTTGAAAATAGGAAGGGAGATAAGTCGCAAACTGAATATCGACCCTGCTGTTGTGCTCGGAGTATGAAAATAAATTGGTATAATCCCTAAGATTTTGTATTTAGGAACAACAAAGAACATGGCTACCTATATTAACCAGTCCTATTATCAAGGGAGATTGGTTGAATACAGGCAAGAGTTCACGTCATGTAGATGTGTGAAGTCAGAAATATGATCAGTAGTTCCTATGATTCTATATCTTTTTAGCATATTTAAAAAAGAATGATGGAAAAGGAATTATTCAAAACATATTACTTTAATCCTGCCGAATTTGAGTAAAGGCAGGAGAAAAAGTGATGGGAAAACTTTTCGCGATGTGGTAAAAAATTTCGAATTTGATTTCCATGTTACGTTTAGTACAGAGTATGCGTTAAACTTGTATGCCAACTCTATGACGATGGCACTTTTAGCGAAGTCAAATGACGCAGCACCCTTCTTGATGTACGGAATGGATTTGACTCAGGGTAAATCATTTGATGCGATACAAGACCCCTTCGTCAATCATGAGATAGAAAAGTATAGTCGATACATATACGTCTATGGCATTGATTCAGCTTTTATGACTGAGTTTGATGAATATGGTTATCCACAATTTGATGAAGAAAGTGACATATATCCATTGACTCTGCTTGTTGACAACACCATGCGAGACAATGAAGTCCGTTTAGCTGTGCCAACTCTAGATGATGGGGACGAGACAGAAAATGTTACAATTAATGTACCACAATATGAATATGCCTAATGGAAGTAAAAGTTGAAGAAAGGAAATGGCATCTGGTTCGCAATGACAATGGCGAATGGATAAGTGACGAGAATGTTGTGTCCCTTACTAAAGAAGAAATACGATTACTACAAATTAAAGCAAGGTCGTCTGGTAAGAAATTATTTATTCAGCATGGCTATGATGGAGAATTGTGGTGCTATAAACATGATATAAAAGCAATAACTAATAAAGCATAGAACAATGAGAGCAGATGATTATTCAATGCTCAAGGATAGACTTGAGACGAAAGAACTTCCTGAGTTTTACACTTATTACTTAGACAAACGTCATAAGAATTTAACATTAACTCTTTCGAAAAAGGGGCTTTGGGCAAATATGCAAGATAACGAGAGTGCTTTTGAAAGTTGGGCATTAGTCTTAAGGTTCTACTTAAAAGATATTATTGAAACTGTTACAATTGATTGGGATGATTCATTAACCAATAATGAGGAGAATCTTCATTTTAACAGATTTGTATATCGCCTTACAAGATTTGTTCAATCATATGACTGGGCTCTCTCAAAGAAAGCTATTCCTCAAATACCATCGATACTTGTCTGTAATTTCCCCAATGGTGACGCAGCAAAAGCATCTGAACATAAAGAAGGGAGTGAAGGATGGATTGAGTGTAAGTATGTCGAAAAATACAAAACAGAATATGAGGTAATGGATCATCAATTACCTGTTGGCATATTCCGCGATAAAGTAAGCGGTACAACCCATTATACGACAGGGTAGAAAAGTGCTATTGACATATGGTCGATTAAGGCTGGAGAACTTTCAATTTTTGAACTTAAAAAGCCTAATAATATTGTTTTGGGAATCATATCTGAACTAATGTTCTATACTAATATCATTCACGATATTATGTCTCATAGAATACAATTCCAGAAGGATGCTAAAATGCAAAAGGCTATAAACGAGAATTATAGAGGATTTGGTGACTTCTATGATGCATATAAAAATGGCACTATCCAAAAAATTAATGCCGTTTTACTCGCCAAATCATTTCATCCACTGATAAAGCCAGAACTTCTTGATTTTATTAATGAATCTGCACGTTTTAGATATTGTCGAATTAGTTTCTCTATGAGAGAGGTTTGCTTATAACATAATGAATATCAAAATCCATCGTGGCACACACCAAATAGGTGGCTGTGTAACAGAATACGAATATGGCGGCTGGCATTTATTTGTTGATTTTGGCGAAGAATTACCTGAAGGCCCCAAGACTGGAGATTTAGAAGTCGAAGGACTAACATATGGTGATTTATCCAAAAGTGCTCTTCTGATTACGCACTATCATGGCGACCATATAGGAAGTGTTGTTGATTTGCCAGAATCACTTCCCATTTATATGGGTGCATTGGGTGTAAAGATACAGAATTTGCTTTCATCACGGCTGTCTCATAGAGATGAACGACATGCAAAATTAAAGGAAAGGCTGGATAATTTCCATACGTTCAAACCATACGATGTGCTTGATATTGGCCCGTTTAAAGTAACTCCTATTAACATTGATCATTCTGCCTTTGATGCCTATGCCTTCAAAATTGAGGCAGATGGGGTTAGTACCTATCATACAGGTGATTTCCGTACTCACGGATTCAGGAGTAGTAAATATCCTGATCTTATGAGAAAATATGTGGGTAAGGTTGATTATGTTGTGAGCGAGGGTACCAATGTTGAGAGAATAACCAAAGAGGCTGAGAAGGAAAGTGTTCTTCAAAAGAGATTTATCAAATGTTTCAAAGAAAACTATGCTAATGTGGTATATATATCCTCAACCAACATAGACCGTCTCTTTAGTTTGTATCATGCTGCTTTGGAAGCTAAGAAACCGTTTTTGGTTGACGATTATCAGAAGGAAGTTATGGATACCATTGTAAATGATGGTGGCCTTTGGAACAAATCCTCACTTTATCAATAC
>JAILRU010000040.1 GCA_024697945.1 Bacteroidaceae bacterium
ATAATGGTCGATTCTTAGGTTTTTCTTGCCCCAAAGCGTCTGGAACCAGGTCCATCTGTTGCTGATTCCTGCCAGCTTTTCGTTCTCGTCGGAAAGCAACGCCATCATCTCATCGGCTATCACTGCCATCTGGGCCCTCGACAGTCCGACAGGCTGGTAGTGGTCGTCTATCATTCCAGCCTGCTGCAGACGCTGCCACATGAGCATGGCCTTCTCTGTGCTGAGCTTCGGAGGCAGCGATCCGTCTCCTGGTGCCTGCTTTGCCTTCTTGTTCGAGATTGGAGAAATGAGCGAGGACTCTGTCTTGATGGAACTGAACACCGACAGCATCTGTTGGAGCTGTTCCTGCCTGCGCTTTTCGGCCTGCTCCTGCTCGGCTTTCTCGGCATCGTTAATCTTAGCCACCGCGTCACAATAAGCCGCCGAGAAGTCACTATAAAACTTCAGTTCATTGGCAAGGTTCTCAAGATGCGACCTGGCTACAGCCGGTCCACCATTGGCCAGATGGTACGCAACAGCGTCGTCCATCACCTTGTGGGCGATGGAGCACCCCTCTCGGGGACAAGTTCGACAAAGCTGCAGGTTCTGCATGGCGAATGATGGATTTTAATTGAAGCGTGTTTTTAATAGAAATAATTGTTTTATTGCAAAGACTGTAAGTAAAATCAATTATTTCGCCGCCGCCGTTTATTCCAAGACTCTGTAGCACGACTTCGCTGGCCCGTCTGCCCAAAGCAGCCGAGCCTGTTCCCGCGTACTTGTTATGGTAACATCTTGGTATCAACATATTCTTCGCCACTCACTTCCTTTCAAAAGGTCCCTGAGTATGGGTATACAAGCACGGCATAATTACAACTTTTTGCTGATATATCTTCTTGTCGTTTTACATTTTTAATAAAGTTTAACATTTGCTGGCTCCACGTCTCCTGGAACCCCTATGCCCCTCCCCGCCACGACATCAGAATCGGGTACTACAGGTGAAAAAGTGAAAAAATAAAAGAATAAAAGAATGAAAATGATGATTTCTTTGCTTGTTTGGGAGAAATAGCTAACTTTGCAGAAAGAATTTTTAATTTTTGAATTTTGAATAGGTTTTCTCTTTTTTCTGTGCTGTTCGTGCTTTGCGGGACGGCTGTGGCTGAGACTTCGAACGATGTGCTTGACGCTATCGTAAAGGTTAACAACTTCTGGCAGGCGAAGAACTCGCCACAGAAACGGGCTTTTTGGGACAATGCAGCCTACTATACGGGCAACATGGAGGCCTACAGGCTGACGGGATGCGCCGACTGGTATCTGTACGCTGACAGCTGGTGCCGCCATAACGAATGGAAGGGTGCCAAGAGCAACGACCGCTCAAGCTGGAAGTACCAACACTACGGCGAGGGCGACGACTTCGTGCTCTTCGGCGACTGGCAGATTTGTTTCCAGACCTACGTAGATATGTACAACCTGGTGCCTGCCGACTACAAGGTGGCACGCGCCAAGGAGGTGATGGGCTATGAATGCGCCATGCAGGACAACAGGTTCTGGTGGTGGGCTGACGCCCTCTACATGGTGATGCCCGTGATGACGAAGATGTACCGCCTGACGGGCGAGATGCAGTACCTGGACAAACTCCGCGAGAACTTCCTCTGGAGCGACTCGCTGATGTGGGACGCTGAGGCACAGCTCTACTACCGCGACGCAAAGTACATATGGCCCAAGGTGAAGACGGCTTGCGACGGCGGCAAGAGTTTCTGGGCACGTGGCGACGGATGGGTACTGGCTGGTCTGGCAAAGGTGCTGGCCGACATGCCGCAGGACTACAAGGGTAGGGACTTCTTTGTCCAGCGTTTCCAACAACTGGCCGAGGGCGTGGCTCGCTGCCAGCAGCCCGATGGCTACTGGAGCCGCTCGATGCTCTGCGAACAGGACGCCCCAGGACCTGAGACTTCGGGCACGGCATTCTTCTGCTACGGCCTGCTGTGGGGCGTGAATCACGGCTATCTGGACAAGGACAGGTACGGCGAGACGATAGAAAGGGCGTGGCACTATCTTTCGACGAAGGCCCTGCAGGCAGACGGCAGCATAGGGTATGTGCAGCCCATCGGCGAGAAGCCCGACCCCACGAAGGTGGTGGACAGTCGCTCGCAGGCTCCCTTCGGAACGGGTGCGTGGCTGCTGGCAGCCTGCGAACGTGTGCGCTACCTCGACCAGACGGCTGCCTACGGCACGAAGCCAGGTGCGCCTGCCATTAGCCGCCAACCGAGACGGATGACCTTCACCGTCAAGAACCCCTCGGCCGACAACCGTCAGGACGTGGTGGAGCTGGATGCCAAGCAGGTGTTCTCGAAACTGCAGATTGCCGGCGGACGTCAGTTCCTGGTGCTCGACGGCGACAACGTGGAGCAGCCCTATCAGCTGACCCATGACGGCAAGCTGCTCGTCCAGGCGTTCGTCGGCCCTGGTGCGTCTGCCACATTTACGATTGTCACAGGCGAACCCAAGGCGTACCGCTTGGATGTCAACGGACGCATCTATCCGAACCGCGAGGACGACCTGGCCTGGGAGAACGACCGCAACGCCTGGCGCTTGTATGGGCCGAAGATGCATGCCAAGGGCGTGAGCGGCTTCGACACGTTCACGAAGAACGTGACCTATCCCATTCAGGACCGGCTCTACCAGGGCGAGCTCAGCAGCTACGGCATCAACGAACAGCTGAAGAAACAAGGACGCGGCGACGAATGGGCTCAGATGCATCGCGACCTCTACACCTACCATCGCGACAAGGGACAGGGAATGGATGCCTATACCGTAGGGGCAACGCTGGGTGCGGGTGCTCCTGCCCTGATGGACGGCGACAACCTCATCCTGCCCGACGTCTATGAGAAGGCGGAAATCCTCGACAACGGCCCGCTACGCTTCAAGGTGAAGCTCTCTATGTACGAGCAAAACGGCATTAGGGAAACGCGCACCATCAGTCAGGACCGCGGTTCGCACCTGGCCGCCATCGAGGTGACGTACGAAGGCGACACGAAGGGGAAGTCCGTCTGTGCGGGCATCACCGTCCACAAGAGTCAGCCGCAAGCCTACGTCATCAACAAGAAGCTGGGATACATCACCTGCGCCGACGCCTTGGATACGCCGCAAGGCCAGAACGGACAGCTATATATAGGTATTGTGTTCCCGCAGAAGATGAAAGCCCTGAAATACCTGCCTCTGAAAGAGGAAAGGAATGGTGCCGTGGGACATGTCATAGGGATGTCGGATGGCCAAACTGAGCCTTTGTGGGATGGCCAATCGGTCAGATTTTCCTACTATGCCGGTACGGGCTGGAGCAAGTACGACGTCCCCAACCAGCAAGTTTGGGAGGCGTTGCTCCAGAGCTTTATCCGCAAACTCAGACAACCATTGGAAGTTATTTGATGTCGTTCCAGTCGTCGGTGCGGAAGGGACCTACTGGCAATCCGGATTCCGTTCGGAAGTTACACTCGGGATTGTCGGCCCAGGCGTAACGGACTGCAACGGGATGCGGCACCTCGGGACACTCCACTACCACACGCCAGATGAACTGACCATTGCCCTCTGTATGTGCTTTGGCAACATGCCAACGGTGGTCGGGACCTGCTACGCTGAAGCCCTTGATGTCGTTGTTCTCTTCCAGTCTGTCGGCGCCAAAGAACGGCATGAACGAAAGGAGTGCCTTGCTGTCGGAGACTTGCATCTGAAGGTATTCAGGAGCAGCACATGCCACCTCACGTCCGTAAGTGCGGTTGAGTGCCAATAGTGCCAGACGGCGACCTACCTCCTGCTTGTTCTTGGGGTGAATGTCGTTGGCCATACCAATGTCGATGTTCACCATCATGCCCACACCGTCCAGCTTTTGTGCCTTGCGCTGTGCATCACGGAGGGCTGCCCATCCGGACTCGGGTTGCAGGTCTTTCCGCTGCATGTAGTTGGCTAACTGTACGAAGTAGAAGGGGATGGCTTTCGACTCGGAGGCTTGCATGAAGCGACGGCGGTCGTCGGACTGAGGCTTGGGGTAGGGTGTCACCTGGGAATTCCGGTTGAAGCGCGACTGCCAGTCGAGTATCAATGCCTGGAAGAGGCTCTCGTACTGGACGGCGCGGCCCACGTTGGAGCAACCCTGATACCAAAGGAAGCCGCGAACGGGCATAGTGAGGAACGGCGCTACCATACTGTTGTAGAGGCCAGCGGGATACCATGAACTATTGGGTGCCATCGGCTCTGTCATGTTGTTCTTGGGACTTTTTATATCGGTGGCATCCATGCTTTTCTTGAAATTCCAGTTACCGGCGAGTGAGATTGTCGTGGCTCCGGCTGTGGCATTGAAGTCCTTGGCACCCTTGCGGAATCCGCCCTCGCCGCTCGTGTCATAGACCCGGACGGTGAGTACGTTCCTTCCGGCCTTTACCAGTTTGCCCGGAACCGTGTAAGTGCGGTTCTTATTCCATCCTACCGTCATGCCTACGCGCTGTCCGTTCCAGTAGGTGATGTCCTCGTCGTCGATAGCACCAAGCTCCAGTTTCAAATCTTTGCCAGCCAAAGCAGCCGGAACCTCCACGGCATGCCGCATCCATACGATGCCGTCGAAGTCCTTCAACACATTATTCCAGAGTGCGGGCTGTGCTGTCTGTGTCCAACCCGTATCGTCATAGTTGGCAGCGGCCCAAAGAGCCTTGTCGATGTTGCCCTTTTCAAGCCCCTGGTCATTGCCGAAGATTTCCTGCATCCATTCGGCGCGTTCGTCCTGATAGAGCTGATTTATTTTTCCTTCGTCAAAGCCTGTGGCAAAGAGCCGCTTGGCATGGCTCTCGAATCCCATTACATTCTGCAGCCTATCCAGGCTGACCCAGCTCTCGGCGGGCGTGCCGCCCCAGGAACTGTTGACAACGCCTATGGCAATGCCCAGCTCCTTTGACACCTCGCGGGCGAAGAAATAGGCCGCAGCCGAGAATTCTCCCACTGTCTCCGGCGAGCAGACAGCCCAGCCCTTTGTGTAGCCCAAGGGGACCTTTGTCTGGGGCGTGTGAGCCACCACGCGCTCCACCTGGAACAGGCGTACCAACGGGTGATTGGCATCGGCCACTTCCTGCTCGTAGTTGTTGACCATGCCCCATCCCTTGACGGGCATCTCCATGTTCGACTGACCGCTGCAGAACCACACTTCGCCAGCCATCACATTCTCGAGAACCAGCTTCTTGCCGTCGTCGAAGGTCAATGTGTAGGGACCACCAGCCGATGGCACCTGGAGGTCGAACTCGAAGGCTCCCGTCTCCTTGTCGGCAGTCACCTTCACGGTCTTTTTGTCCCACGAAGTGGTAATCTTGACGGTCGAGCCTTTCTTGGCCGTTGCTTGCAGGTGAACAGAGGTCTTCTGCTGCAGGACCATGTTGGAAGACATCCATCCGGGCAGCATGACATCTGCCCAGGTCATAGCGGCGCTGAGTGTGGCCGCAAGCATTAATGCGAATCGTTTCATAGGTTGAGTTTTATAGTGAATTATACTTTATTTTATCCCTTAGTTGGTGTCAAAGTTAGTTATTTTTGCCGAACAAACCCAATTATCTCCTTAGAAATTCTCAAAAGAAGACCTAATATTATAAGAATATAAAAGATTTGGCATTATTATACGCTTTGACCACAATTTTGGAATTATAAATTTTGAAATTTGAATTAACCTTCGTACCTTTGTCCCCAGATAACCATTTTAATTAATTAAAACAATGAAAAAGAACATTCTCTTCTATGCCTCTATGGCATTCTGTATGTGCCTTGCCCTGGGTCTTGGCAGCTGTGACGACAAGAAATCCTCCAAGGATGGCAAGATTACCGTAAGCAAGTCTGAGGCAGCAGATGCTCCCAAGGACATCTTCTTCTATACCAGCAAACACCGCAAAGACAAGTACGTTCCCACAGAGGAGAAGCTGGGCTTTGGCTCTAATATTCTGGACATTGCGGAGGAAGAGTTCAAGGACAACAAGAACCTGAAGGAGATTTGGTTCGGCCCCAAGATTGAGCACATCGCCAACTATGCTTTTGCCGGTTGTACCTCATTAGAGAAGGTGCACTTCCAAGGCGAAGTGAAGGTCATCAACGACGAGGCTTTCAAGGGCTGTACCGCTCTGCAAAACCTGAATGTGGATGTCTATACGATCGGACTGAACGCCTTCCAGAACTGCACCTCCTTAGAGTCTGCACGCTTCGGAGAGCACATCTGGTGGATTCGCGACGGCGCTTTTGGCAACTGTACAAAACTGCGTAGCGTCCTCATGGGTATCACCATGAAGAAGATTGAAGACGGCGCCTTCGAGGGCTGCACAGGCCTGGAGGAGTTCTCCGTTCCCAACGACTTCAAGAACCGTATGTTCGGCATCGTTTCCGCCTCTGCTGCAAAGTGGAAGAAGGTTTATCTGCTCAGCACGGAGTACTACGCAATGCCCAAGAACTGCACGCCCAACAGCGGCTGCACGCTCTACGTTCCCGATGCATTCCTCGCCCAGTATCAAGCCGACGAAGGTTGGCAGAAGTTCGGCAGCATCGAACCCCTCAGCAAGAGCAAGTACTTCACAGCCGAAGGCTTCTGGAAGTAAAACAAAAAACCTCCCGCGAATGGGAGGTTTTTTAGTTTAGCAGAGTGCCTGAGTGTCGAGCGCTATCATGAGCTCCTCGTCCGTGGGGATGCAGATGACGGTGACCTGACTGTCGTCGGCACTCAAGATGGCCTCGGTAGCTCGGCAACTGCGATTCCTCGTCTGGTCCATCTTGACACCCATATACTCGAGACCCATAGTAGCACCTTCGCGCACTTCCCACTGGTTCTCGCCCGCGCCTCCGGTGAAGAGGATGATATCCACGCCTCCCATTGCTGCGGCGTAGGCTCCGATGTACTTCTTGATGCGATAGGTGTACATCTCCTTGGCGAGACGTGCTTTGTCGTTGCCCGCAGCAATACCGGCCAAGATATCGCGGAAGTCGCTACTCAACTCGCTTACTCCAGCAAGTCCTGACTTCTTGTTCAGAAGGTCGGAGATGCCCTTTGTGTCGAGATTGAACTTGTCCATCAGATAGGTGACAGCGCCGGCATCTATGTCGCCGGTACGGGTTCCCATGATGAGACCTTCCAGAGGCGTGAGACCCATTGAGGTATCGACGCATTTGCCATACTTGACAGCAGCGATGGAGGCTCCGTTGCCAATGTGACAGGTGATGATGCGCTTGTCTTCAGGCTTGCATCCCAAGAATTCGCAGACCCGTTGACTGACGTAACGATGGCTGGTTCCGTGGAAGCCGTAGCGGCGCACACCATACTCCTTATAGAGATTATAAGGTAGGGCATACATGTAGGCGTAGTCGGGCATCGTCTGGTGGAAAGCCGTGTCGAAGACACCTACTTGAGGGATGTCGGGCAGGAGCGCCTTGACGGCATTCACGCCCTTTATGTTAGCAGGATTGTGCAGGGGAGCCAGGTCGTTGCAAGCGGCAAAGGCCTCCATCACCTCGGGAGTGAGACGTACAGACTTGTTGAACTTCTCGCCACCATGCACCATGCGATGACCCACGGCATCCAGCTCCTCAAGGCTCTTCAGTACGGCATAATCGCCAGTCGTCAGCACCTCGAAGATGTACTGAACTCCAGCGGTATGTTCCTTGATGGGATGCTCCCACTTGTGCTTCTCGCCATTCAGCTTGACGGTTATAAACGAATCGGGCAGGCCAATCTTCTCGATGCCACCGCTGGTGATAACGGACTGGTCGTCCATGTTGTAGAGTGCATATTTAATAGAACTGCTGCCACAGTTTAAGACAAGGATTTTCATTGTTTTAAGTGAAAAGTGAAAAGTGAAAAGTGAAAAATCAAAGTAACTTATTATTTGAGATTAACACTTTCGCATCGCACTTATGTTTATGATTTATTAATTATAGTTTGATTTCTTTTTGATGTGTTTATTGATGATACAAGCATGGCAATTATTTCGCTTAAATCAGTATTCATGCTATCAAACTGACTTGTAGTCAAACAATCAGCCGACTTAAGCATATTGAGCCACTTGCGCGTTTCGTTGGCCTCTTTAAGAGCAATGTGAAGTTTAGTGACAAAGTCTGCCGGACTTTGAGCGAATTGTGATTCTCCAATGTTAGCAGAAATGGATGTGCCCGAACGAAGGATTTGATTATATAAAGAGCTCAAGCATCTGTCCTTTTCCTTGTTAAGGAATTGGACCATTTTAATAATCCTTCCAGAAAAAGCCTCGCTCTTCTTTGACAGAGGAGACTTTTCATTTTCATACATGGCAATCAATTTTGTAACTATGATTTTTCACTATTCACTATTCACTTTTCACTTCGCATCTTGCGCCTGGCAAGATGTGATAGCTATCATCTTATAGATATCATCCACCGAGCAACCGCGGCTGAGGTCGTTCACGGGACGGGCAATGCCTTGCAGGATGGGACCGATGGCTTCCGCACCGGCAAGGCGCTGAACCAGTTTGTAGGCGATGTTACCTACCTCCAGACAGGGCACAACAAGCACGTTTGCCTTGCCTGCTATATCGCTACCGGGAGCCTTCTTCGCACCAACGCTTGGCACGAGGGCAGCATCAGCCTGCAGCTCGCCATCGATGTGAAGGCTGGGGTCTTTCTCCTTGGCAATCCTGGTGGCCTCGACTACCTTATTCACAACCTCATGGCTGGCACTTCCCTTGGTGCTAAAGCTAAGCATAGCCACGCGAGGCTCTGCAAAGCAGGCAACGCTTTTCGCTGTTTGGGCCGTGCAGATAGCAATCTGAGCAAGCTGGTTGGCATCGGGCATCGGGGTTACAGCCACGTCGCCCAACACGAGTACGCCGTCCTCACCATATTGCTTGGCAGGCGTAATCATCAGCATGGCTCCGCTGACACAACTTACGCCAGGAGCGCACTTGATAATCTGAAGGGCAGGCCGGAGTGTGTCTCCCGTCGTGGAGAGAGCACCCGAGATTTGTCCGTCTGCATCACCATTCTTGATGATGAGACATCCGTAGTAGAGCGGGTCTTTCACCTTTTCGCGAGCCTCGTCCTCGGTCATGCCTTTGTTCTTGCGCAGGTTGTAGAGGAGCTGGACATAACTCTCTGTCTGTTCACTTGTCTCAGGGTCGATGATGGTTGCCTTGTCGATGTGGGTAAGTCCCAGTTTGTCGGCGAGGGCAAAAACCTCCTTTTCTGCACCAATCAGGATGATGTCTGCAAGATCGTCTGCCAATGCTTTGTCGGCAGCGGTTAGGGTTCGCTCTTCCAAACTCTCAGGTAGCACAATGCGCTGCTTGTTGGACTTGGCACGAGCGATGATTTGTTCCATTAATGCCATTGTTATTTACTATTTACGATTTATTTGATGATTTACTATTTACTATTTTACTAAGAACTCATCAGAACTTCCCTTTCATGAGTAGTTTCTCAAGTTGCTCGGCGGTGAGATGAGCCCTCAGCATGTCGCCATAGGCTGCACTTATGTTGCCTGTCTCTTCGCTCACGACGATGGCCAGGGCATCCGTCTCCTTGCTAATGCCTTTTGCTGCTCTGTGACGGAGACCAAACTCCTTAGGGATATCCAAGTCGTGACTGATGGGAAGGATGCAAGCCGCTGCCGAGATTCTTCCTTTTGCCACTATCATAGCGCCATCATGCAAAGGGCTGTTCTTGAAGAAGATATTCTCGATGAGCCGCTGAGTGATTTTGGCATCCACCACTTCACCCGAGCGAACGAAGTCTGTCAGGGGTATGTCGTTTTGGAGTACGATGAGTGCGCCAACATGCTGCTTGCTCATGTTCATACATGCCATCACAATAGGGAAGATTGTCTCGCGGTCATTACGGAATTCTCCTGCATTCTTATGCTTGTCAAGCCTGAAGAACCGCAGGAACCGATGAGCCTGTTGTTGGGCACCGATATTATAGAAGAAGCGACGAATATCCTCTTGGAACAAGATAATAATTGCAAGAGCACCCACACCCACAAGTTGGTCAAGAATGCCTCCAAGCAACTTCATCTCCAGCACTTTGCTGATGATAATCCAAAAACTGATGAAGAGCAGGATGCCATAGAAGATGTTCATCGAGCGTGACTGCTTCATCAATTTGTAGCAATAGAAGAGCACAATTGCCACAAGGAAAATGTCTATTATGTCCTTAAAATTAATGTTAGGCAAGACTATTGAATTTTGAAGTTGTTAATTGTGAATTGATTTTAATGCATTCCATTGCTTCCTTCACTTCGTGGACACGCAGTATATGAGCTCCCTTCATCAAGGCAACCGTATGGAGTACCGACGAACCATTGAGGGCTTCGTCTGGGATGGTTCCCAGCAATTTATATATCATGCTCTTGTGACTGACGCCTACGAGCAACGGTAAATGCAGCTCGTGCAAAACCTCCAGGTTACGCATGATGATATAGTTCTGTTCGAGCGTCTTGCTGAAGCCAAAGCCAGGGTCGAGGATGACATCACAGACACCCATCTTGTGAAGTTCTTCCACCTTACTTCCCATATCACGCAAGAACTGCGCCATGAAACCAGCGGCATCGGTCTCGTCAATAGCGGCATTGTGCGTCAGGATATAGGGCACACCAAGTTCCGCTACGGTCTGGAACATGCTGCTGTCAAGGCTGCCACCGCTGATGTCGTTCAAGATTTGCACGCCGAACTCCTCGACACACATCCTGGCAACAGAGGCTCGGAACGTATCGACGCTCACAATGGCTTTTGGAGCCTCCTTGCGCACGATTGTCAACGCTTCCCTAAGTCGCCTCATCTCTTCATCCTCGTCTGGCGGTGTGAAGCCAGGTCTGGTTGAGCAAGCACCAACATCCAGAATTTTAGCCCCTTCCGCAAGCATCTGTTTTGTACGCATACGGATGGCTTCGGCTCCTTCGTGATGCTGATAGAAAGAGTCGGGCGTTGCATTGAGAATGCCCATCACAATAGGGGCTTCCAGCCAAAGCAGTTCGCCGCCTACATTGATGCTGTATGGTGCTACTTCGGACATAGTTTGTCTGAAAATTCGTACAAAGATACACATTATTTAAATATTAGGCAAAATTTCCCGAAAAAAGGTTTAACTTTGCACGGTAAAATGAAAAACAATGAACTTTGAGTATGAATGCAGAAGAATTATATGCCATTTATAAGGCGCATCCTATTGTCACAACAGACAGTCGGAATTGTCCGGAGGATTCTATCTTCTTTGCCCTGAAGGGTGCAACGTTCGATGGTAACGAATTTGCTGTTCAAGCGCTCGAAAAAGGCTCTGCCTTTGCTGTTGTCGATAATCCTGATGTAGCGAAACGTGACGAGCGACTCATCCTTGTCCCTGATGTACTGACGGCCTTGCAAGAACTGGCCGCCTATCATCGTCAGGCATGGGGCGGTCCTGTGCTGCAGATAACGGGCACCAATGGCAAGACGACTACGAAGGAACTGATTAGCTCCGTCCTTTCCGAAGGCAAGCGCGTCCTTTTTACCGATGGTAATTTCAACAACCATATCGGCGTACCTCTGACTTTGTTACGAATCCGTCCGGAAGAGCACGATATTGCGGTCATCGAGACTGGAGCCAATCATCCTGGTGAGATAGCAGACCTCTGCCGGATTGTTCAGGCAGACTGGGGTATCATCACCAACGTAGGTCGAGCTCATTTGGAAGGGTTTGGCAGTATCGAAGGTGTGATGCAAACAAAGGGCGAACTCTATGACGACCTTCGCAAGCGCGACAAACAAATCTTCCTGAATGCTATGGACGACGACCTGTTGCAAATGGCTCAGCAACGCGGCTTCACTATGCAGAAGAATGCCCTTCCATACGTCGAGGGTCGTGTGAGTGGCATTACACCTTATGTCGAGATACAATGGAGAGCTGATGTGGATGAGCCTTGGAATACCGTTCGGACCAACCTGATAGGAGCCTATAACATCAGCAATCTCAGGGCGGCAGTTACCATAGGCCTTTATTTCGGCATCACTCCCGAACAGATAAATCATGCTCTGGCAACTTATAGACCCACCAATAGCCGTAGCGAATTGCGTCTGGCAGGAACCAATCATCTTATCGTGGATGCCTACAATGCAAACCCCTCGAGTATGGCAGCAGCCCTAACTAATTTTACCTTTATGAATGGCGCCCATAAGATGGTGATACTCGGTGATATGCGGGAATTAGGTGCAGAGAGCCTTAAAGAACATAAGCGTATCGTCAAGCAGCTTCAGACAATGGAATTGGAACGCATTTGGCTTGTCGGAAGTGAATTCGAAAAGGCAGCAGTAGCGGGCATGCGTGTCTTCAAAGATGTGGAGGCTGTCAAGGAAGCCCTGAAGGAGGAACCGATTACGGATTCTACCATCCTCATCAAAGGCAGCAACAGCACTAAGTTATACCAATTGAACATCAAGGATTGAGGCACTTCTGCTCGGAAAATTTGAAAATTAGGAAGTTTTAACTTGACAAAGTTGGCAGGTATTATGAATTGTGAATTAAAAGTCGTACCTTTGCACCCGTGAAATTGATTATAGACATAGGGAATACCGTTGTCAAGATGGTTGCTTTCCGAGGTGACGAGCCTGTCGAGGAGATTCGGTTGGAAGGTGGAGAGATTTCCGGCATAGATGCTTTTGTGGACAAATACAACTTCCGGAGCGGCATTGTCGGCACAGTTCGTGACCTTACTCCTACCGAAACAGAGGCACTTGACCGCCTGCCATTCCCTATGTTGCGTTTTTCGCCCGATATCCCTGTTCCCATAACTAACCGTTACCGCACGCCAGAGACTCTGGGCAGCGACCGCCTTGCTGCTGTCATTGGTGCCAGTTCGCTCAAGCCTGGAAAGGACCTCCTCATCATCGATGCCGGTACTTGCATTACCTACGAGGTCATCGATGCACGGGGCAACTACTGGGGCGGCAACATCGCTCCAGGAATGCAGATGCGCCTTAAGGCTTTGCACGAGTTTACGGCCCGACTGCCTTTGGTGGAGGCTGAAGGCGAAGTGCCGGGTATAGGCTATAACACTGAGACAGCCATCCGCAGCGGTGTCCTGCGAGGCATGAAATACGAGATTGAGGGCTACATCAAGTCCATGAGGTCGAAGTTCCCGCATCTGCTGGTGTTCCTGACTGGTGGTGACCACATCAACTTCGACACAAACATCAAGAACATTATCTTCTCGGACAAATACATCGTCCCCAGAGGACTCAACAAGATACTTGACTTTAATGAAGAATTAAGAAATAAGAATGAAGAATAAAATAAGACATATTCTTGCTCTTTCCTTCCTGCTCCTTGCTCCCTGCTCCCTGTCCCATATGCAGGCTCAGTCGGCAGGTACAGTATCCACCTATTCCCGTTTCGGACTTGGGTTGCTCCATGACCAGTCGCAGGGCTTTAACAAATCAATGGGAGGAGCGGGCATTGGCGTGCGTATCGGCAACCGTATCAACGCTACCAACCCGGCTGCCTATTCAGCAATTGACTCCCTGAGTCTCATCCTGGATGTTGGCATGAATGCCTCTTTCGGTCAAATGACGCAAGGCTCTCAGAAGAAAGCGATAAAGAATGCCACTCTCGACTATGTTCATGCTGGTATGCACATTGCCAAGAGAATGGGCCTTGTCATAGGCTACATGCCCTACACCGACATAAACTATGACTTCTCTTCAACCGAAAAGTATATTGCCAACGATGTCAATACCACACAGCCCATCACCACCGACATTTCCTTTGAGGGCCAGGGAGGACTGAATCAGGCATACCTCGGCCTGGGTTGGAGAGCATTTCACAATCTCTCCATCGGTGCCAATGTCGGCTTCCTTTGGGGAGAATACGACCACACGCTTATGCCGGTTTATAAGGAGGGCGGTACGAGCAGCAGCTACTATAACAGCATCATCAAGTACTATCATGCGTCGATGAAGACCTACAAAATAGACTTCGGTGCACAATACCCCATACGCCTGTCAAAGCAAGACGGACTAAACCTCGGCGTTACCATAGGTCTGGGACACAAGATTGCTCAGGATGCAAAGTTGCTCCTCTATTCAACACAGAGTGACACGACGACATATACAGCCACTTCGCCTTTCGATTTGCCCTTCACCTTTGGCTTTGGAGGTGCATGGATGCATAAGAACACGCTTCTGGTGGCAGGCGATGTACGCCATGAACGTTGGGGCAAGTGTCGGATGCCTGTTGAGACAGCTACAGGCTATGAGCCTATGAAGGGTTGTTATATGAACCGCACAAAGGTTGCCGTGGGTGCACAATGGACGCCCGACCCCTATAACAAGGCCTATTGGAAGCGTGTCCAATATCGCGCAGGTTTCAACTACTCGACGCCCTATCTCAAGATAAACGAGCTGGATGGCCCAAAAGAGTTTAGCCTGAGCGTCGGTGCCGGTCTGCCCATCTCGAACAAGCACAACAATCGCTCTGTAGTCAATTTCGGTCTGCAATGGCTGAATCGCTCTGCCAGCTCGGCAGGCTTGGTAAAGGAGAACTATCTGGTCCTCAATCTTGGCGTGACATTCAACGAGCGATGGTTCATGAAGTACAAGATTGAATAAGTGAAAACTGAAATGGAGAAGAAAGAAGGAGATAGAAGAAGATATGTCGCTTCCAGTGACGAAGATAGAGGACGATACCATAGCAAGAGTAAAACTAATGTCTTCTATCTTCTTCTGTCTTCTTTTATCTTCTTTTGTCTTCTTCCAACCCCATTCAGCTGTACTGGCGAGGTGGAGCATCTGGCAGACCCCATCTCGGGAAAAGACTCCCTCCTGTTCATGCATTCCAGGGGCATCAACACGTTCATTAGTGACAGTGGCGTGATACGCTATCACCTGGTTGTCGAGGAGTGGGACATCTACAATGGCAATCCGGGCGAGCCTACGACGTGGAAGTTCATGAAAGGATTGCTAATGGAACGCTACGACGAGAAGTTCCATGTTGACCTCTTCGTACAGTCCGACACAGCCTACCTGCACAAGCAGCAACTTTGGGAGTTGCGTGGCAGGGTGGTTGTGCGCAATGTCAACGGCGATGTCTTCCACACAGAAGAGCTCTTCTGGGACTTGGACAAGCACGAAATGTGGAATAAGACGTACATGCACATCTCGACTCCTGAGCGCGAGCTGGAGGGAACAGAATTCCACAGCAACGAACAGATGACGCGCTACACCGTCTTTAATTCCGTCGGCTCTTTCCCCGTAACGGAAACCAGTACGGCACCAGCATCCGGAGACAGTTTAGGCACAACGAGGGGTAGGGTGCAAGAGAAATAAAATACCAATGATTCAATGATTGACTCTTCTGTTATAATAGCAACAATCGTCGTTCTCCTGCTCTCGGGCTTCTTCTCGGGCATGGAGATAGCCTTTGTTTCGAGCAGCAAGTTACGATTTGAGATGGACCGCGAGGAGCAGGGCTTCTCGTCACGTCTCATCGACACTTTCTACCGCCATCCCAACAACTTCATTTCCACGCTTCTGGTCGGAAACAACATAGCGCTGGTGTTCTATGGCATCCTGATGGCCGAGATAGTGAGTACCGTCATGCTCGTTCCCTTGGGCATACACAGACCCAATCTACATGGAGACTGTCCCAATGATGCCCTATGTCTGTTCCTGCAGACCATAATTGCCACCCTCATCGTGCTTGTCACAGGAGAGTTCCTGCCAAAAACACTCTTCCGCATCAATCCCAACCGCATGATGCGTATCTTCGCTTTGCCTGCCTATATATTCTATATTATATTATGGCCCATAAGCAAGTTCACCAGTTCGCTGGGCAAGCTCTTGCTGTGGATGATGGGCGAGAAGGTGAAAAAAACGAAACAAGAGAAGACCTTTACCCGCGAGGACTTGGACTACCTCATCCAAAGCAATATTGAAAAGGCTGCGGACGATGAAGACATCGAGGACGAGGTGAAGATTTTTCAGAATGCCCTCGACTTCAGTTCTGTCAAGGTGCGTGACTGCATTGTGCCTCGCACCGAGATAACAGCCGTCTCCACCGAGACTCCCCTGAATGAGTTGCGCATGCAGTTCGTGGAGAGCGGACACAGCAAAATAATCGTCTATAAGGAGGATATCGACGATATCGTGGGCTACATCCATACGGTAGAGATGTTCCGCCTTAAGGAAAACGAGGACTGGACCGGCCACATCCGTGAGGTTCCCATCGTACCTGAGACGATGAATGCCCAGAAGCTGCTTGGCATCTTCATCAGCCAGAAGCGTTCACTTGCCGTCATTGTCGATGAGTTTGGCGGCACAAGCGGCATCGTGACGATGGAAGACCTGGTGGAAGAGATTTTCGGAGAAATTGAGGACGAACACGACAGCAAAAACTACACGGCACGTCAGACAGCACCTGGCGAGTACCAGCTCTCGGGACGCCTGGAAATAGCCCAGGCCAATGAGTTGCTCGACCTCGATTTGCCGGAAAGCGATGAATACTTGACCGTAGGCGGATTCATTCTGCACGAGTTTCAGAACTTCCCCAAACTCAACGAACCTGTACAAATCGGGCATTGGGAATTCAAAGTCACCAAGAAGACGACCACCAAGATTGAAATGGTTCAACTTCGGGTGCTTGACGAATAAAGCAAAGGGGAGCAATACAGCTCCCCTTTTCATTGGATTTCCTCCTCACCCTGAGCAGGGTGGTGGAGACCTACTACTTCTTGTTCAGATACAGGTCAGCCTGAACGGCGCAAGCAACGGTGCAACCTACCATCGGGTTGTTGCCGATACCCAGGAAGCCCATCATCTCTACGTGTGCCGGAACGGAGCTCGAGCCTGCAAACTGAGCATCGCTGTGCATACGACCGAGCGTGTCAGTCATACCGTACGAAGCAGGACCTGCGGCCATGTTATCCGGGTGCAAGGTACGACCTGTACCGCCGCCGGAAGCAACCGAGAAGTACGGCTTGCCTGCCAGTACACGCTCTTTCTTATACGTACCTGCTACTGGGTGTTGGAAGCGGGTCGGGTTGGTCGAGTTACCGGTAATGGAAACGTCAACGTTCTCGTGCCACAGAATAGCAACACCTTCGCGAACATCGTCTGCACCGTAGCAGTTCACTTTCGCACGCGGACCATCGCTGTACGCTTTCTTACGAACAATCTTCAGCTCGCCTGTGAAATAGTCGAACTCAGTCTGTACATAGGTAAAACCGTTGATACGGCTGATGATCATTGCAGCGTCCTTGCCCAGACCGTTCAAGATGCAACGAAGCGGGTTCTTACGAACTTTGTTCGCCATCTCAGCAATCTTGATAGCGCCCTCAGCAGCAGCGAAAGACTCGTGGCCTGCCAGGAAAGCAAAGCTCTGGTTCTCCTCGCGCAGCAGACGAGCTGCCAACTTACCGTGACCGATACCTACTTTGCGGTCGTCAGCTACGGAACCCGGAATACAGAATGCCTGGAGACCGATACCGATAGCCTCGGCAGCGTCAGCGGCGTTCTTGCAACCCTTCTTCAGAGCGATAGCCGTACCTACTACATACGCCCACTTGGCGTTCTCAAAACAAATACGTTGGGTCTCCTCGCATGTCAGATAAGGATCGAGGCCGTATTGCTCGCAAATCTGGTTAGCCTCCTCGATGGAAGCGATACCGTTAGCGTTCAGAGCGGCGAGAATCTGTTTCTCGCGGCGGTCTTGCGACTCAAATTTTACTTCACGAATCATA
>JAILRU010000041.1 GCA_024697945.1 Bacteroidaceae bacterium
TTCGCATATAGACTTCTTTCAGCTCCTTAGCTCCGTTGTTGAAAGGAGAAGTCATGTGCTGCTGGGTTGTAACAATCACGGACATATCCGGAGTCAGCACAAGGCCGTTGGACCTCTTGATGCGCTTGGGGGTAACTTTGAATACTTTGGCCATATCTTTTGTGGTTTGGTTTAGGCGGCAAACATAGAAATTCAGAATGCCAATGCTTGGCAGCTTGGTCAAGTTTTCTTATATGTTTAACAAAAATACGAAATAACAGTTATTGAACGATTGCAAATGACGTGGAATATGAGAGTTGCCACTTTTTGGCATTGAAGGTAGCTACCTTTGCCGCTGTTCAACACAAAGGATACTAAGAATGGCTAAGAAAAAAGAACCGAAGACAGTCTTATCTGCGATAAACGCAATTATTAAGGCCGCAATTTATGAAAAAGAGGACCGGTTTGGAAGCTCTGAGGATTACTTTAAGTTTGACGAAGAGCTGCTGAACAAGGTAAAAAAAGATGCCGAGTTTCTGGCTGAACAGTTTTCCATAACTGGCAAGCAGTCAGTCCTTTTCTCTATTATAATTGAAATGGCCAAAGGGGATGAGTTTACAAAGAAGGATCTGGCATATCGTCTAAAAACCAACTTTGTTGAACTTCTTTCGTACGACGAAGATCTCAAGGCGCTGGAAGCAGCTTTGCTTATTAAGCGTTGTCGCTGGGGACGAATTCGCGTGGCGGAAGATGCCCAAAGGTGCATTGAAAAGAACAAGCCATTCAAGAGACCTCCGATAAACAATCTCTCCACATTTACAATCCTTTCCCGAATGACTCGTTTGTTCCGAGGAATGAATAACGATGAGGTGGACCGGGATATGGCATTGAATGAAATGGATGGGATGATTTTGGCCAACCCTGGAACAAGTATCGCAAAAACTGCCGATAAATATGGTATTCTAAAATTTGATGCTACGGGCAATGATCATTTTGATGAAGATGACGGATGGATGGAAAACGACTACAATGACAGTATGTGCCCTGCGGAAAGAATGTTTTTTTACGCTTTGTGCTATAGGTATCAAGAATGTGAAGATGACGAGTGCTGGTGGTGGGATTTTCGGGAATTCTTCAAGGATACCGTATTGGATGAACTACAGACCACCTACAAAGATGAGGAACTCTCTTTGCAAGAAAAAAAAGTCGTTGTATTCTCAACCCGCGACGGGATGGTTGTGAAAGACCGCTTCAAGATTGATGACCCGGTCAAGGAAGAACTACTTGCAGACTGTGGGGGGCTGCATGATCATTCCAACATACATGGGCTTCTTAAGTATGAGGACCTTCAGGAAAAGAATCTGTTTTACGATGAGCCTGTTAGAAAGAGTGTCGATACCTTAAAAAACCTACTTTCAGACAAACGATATGCTGAGGTACGTGAAGCCTTGGAACAGCAAGGATTAAGGTCCGGTTTCACCTGCCTTTTCTACGGAAGCCCAGGAACAGGAAAAACCGAAACGGTCTACCAACTTGCAAAACAGACTGGTCGTGACATTATTATGGCTGACGTGGCTAAGCTGAAAAGTATGTGGGTCGGCGAAAGTGAGAAGAATCTTAAAAGGCTTTTCTCCAACTATAAAAAGTTGGTGCATAATTCTTCCGTAACGCCCATCCTATTGTTCAATGAGGCCGATGCAATCTTTGGCATTCGACAACTGGGGGCCGAGAGAGCGATTGATAAAATGGAAAACAGTTTGCAGAACATCATTCTGCAGGAAATGGAAGACTTGAAGGGTATCTTGATAGCCACGACAAACCTTACGGAGAATCTGGATAAAGCCTTTGAGCGTCGCTTCCTCTACAAAGTGAAGTTTAACAATCCCTCTGTTGATGTTAAGTGCAAAATCTGGAATGCCATGATGCCGGAATTGTCAGAAGCAGACGCCCATTTCCTCGCCGAAAAATTCGACTTCAGTGGTGGCCAGATCGAGAACGTGGTCCGCAAAAAGGCTATTCAGACAATCCTCACTGGACATAACCCGGAGATTGAAGATTTGATGACCTTCTGCTGTGAAGAGATGATGGGCGCGAGAAGCCAGCAAAGAAAAATTGGTTTTTAGATTATACTGCCACATTTTGGCGGGATGAAACCATACCTTTGCACAAAGAAACCAACACAAACGATATATGGAAAAGACACATTTGAATGATGGCCTGATGGCCCAGATGATTGAAGAAGAGGCCTGGAAAGACCTCTCCGGTGAATATCCCTGGAGCGAGGCTCTCCTTGAGCGCTTCAAGGACAAGGTTGACTGGGAAGCAGTATCCAGCAATAGCGATGTTGCATGGACTATTACGATGATCGAGAAGTTCAAGAATCGCATCAATTGGTACGAACTCAGTCGCACCAGCATCAAAAGTCTGCTCACTCCCGAAGTAGTTGAGCAGTTCAAGGACAGATGGGATTGGAAGGAACTCTCTGGCAACTCTGATCTCCCCATCGAGACTATTCGCAAGATGGCCGATTACATTGACTGGAAGGCCCTGATAGATTGCAGGTACAGGGATGACATCTTCAGTATGGAATTCCTGAAGGAGTTCGAAGAAAGGATTCCCGCCTCTTCCTTCAAAGACTCCGGGCTATGGCGAAAAATCGTTGAAGACAAGGTGGAGAAACTCCGTGCAGAAATTCTTCTGGGGTAAAACCTGCCACTTTTTAGCAAAACTGCCAAATTGTGGCAGTTTTTGTTCGTATATTTGTAGAACCAAAAGAATCCAATATGGCAAAGAACTATTTCGACAGGTACGTTTGGTTGATCGATGTCATCAACCGTCACGGGCATATCTCTTTCAAGGACATCAGCTACCTTTGGTCGCGCAGCCCACTGAATACCGTTGGGGAGAATTACCTGCCCGAAAGGACCTTCCACAACCACAGGGAAGCCATTTTTGACACCTTCGGTATTGAGATCAAATGCGACCGGTCGCTGGGATATTACATCGCCAACAGCGATGATCTGGAAGCAGACGGCATCCGCCAATGGCTCCTGGAGTCCCTTTCAATGAACAACCTGCTCAACGAGACGAAGGACATGCGTGACCGCATTCTCTTCGAGAAAATTCCGTCTTCTCAGAAGTGGCTCCCGGTCATCGTGAATGCAATGCGTGACGGCAAGCAGATAGAGATGACATATCAGAGTTTCTGGAAGGATGAGCCTTGCACGTACAAGG
>JAILRU010000047.1 GCA_024697945.1 Bacteroidaceae bacterium
CACTCTCCAACATGAAGCAGTCGCAAACCATCCGGGGCTGTTTTCAGAATCAAGGGGGACAAAAGACTTGGCGCACCTTCGTCATTTATGTCAACGACCTCGAAGCAGATGAAGAACGCATCGTGGAGGATGGTGACTACCTCATCCACCATCTACCTACCGATACCTATCTCACCAACACAGACGGAGCCACCATCCTTGCGCCACTAAGCACCGATGCACCGCTCGCCCAGATGTGGAACTTCGAATATGCCTCTTATGTCAAGAGATACTCCCTCATGTCCTGTGCCGATTCCCTCTATCTCAAAAAAGACGGAGATGTGAACAGAGTCAAGTTACGTATTCATGTCATCCAATATGCCAAAGACTCAAACTGCTGTATCTTCTCCAATACCACTCCTACCTACTGGTTCGTCACTTCCGATGGCTCCCTTGTTTTCGACCAGATGACGCTACTCTATGGCTTTCCCTTCGAACTCATACCAGCGAGTCCTGTCAATCGTATCGAAACCATTTCTCAGCCGTCGTCCTCACGCTCCGCACCTATCTACATCACTCCCGATGGCATACGTCACTCCTCCCCCCAGCGCGGCATCAACATACTGCGGGTAGATGGAAAGATCATAAAGCTGATGAGATAAATTCCAACCCACAAGTCAGCTCACGAATAGATTCTTTTCACACATACACATTCGTCAATGGGTCACGACTCGAGTATCTCCCCAATGGCGAGAGAGTGAATCCCCAATGGCGAGGAAGTGAATCCCCAATAGCGAGGAAGTGAATCCCCAATGGCGAGAGAGTCAATCTCCAATGGCGCGGCGGTGAAACCCCATCGCGCCACCCTTTTGACCTCAAGAATAGTGAGGATGGACATAGAAAAGTTGGAGGATGGGTATAGGGTATAGGGGATGGGTATAGGGTATAGGGGATGGGTATAGGGTATAGGAGACCTTTTCCCCTGATACCCTATAGATATATCATAGAAACATTGATATACCAATGGAGTCCAGGAAGCAAAACTAAGCCAATTAAGATGGATTGGTAGTTTTTTGTGGTTTTCGACACGACTCCGCCACCCCTGTTGTTGTCTTTTTGACGGCTGTTCTTCGTCCAACATTTTATTCGGTATAAAATTTATCAGGTGCCTGTTGTGAGGTCTTCGCACAGTGCAGGACTAATCGTTGGATGTAGTCGGGAAATCCCGTAGAAGGCTTTTATCTTGTGGCTGTCAAAAGGTCCACCCAGTTGCCTACTGATTGAACTGGAAGGCATGGACGCAAATGTGCATCTACGGGAGTATATCCTAAAACAATCTCCTCATACCTTGTTGTTGCAAAGATAGCAAATTTTTTCTGAAATTCATTCATAATTATAATTTTTATAAGAAACTACTCTTATATACTCTTATAATGTAAAACAGTTGCTCTTAAAAAAGATATCCCGTTTGCTATTATTTGCGATTGTTACACGGAATAGCGGCTATTTTTATAGGGTTATTATAACAAAAAACAAGGAGTCAAAGTGTTATAGAATCACTTTAACTCCTTGTAATTAACTAGTTGTATATCAGTCTATTAAAACTACTCTTCGACGGCTGCTGCCTGGGCGGCGGCGAGACGTGCGATGGGCACACGGAAGGGAGAGCAGCTGGCGTAGTTCAAGCCAATCTTGGCGCAGAACTTCACGCTGCTGGGTTCGCCACCATGCTCGCCGCAGATACCACAGCGGAGGGTGGGACGTACCTCGCGGCCCTTCTCAACGGCCATCTTCACAAGCTGACCTACACCATTCTGGTCGAGAACCTGGAACGGGTCAACCTTCAAAATCTTCTTCTCGAGATATGCGGGCAAGAAGCTGGCAATATCGTCGCGGCTGTAGCCGAAGGTCATCTGCGTCAGATCGTTGGTACCGAATGAGAAGTATTGTGCCTCAGTGGCAATGCGGTCGGCAGTGAGGGCAGCACGAGGAATCTCAATCATCGTACCAATCTCGAACTCAACCTCCACACCATACTCTTCGAATACTTCGGCAGCAACCTTCTGGATGATAGCCTTCTGTTGCTTCAGCTCATAGAGGATACCGATGAGAGGAACCATAATCTCTGGCTTCGGGTCGAAGCCTTCCTTCTTCAGCTCGCAGGCGGCACTCAGGATGGCGCGTGTCTGCATAGCGGTGATTTCGGGGAAGGTGATACCCAGACGGCAACCACGGTGACCCAGCATCGGGTTGTTCTCTGCCAGGCTTTCTACGCGGCGCTTGATGGTCTCCAGACTTACGCCCATTTCCTTAGCCATTGTCTCCTGACCAGCCTGGTCGTGGGGTACGAACTCGTGCAAGGGAGGATCAAGCAGACGGATGTTCACGGGCAGTCCGTTCATAGCCTTCAGGATACCCTTGAAGTCAGCCTTCTGATAAGGGAGCAGCTTGGCGAGAGCCTTCTCGCGACCTTCTGCGCTGTCGGCCAGAATCATCTGACGCATAGCGATAATCTTCTGGTCGTCGAAGAACATGTGCTCCGTACGGGTCAGACCGATACCCTTGGCACCGAATGCGCGAGCAACCTCGGCATCGTGGGGCGTGTCGGCATTGGTGCGAACCTGCAGCTTCGTGTATTTGTCGCAGAGGTCCATCAGTTCCTTGAAGTCACCGCTGAGCTCAGCAGCCTTTGTGGGAACTTCGCCAGCATAAACCTGACCGGTTGTGCCATTGATGGAGATATAGTCGCCTTCCTTATAAACAACACCGTCAATCTCAACGGTCTTAGCCTTGTAGTCAACATTCAGGCTACCTACACCTGAAACGCAGCACTTACCCATGCCACGAGCCACAACGGCAGCGTGAGAGGTCATACCGCCACGAGCTGTAAGGATACCTTCGGCAGCAGACATACCAGCGAGGTCTTCGGGGCTGGTCTCGATGCGGACGAGAACCACCTTGTGACCCTCAGCGTGCCAAGCCTGTGCGTCGTCAGCGTGGAATACAATCTGACCACAGCCTGCACCAGGAGAAGCGGGCAAGCCCTGAGCAATCACCTTAGCCTTAGCCAGTTCCTTCTTGTCGAAGACGGGATGCAGCAACTCGTCGAGCTTCTGAGGCTCGCAACGCTGGATGGCAGTCTTCTCATCAATCTTGCCTTCGTGGAGCAGGTCGATGGCAATCTTCACCATAGCGGCACCTGTACGCTTGCCGTTACGGGTCTGCAGGAACCACAGCTTGCCTTCCTGTACGGTGAACTCCATATCCTGCATATCACGATAGTGCTTTTCGAGCTTGTTCTGGATGGCGTCGAGCTCCTTGTAGATTTCAGGCATAGCCTCTTCCATCGAAGGATACTTCACGGCACGTTCGCCCTCGCTGATGCCAGCACGTTCTGCCCAGCGCTGAGAGCCGACCTTGGTGATTTGCTGCGGCGTACGGATACCAGCCACAACGTCCTCACCCTGAGCATTCACGAGGTATTCACCGTTGAAGATGTTCTCACCATTGGCGGCGTCGCGGCTGAAGCAAACACCTGTTGCGGAGGTGTCGCCCATGTTGCCGAATACCATAGCCATCACGCTGACAGCGGTTCCCCATTCGTCGGGTATGCCTTCCATCTTACGATAGAGGATGGCGCGTTCGTTCATCCAGCTGCGGAACACGGCGCAGATAGCACCCCAAAGCTGTTCGATAGGATCGTCGGGGAACTCCCTGCCGGTACGCTCCTTGATGGCGGCCTTGAAGAGCTTCACCAGCTTCTTCAGGTCCTCAACAGAGAGGTCCTTGTCAAGCACTACACCGCTCTCTTTCTTCACAGCCTCGATAATCTCCTCGAACGGGTCAATGTCGGTCTTGTTGACGGGCTTCATCTCAAGCACCACGTCACCGTACATCTGCACGAAACGACGGTAGCTGTCGTACACGAAGTGAGGATTGTTGGTCTTCTTGGCCATACCCTCGGCCACCTCGTCGTTCAGACCCAGGTTCAGGATAGTGTCCATCATGCCAGGCATAGAAGCACGGGCACCAGAACGTACGCTGACAAGCAACGGATTTTGGGCATCACCGAACTTTGAGTTCATCAGGGTCTCGATGTGCTTCACGGCTGCCATAACGTCGTCGTTCAGCAAATCCATAATCTTTTCCTGACCAACCTCGTAATACTCATTGCAAACGTCGGTGGTGATGGTGAAGCCTGGGGGAACGGGAACACCAATAAGATTCATTTCAGCCAGGTTAGCACCCTTGCCACCCAGCTGCTCGCGCATCTGCGCATTACCTTCGGCCTTACCATTACCGAAAGTATAAACACGTTTTTGACTCATAATGTAAAATTATAATGTATGAAATATATTATTCAAGCGTGCAAAGGTAATGTAAATAATTCATAATTCATAATTCATAATGAATAATTTTGCCGTTTAAACGAAAATATGTATTTTTGCACATTGAAACACGTGGTTTATGAAGAGAAATCGTAAATAATAAATCGCAAATAGATAAGATGTCGAAGAAAAAAGAATTGCCCATATACAGGGAAGTGAAGATACAGGATGTAGCAGCCGAGGGGAAGGCTCTTGTACGTATAGACGACCTGGTGGTTTTTGTACCATACGTTGTGCCTGGCGATGTGGTCGATTTGCGTGTCACGCGCAAGAAGCATCACTACGCAGAAGCCGTATGCACCTACATTCACAAAAAAAGCGAACGCCGCGCTGAGCCTTTCTGCCCGCACTATGGCGTTTGTGGCGGCTGCAAGTGGCAGATTCTTCCTTATGAGGACCAGTTGCGCTACAAGCAGAAGCAGGTGATGGACAACCTGGAGCGGATTGGTAAGATTCCCTTGCCAGAATGTAGTCCCATCTTAGGTTCGGATAAAACACAATGCTATAGGAATAAGCTTGAGTTTGGCTTTTCTGACAAGATATGGCTGACAGAGGACGAAATTCGTTCAGGCAAGAAGTTCGAACTTCCTGGAGCTGTAGGCTATCATACGGGCAGCGCTTTCGACAAGATACTGCCCATTCACGAGTGCCATCTTATGGACGATATCAATAATCGCCTCCGCAATGGTGTCCAGCAGTATGCCTACGAGCACGGACTCTCTTTCTTCAATGCCCGTGAACATCGGGGCCTGCTGCGAAACATGATGATACGCCTCTCCAACACAGGGGGGTTGATGGTGCTGATGCAGTTCTGCTTCGCCGTTGCGTCTGACACTTCTCCGTCAGATTTTCGCAATCAGGCAATGCAGCTGCTTTCCTGGATGCTCGAGACCTTCCCTGAGATAACGAGCCTGCTTTGGGTGAACAACGAGAAGTACAACGACACAATTGGGGACCTCGACGTGCAGCTCTTCAGCGGCACAGACCACATCTTCCTCGAGATGGAGAACCTCCGCTTCAAGGTCGGCCCCAAGAGCTTCTATCAGACCAATACCGAACAAGCCTATATATTATATAATGTAGCGCGCGACTTCGCCTTATCTAATTATCAATTATCCATTGTCAATTATCAATTGGAGGCTCCCCTCATCTACGACCTCTACACCGGCACTGGCACCATTGCCAACTTCGTGGCAAGTCGTGCCTGCAAAGTCATCGGCATAGAGTACGTGCCTGAGGCTATCGAGGATGCCAAAATCAACTCCAAGATAAACGGCATAGAGAATACGGAGTTCTACGCAGGTGACATGAAGAACATCCTGAATCAGGATTTCATCGAGAAACACGGAAAGCCCGACATTATCATCACCGACCCACCCAGGGCTGGTATGCACGGGGACGTTATCGACGCCATTCTCTTTGCCGACCCTCAGCGCATAGTCTATGTCAGCTGCAACCCAGCCACCCAGGCTCGCGACCTGCAACTCCTCTCCGTGGCTTACGAGGTGAAACGCATACAACCCGTCGATATGTTCCCCCATACACAGCATGTTGAGAATGTGGTGCTGTTGGAAAAGATACAACAATAATCCTTAACCCAATAATCATGAAGATTTTCAAGCTATTGACATTCGTTGCCTTATCCCTTTTCTCTGCCAGCATTATGGCAGACGATTTCACCATTGGCAATAAGACATTCCTCCTGAATGGTCAGCCGTTTATCGTGAAGGCTGCCGAAGTGCATTACCCACGCATTCCGCGACCATACTGGGAACACCGCATACAGATGTGCAAGGCATTGGGCATGAACGCTGTATGCATCTACATCTTCTGGAACATCCACGAACAGCGTGAGGGCGAGTTCGACTTCACGGGTAACAGCGACGTGGCCGAGTTCTGCCGCATAGCCCAGAAGAACGGCATGTACGTCATTGTGCGTCCAGGTCCATACGTCTGTGCCGAGTGGGAGATGGGCGGACTGCCCTGGTGGTTGCTGAAGAAGAAGGACATCAAGCTGCGCGAGTGTGACCCCTATTTCATGGAGCGCGTGAAACTCTTTGAAGAGAAGGTAGGCGAGCAGCTGAAACCCCTCACCATCCAGAACGGCGGTCCCATTATCATGATGCAGGTGGAGAACGAATATGGAAGCTATGGCGAGGACAAACCCTACGTCAGCGAGATACGCGACTGCCTGCGCGGCATCTATGGAAAGGAGTTGGCGCTCTTCCAATGCGACTGGTCAAGCAACTTCGAGAAGAACGGCCTCGACGACCTCACATGGACGATGAACTTCGGCACGGGTGCCAACATCGACGAGCAGTTCCGCAGGCTTGGAGAGTTGCGTCCCAATGCCCCCAAGATGTGTTCCGAATTCTGGAGCGGATGGTTCGACAAGTGGGGAGCACGGCACGAGACGCGTCCTGCGAAGGATATGGTGGAGGGCATGGACGAAATGCTCTCGAAGGGCATCAGTTTCTCGCTATACATGACCCACGGCGGCACCAGCTTCGGACATTGGGCAGGTGCCAACAGCCCAGGCTTTGCACCCGACGTCACCTCCTACGACTACGACGCTCCCATCAACGAGTGGGGCCTGCCTACCCCCAAGTTCTGGGAGCTCCGCAAGATGATGGAGAAGTATAATGACGGGAAGGGTCTTCCTGCCGTTCCCAAGGCTCCCATGCCCATCATCACTATTCCCAAGTTCGAGCTGACAGAGTTCGCCCCACTCTTCAACGGCTTCGATTACAGATATACATGGTGGGATCACGAAGAAGAGGCTCATGGCGAATACCCCAAGACCTTCGAGGAGCTCGACATGGGATGGGGCACTGTGCTCTACACCACTCGCTTGCCTGAAATTCCGCAGGCTGGCAGGTATCTTTCTACGAGCCAGACAACACTTACCCTCGAAGCCCACGATTTCGCACAGGTCTTCATCGACGGCAAGTACATGGGCAAGATTGACCGCGTGAAGAACGAACGTACACTCCCCTTGCCGCCCATCAAGCAGAGCCAAGAGCTGCAAATCCTTGTGGAAGGTATGGGGCGCATCAACTTCGGACGTGCCATCAAGGACTTTAAGGGACTGATAGGCAAGCCGACCATCACGACAAGCTTCAGTTCGCATATAGGCGAAGTGGATAAGATAGAAGTCACCTATACACCCAACCAGTGGGAATGTATGCGCATTCCTGATGACTATGAGGTGGCTGTGAAGGCTTTCGAGGAGCAGAAGACCAAGCCCACCACTCGCGAAATGCTCAATGAACCCCACATTGGTCGCGGCTTCAGGTATGCCAGAGATAGTGATGACCTCATCTTCGGACGCGGCTACTATCGTGGCTACTTCGACCTCAAGAAGGTGGGCGACACCTTCCTCAACTTCAAGACATGGGGCAAGGGACAGGTTTGGGTGAACGGTCACGCTATGGGACGCATCTGGTCGATTGGCCCTCAGCAAACGCTCTATGTGCCTGGCTGCTGGCTCAAGAAGGGAAAGAACGAGGTGATTGTCCTCGACATAGCAGGCCCATCGGAGCGCGTCGTATGGGGACAGGCAGAGCCTGAACTGAACAAGCTGCAACTCGAGAAGAACAACAAGCACAACAACCCAGGCGATAAGCCCGATCTCAACTCAATACCGTCTGTCTTTGAAGGAGAGCTGAAGTCCGGCAACGGATGGCAGACGGTTAAGTTCGAGAGTAACTTCCGTCATGGTCGCTATCTTGTCATCGAAGTCTTGAGCACACAGAAGGAGAACGATGTCGTTGCCATTGCCGAGCTTTATGCTCTTAACAGAGAAGGACGTATCAGTCGCGAGCCTTGGACGGTGAAGTATGCCGACTCGGAGGACGAGAACGGCAACCACCTGGGCGACAAGGTCTATGACCTTCAGGAAAGTACCTACTGGCAGACAGAAAAGGGAACCGCGACGCCCCATCTGTTGGTGATAGACCTTGGTTCCGTGCAGCAGCTTATGGGTATTGAGTATCTGCCTCGTGCCGAGCAAGGTGCTCCAGGCAGTGCCAAGGACGTCAAGATATTCCTATATTAAAAGAAAAATAAACTTTTCTTTTGTATTTCGCTCACTTATTCGTACCTTTGCACGCAAAAACAATAAATTGTATAATTGTAAATCATTAAATCGTAAATCAAAATGACAATTAGTGAATTCAACTTTGCCGGTAAGAAGGCAATCGTGCGCGTGGACTTCAACGTACCCCTGAACGAGAATGGTGAGATTACTGACGACACCCGCATCCGCGGTGCCCTGCCAACTTTGAAGAAGATTATCGCTGATGGCGGTGCTGCCATCATCATGAGCCACATGGGTAAGCCGAAGGGTAAGGTGAACCCCAAGCTGTCTCTTGGCCAGATTCGCGGTGCCGTGGAGAAGGCTCTGGGCTGTCCCGTTAGCTTTGCTCCCGACTGCGCTAAGGCTCAGGATGCTGCTAAGGCACTGAAGATGGGTGAGGCGCTGATGCTGGAGAACCTCCGCTACTATCCCGAAGAGGAAGGCAAGCCCGTAGGTATCGACAAGGAAGATCCCGCCTACGACGAGGCCAAGAAGGCTATGAAGGCCAGCCAGAAGGAGTTTGCCAAGACTCTGGCAAGCTATGCTGACTGCTACGTGATGGACGCCTTTGGTACTGCTCACCGCAAGCACGCCTCTACAGCTGTCATTGCCGACTACTTCGATGCTGACGACAAGATGCTCGGCTTCCTGATGGAGAAGGAGGTTCAGGCTGTCGATAACGTGCTCAGCAACATCAAGCGTCCCTTCGTTGCCATCATGGGCGGCTCGAAGGTCAGCACCAAGATTGGTATCATCGAGAATCTGCTTGGCAAGGTCGATAAGCTCATTCTCTGCGGCGGTATGACCTACACCTTCGTGAAGGCTCACGGCGGCGAGATTGGTAACTCTATCGTTGAGCTGGACAAGTTGGACGTTGCTCTTGGCGTGGAGGAAATGGCCAAGAAGAACGGCGTTGAGCTGGTTCTGGCTGAGGACAGCGTTTGCTGCACCGGCTATGACTTCGGCACGTTCAGCGTGAAGCCCGGAGCACAGGTGAAGACTTTCCCCAGCAATGCTATCGAGGCAGGTTGGGACGGTCTGGACGTTGGTCCCAAGAGTCAGGAGAAGTTCGCCAAGGCTATCGAGGGTGCCAAGACCATTCTGTGGAACGGTCCTGCCGGCTGTTTCGAGTGTGACGACTTCTGCGCTGGTAGCCGTGCTGTAGGTGAGGCAATCGCCAAGGCAACTGCCGAAGGTGCTTTCTCCCTGATCGGTGGCGGCGACTCAGTTGCCTGCGTCCACAAGTTCGGTCTGGAAGACAAGGTCAGCTACATCTCAACTGGCGGCGGTGCCCTACTCGAGGCTATCGAAGGCAAGGTCCTCCCAGGCGTAGCTGCCATTAAGGGCTGAGCAAAAGTGAAAAGGTGAAAGGTTGAAAAGGTGAAAAAGGAGCGTACTATGACTAAGCGTTATTTTTCGTTTTTCCTTTTTTACCTTTTCACCTTTTCAATTTTAATGCAAGTCTCCTGTTCCGAGCGACAGGGAGCCAAGCCGTCTGACGCGGACAGTACAGTCATCGACACAACCGTGCTACGTGTGGCTGTGATGCCTACGTTGAGCTGTCTGCCGGTCTATTATGCGGAACAAACTGGACTGGCAGACAGTTTGGGATTGGAGATGGAGGTGCTGCACTTTCAGGCGCAGATGGACATCGACACCGCCATCATCTATGGCCACGCCGATGTTGCCTTCACCGACCTCATCCGTGTAGAACGACTCTCGAAGGAAGTCACGCTTACGCCCTTTGCCTCGTGCGACGAACCGCTCTCGCTCATCTCCCTCAAGACGAAGCGCGTGAAACGCGTCAACCAGATGAAGGAGCAGATGATTGCCATCAGTCGCCTATCTGCAACTGACTATTGGTGCGACCGCGTGCTCGACAGCACCCGCACTAACCGCGACGACATCTATCGCCCGCAAATCAACGACGTGCAGTTGCGTGCTGAGATGCTTCGTCAGGGTCTCATCGATGCCGCCATGATGAGTGAACCCTATGCCACATGGATGACGATGCTGGGCCACAAGCGCCTCTTCCAGTCGAAGGGCAAACAGCCACGGCTCTATGCATGGGCCGCCTGCAGTTCCTCCACGCAGCAGCAAAAGAAGGTGTTTCGCAAATTGCTGAATGAGGCTGTTGAGCGCATGGGAAAAGAGGTCGAGGCAACTCTCTTTCGCGACATCCTGAAGCAGGAATATCGTCTGCCACCTGCATTGGTCGATACCCTGGACCTGCCAATCCCCGTACCACCCGCCGACATTCTCCAAAGCGACATAACAGAAGCTGAGAAATGGCTGGAAGGAAGAGGTGAAAAGGTGAAAAAATGAAGGGAATTTATAATTTTTTAGATATGATAGATTCCAAGACACTTCGCTTCATTACTCAGAATGGTCTTCAGGCTTTTGCCAGAGGTCATATTCTGGATGGTATAGCTGCTCTGCGCACGCTCCTTCCCTATTGTGCGACAGAGACGATTATCCGTGCCGAGGCAGACAGCATGGAAGAAAACTACCACCACATGCTTTCTTATCTGAGAAAGGACGGAGGCGACAAGAAGCGAAACGAGGTGCAGAAGAAGATTCAACGACAAGGCGCTGAACTCATGGAGCAGACCTGCCGCGCCATACGCCTCAGTCTTGGCAACGACCTGTATTCAAAGGCCCAAGACACCTTAATTCAAAATTCAAAATTCTTGGATTCTTTAGAACCAAGGCGCACTGATAAGGTGCTGAGCAAAATTCAATATGATTCCTCGCGTGGGGAAAATGTGGTGGACAGCTGGAACACTCTCCTTACTCCCGAGGAGAGAACCGAGGCACAGGATGACCTTTTCGACCTGATTTGGACATCGCCACATTGGACGGCACAGGATACGGCACGCTGGTATGACTTCATCCTGGCACAAAGGGACATGGTGCAGCAGCACTTCATGGGCGCACTCTTCCTCTCTGCCTGGGAACACTACAATGCGGAGAAGATACAGCTGCTGAACCTCATGGCCGACAGCGAATGCCATCGCACTTGCATCACCGCGGTCACCTATCTGCTCCTGCTCAGGCTTCGGTACAAGGAACTTATCTCCCTGATGCCGTCCCTGCCCAAAAGCCTCCTTTCGCGCAAAGGAAGAAAACTTATCGCCCAAGTGCAGTACGAGATGCTGCTCATGCTCCTCTCGGAGAATGATATGAAAAAGGAATTGGAGGAAACGGAAGCACTCACGAAGAAAATAATTGCCGACTTAAAGTCCCTGAAAATCGAAGACATCAAAGCCGTCGTCGAGATAAGACAACGCTACCTGAGGAACCGACTTAGGCGGGGATTCGATCCGAACCTCTCAAAAGCACCTCTATTGCACGGCTGCGAATACATGAAACGCATCTCACATTGGTTTCTTCCCTTCGACAAGACCCATCCGCTCTTCCAATCGGTTATGATTGACGAAAAGGGCAACGAAAAGCAGAGATTCTCGAGCCTGGTTGACCTCATTATGGATTGTGATGTCGATAAAATTGCCACGCTATATTTCGTCAGCAGCGACAAGGATTTCACAAAAGCGGTGTCACAAATAGAAGAACTGGAGCTCCCCGACATTGAGAATCTCGTCATTCCGGAATACACGTTCCGCTTCATCATGCAGGACCTCTACCGCTTCTTTGTGCATTCGCCCCTAAGTTCACAGCTCTACAATCCCTTCCGCGAAGAGCAGACCCTGATGGACTTTCCAGACCTGTTCTCCCTGTTCCCTGAAAGCGACATCATCAGTTGTTGCAACATGATGGCTGAACTGGGACGCGAAAAGCAGGCTCTCAGCCTGTTGGACAACCTTATTAACAGCAAAGGCGCCTCTGCTCAGGCGCTGTTGGCGAAAGGGCAGGTGCAGATAAACATGAAGCATTATACAGAGGCGACCTCCTCTTTGAGAGCTGCGGAGGTATTAGAGCCGGACAATGTCGAAATCCTCCGCCTTCTGATTGAATGCTATGCCATACAGCGCCGTTTCGAGGAAGAGTTGGAATGCCTGCAGCATCTCGCTGAACTCTATCCTGACGAAAAGAGCTATCGCTCTCTCATCCCTATGGCAATGGCTATGGCAGGCAGAAAAGAAGAGGCTCTGCAACTCTTCTTCAAATTCGAATACGAAACACCCGAGGACGATATCACCCTCTATTCCAATATTGCAACCACCGCTTTCTTAATGAATAAACTGGACGTTGCCGAACGATACATAAAAAAGGAAATGCAACTGACAGATGGCAAGAAATGGTTCAACCATCTTCGCTTGGGACAAATCCACCTGCTGCGCGGAAACTGGAAGGACAGTATAGAAAGCTATGAGCAATTCGTCAATACCTACTGCGAGAGTACTGGGAAAGACATAAAGGCTGCCCTGGCACTCCTCGATGAAGAACAGGAGCAAATTGCTGTAAGAGGTGTCAGTCAGAATGACATCCTGCTCATCCGAGACATCCTTCAAGCATCTTCCGAGGGCAATGCCAGAACTTAAATAATCTTAAAAATCACGCCAAAAGTGTTATTTTTGAACAATCCTGCCGCCATTTTGGTTAAGGTGTTTCTAAATATTACTTTTTTTTCGTACCTTTGCACGCGATTTAGATTAAGGATGATAAAAAACAGACAATATAACCTATGAAAAAACCAGCTCTTTTCGTGACATTGGCATTGGTAACCATACTGAGTTCTTGCGGCGGCAAGCAGCAGCAACAGCAGATGCCGTCTGCCAACTTCGAGACTATGACAGTTAGCACCCAGGATGTGACTATGACCACCAAATACAGCGCCACCATTCGTGGATGCCAGGACATAGACATCGTGCCTCAGGTAAGTGGTACTCTAACGAAACTTTGCGTGACTGAGGGACAGAAAGTAAGTGCCGGACAAACGTTGTTCATCATTGACCAGGTTCCTTTCCAGGCTGCACTGAATACAGCCCAGGCCTCTTTGGAATCGGCAAAGGCTCAGTTGGCAACATCACAACTAAACTATGACAGCAAGAAGACACTCTATGACCAGAACGTAATCAGCGACTTCGACCTGCAGACCGCACACAATGCCCTGTTGACAGCCAAAGCCCAGATTGCACAATGTGAGGCTCAGGTGGTGAACGCAAGAAACAACCTCAGCTACACCGTGGTGAAGAGTCCATCGAACGGTGTCGTAGGCACTCTTCCCTATCGTCAGGGCGCATTGGTATCCCCCAACATTCAGCAACCCCTTACTACCGTGAGTGACAACAACCAGATGTATGTCTATTTCAGCATCAACGAGGCGCAGTTCCTGAACATGACCCGTCAGAGTGGCAGCTCAGAAGCAGCCATCAGCGCAATGCCCCCAGTCAAGCTGTTGCTGGTGGACGGCAGCGAATACCAGTATTCAGGCAAGGTGGAAAGCGTGAGCGGCGTGGTTGACCGCAGCACGGGTACCGTACAGGTACGTGCCGTATTTGAAAATCCTGAGAAGTTGCTTCACAGCGGAAGTACAGGAACTGTGATTATCCCCACAACCTACAAGGATAAGATAGTCATCCCAACAACGGCCGTCGTGCAGGTTCAGGACAAATTCAAGGTTTATCTTGTTGACAAGGATAATATTGCCCACGAGCAGCTTGTGACCACAGAATCCCTTTCCAATGGCAAGGAGTACGTGGTTAGTGATGGTCTGAAAACAGGCGATTTGATTGTGGCTTCTGGCGCAGGTATGCTAAGAGATGGCCAGAATGTGAAACCAAATAAGGAATAAGGATTAAAGATAATTCTCAATTTTCAACTTTCAATTTTGAATTCCTATGAAGGGTAACATATTTATAAAGCGCCCCGTAATGGCCATTTCGATAGCCATTATGATTCTGTTGGTAGGTGCTATTTCATTCTTCTCCCTTCCTGTGGAGCAGTTCCCGAATATTGCACCCCCAACCGTAACGGTGTATGCCACCTATACGGGAGCCAGTGCAGATGCTGTGATGAAAGCCGTTGTCCAGCCCCTGGAGGAAGGTATCAACGGTGTGGAGAATATGCTCTACATGAACAGTACCGCCACTAATTCCGGCTCGGCAACCCTTAATGTCTACTTCAAGCAGGGAACAGACCCTGATATGGCAGCTGTGAACGTACAGAACCGCGTAAGCCGCGTGCAAGGCCTGCTGCCACAGGAGGTAACGAAAATCGGTGTTACGACAGCCAAGAGACAGACATCATTCCTGCAGATTTGCTCACTATGCAGCGAAGATGATACGTATGATATAGATTTTATTTCCAATTACTTGGATATCAACGTTATTCCACAAATCAAGCGTGTGGAAGGCGTGGGCGACGTGACGCTGCTGGGTGGTACGTACTCACTGCGTATCTGGATGAAGCCCGAACTGATGGCCCAATACAGCGTAGTGCCCGATGACATCATTACTGCATTGGCTGAGCAGAACCTGGAATCGCCTGCAGGTCAGTTGGGCGAAAAGCCCGTAAACGGTTCGCACGGAGACGGCATTGAGAACTACTATCAGTACACCTTGAAATATAAGGGACGTTTGAAGGAAGTCTCCGAGTTTGAGGATATCGTGATACGTGCAAATGCCGATGGTACGATACTCAGGCTCAAGGATATTGCCGACGTGGAACTGGGTGCCATGAGCTACGCTTTCTGCGGCGAGGCAAACGGACATCCTGGTGTGACGTTCCTCAGTTTCCAGTTGGCAGGAGCCAACGCCAAGGAGACCAACGATCGTATCGGTCAGAAGCTGGAAGAACTGAGTAAGGACTTGCCCAAGGGTATGAGGTTCATCACGATGATGTCCTCCAACGACTTCCTTCTGGAGTCTATTGCCAATGTGGAGGAAACGCTGTTGGTAGCTATCTTCCTGGTGGTACTGGTGGTCTATTTCTTCCTACAGGATTTCAAGGCCACCCTCATTCCGGCTATATCCATCATAGTCTCACTGGTGGGCACATTCGCCTGCCTGTCCATTGCGGGCTTCACACTTAACCTGTTAACGCTTTTTGCCCTGGTGCTTGCCATCGGTACGGTGGTGGATGATGCCATTGTGGTGGTGGAGGCTGTGCAGGCGAAGTTCGATGCCGGCTACACTAGTCCCTACGAAGCTACAAAGGATGCCATGAGCGATGTGACAATGGCCGTTATCTCCTGTACCTTCGTGTTTATGGCGGTGTTCATTCCTGTGAGCTTTACGGGCGGTACGGCTGGTATTTTCTATACCCAGTTCGGTGTGACGCTGGCTACGGCGGTAGGTCTGTCGTGCGTGAGTGCCTTGGTGCTATGCCCGGCCCTCTGTGCTATTATGATGCGTCCTGCCAGCGAAGAGAGACGCAAGGGCTTCTTCGGAACCATCAATTACCGCACTCGCCTTGCCTATGAAGCCTCTTATTCTGCCATGATGGAGAAATACGCTAACGTCTTGCGCCGTATGGTTTCCCGCAAGTTGAGGTATTATATCAGCTTCGGCGCTTTGGCTGTTGCCGTAGTGGGTGTGCTGTTCTTTGCTAGCCATCTGCCAGGCGGTCTTGTTCCCAGCGAGGACCAGGGAGCCTGCATGATGAATGTGAGCGCCGTTCCTGGCAGCAATGTGGCATCTACGTATGATGTACTGAACAAGGCAGAGAAGATTGTAAAAGAAGTGCCAGAGGTGAAGGACTACACCAAAGTGGCAGGCTACGGATTCATGTCGGGTCAAGGTACCTCCTACGGTATGGCGGTAATACGCTTGAAACCCTGGAGTGAACGCCAATATGGTCTGGGATTCGGACTTGTAACCCTGGCACTGGTTGCTTTCATCGTTTCGCTGATAGTTTGTATCCGGAGTTTGTTCAACAAGAAGCATTTTGGCAAGAAGGTTCTGGCAACAGTTTGTTTGGGAGTTTTGGCTGCCTTGGCTGTTATGAACTACCATCCTCTCGACAACATGTTGAGCACGAGTACGATGGTGGCAAACGCCAAGCTGAATGCCCGCCTGTTGAAAGAGATTCCCGAGGCCCAGTGCTTTGTGTTCGAGCCTGGTATGATTCCTGGCTATGGTATGGGCTCTATCGAGTTGCAGCTTCAGGACAAGACCGGTACAGCCGACAAGGAGGTCTTCTTCAACTATACCAAGCAGTACCTGGCTAAACTGGCCGAACATCCCGAAGTGGGCCGTGCAATGACTACATACGAACGCAACTTCCCACAGTTCGATGTTGAGGTGGATGCAGCCCAGTGCAAGCGGGCTGGCATTTCACCCACTGTGGTGCTGAATGCTCTGGCAAGCTACTGCGGCGGTGCATATGTCAGCAACATGAACCAGTTCAGCAAGGTCTATCGCGTAATGCTACAAAGCAACCCACAGAGCAGGACAACGGAGAATGACCTCAACAATATGTTCATCCGCAATCAGGGACAAATGGCTCCGCTGAGTCAGTTCGTGAAGCTGAAGCCTGTTGTTGGTCCTGAAATCGACAACCACTTCAACCTGTTCAGCTCCATTTCCATAAACGTGACACCCAACACAGGTATCAGCAATACCGAGGTGATGAAGGTGATTGAGCAGGTACATAAGGAAGTCTTCCCAGAGGGCTACAGCTACGAGTTTGGTGGTATGGCACGTGAGGAAGCTCAGACCATAGGCAGCTACGACACGTACCTTACATACGCCATCTGTGTGATTCTTATCTTCCTCATTTTGAGCTGTCTCTACGAGAGTTTCCTCATTCCCTTTGCCGTCATCTTCTCTGTTCCTGCAGGTCTGATGGGAACCTACGGATTTGCTTGGCTTTGGAATGCAGGCTTCAATTGGACAATCACCATGAACGGACAGGCTGCCCCCATAGGACGTATGCTGTTCATGGGACAGATAGAGAACAACATCTACATGCAGACAGGTGTGATTATGCTCATCGGTCTGTTGGGCAAGACTGCCATTCTGATTACGGAGTTCGCCTTGGAGCGTCGCCGTAAGGGTATGGGTATCGTCGAGGCTGCCTTCGCTGCTGCCGAGGCTCGTCTGCGTCCTATCCTTATGACTGTACTCACCATGATATTCGGTATGATTCCTCTGGTCTTTGCCACAGGTGCAGGTGCCAATGGTAACCGTACCATCGGTATCGGCGTGATAGGCGGTATGACGGTGGGGACACTGGCCATTCTGTTTACCGTACCCCTCTTCTTCATCATCTTTGAATACTTGCAGGAGAAGGTTCGTCCCGTTATGGTGGAAGAAGCCGATCAGCAGTTCGTAAAGGAACGCGAGCGTATGCAAAAAGAGAAAAAGACCCTCTAACTCTCCCTTAAAGGGGGAGGATTCAAACGAATAAAAGGAAATCACATAATATGATAGCTTCCCTAATGAAAACACATTTTAATATAAAGTCTCTCTTTAAGGGAGATTTAGAGGGTCTTTGCCTGGCCGTTCTCCTCTTGAGCAGTTGCACCCTCTACAAAAACTACGAGCGTCCGTCCGATATCATCACCGACGGCATCTACGGCGATATGCAGACGGCAGGCGATAACAGCCTGGGCGACTTGAAGTGGCGTGATATTTTCACCGACCCGAAGTTGCAAGCACTCATCGAACGAGGGCTTCAGCAGAACAGCAACATGAAGAATGCCGAACTCCGTATAAATGAGGCCGACTATGCCCTTCAGTGTGCCAAATTGGCCTACATCCCCAGCTTCTATTTCAAGCCAAGCGGTACTGTTAGCCAAGTATGGGACCCCTATGACCGCCGTGACTTTTCTGCCAGCAAGACATACTCCCTGCCTGTCTCCATGAGTTGGCAGATAGGAAGTATCGGCTCGCTGCGTAACAATAAGAAGAAGGCTGAGGTGACACGCGACCAACTCCGCAACGCCAAGCAGGCCATTCAGGCACAACTCGTTGCAAGTATTGCTTCTATGTACTACAACCTCTCCATGCTCGACGAACAACTCGTGCTGACCAAGCAGACAGAGGAGAACTGGGGCAAGTACCTCAAGATGCAGAAGTTGCTGATGGATGCAGGACAGGGCAACCTGGCTGCAGTAGCAAGCATTGAAGCCACCTACTACAGCATTTCCACCTCTGTGGTGTCCCTCGAGAACAGTATCCGCACCATTGAGAACACCCTTGCCACACTTCTTGGTGAGACATCTTCCCGTATAGAAAGAAGTACGTTGGATTCGTTCCGTGCTCCTGCCGTGGCTTTGACTGGTATGCCTATCACCATCCTCGACAGGCGTCCTGATGTGCGTGATGCAGAGTACAAACTGGCTGCTGCCTTCTACGACAAGAATATCGCTTTGAGCAGTTTCTTCCCACAGCTCAACATCTCGGCTGGCGGACAGTTCACCAACAGTGCTGGAGCTGCTATCCTCAATCCTGGAGTCTTCATTGGCAATGCTGTGGCAAGTCTTGCCCAGCCTCTCTTCGATAATGGGAGAATCCGTGCCCAGTACAAAGTCTCGAAGGCAGAGTTGGAGATTGCTACCAACGACTTCCAACAAGCTGTTATAGCAGCTGGTAACGAGGTGAACACAGCAATGGATAACATCTATGCTGCCCGTAACAAACAGGAGTATATCGACAAGCAGGTGGAGTCACTGACCACAGCACTCGATGCTACTGAGAAGCTCTATGCCAACAGCAGTACCAACTACCTGAATGTCATTACTGCACAGAACTCTTTGCTCTCAGCCCAAATGAGCCAGATTAGCAATCGTATGGAAACCATCAGGGGCACCATCGACCTCTACCAAGCTCTTGGCGGAGGAGCGGAATAACAAATTATTTGAAAATGCCTATCTTGGCGTGGAGGGGACGATGGTCTGAGTACTGTTCGTCCCCTACCCATGTCCAGTAGTAGGAAATCGTGGCATCAGGAATTGGCCTGTAAATAGCCACATGGTCTATGCAGATGTTGGGAGCATTGGCCGGGAATGTCTTGTTGTAAGACGGATTCATAAACAGGAAATGCTTCTCCATTTCTTTATAGAAGGGTGAGCCAGGCTCATCGTTCAGGTCACCCATTATCAGGAATGGTTTCTGCCACTTGCGGGCTTCTTCCATGATAAGGGGAATGCTTGCCATGCGGTCCTCGTCCGTCAGGCTGAGGTGGGTACAGGCAACGACATAGTGCTTGAACTCGGCAACCACGAGCATACGCGGCTCCTCTCTTCCTGGCAAGGCGATACGATGCACACTGAGGGGACGCTTCTTGCTGAGGATGCCGATGCCGTACTTGCCTCCCTGAAATTTGATGGCAGGGGCAAAGGTACTGAACATCTTTGCTGCCCTTCCTATCTCCTCCAGAGCATACAAGCCTCCATTACGCTTTGTCACACTATCCACCTCCTGGATGGCAGCCACATCGGTATGTGCCTTTTTCAGAATGCGGGCCTGTCGTTTGTAGTCAATCTTGCCGTCCATGCCAGCACCATGCTGAATGTTATAGGAAGTCAGGCGCACCTTACGCACCTTTTTGCCCTCTATGGGCATAGAAACAGAAACTGCCAGCAATACAGCCAGCAGCATAAAAAACTTTCTTTTCATCGGATTTCCACTTCTTCCTTCATATCGATTTCCTGACCCTTGGCATCAAAGAATTGGTATTCAAGGAAGGCCAGTTTCTGACTCGGAATAACTTTGACGCCAAGGCCGTATTTGAATTGCCACTTACGAATCAGACTTATTAAACCTTGATTCAAGTAAGCTGCCACGTATGGATGTACGTGAAGGGTAAAACGTTTCACGCCGAGTTTGTGGTAGAGGAACTTGATTTTGCCCTCCAAGACTTTGTGGAAGAGGAAACTGCTCTTGATTTGACCTGTTCCTTGACAAGTGGGACAAGTCTCTTCGACAGCCACATCCATAACTGGACGTACACGTTGACGGGTAATCTGCATCAGGCAGAACTTGCTGAGCGGCAGGATATTGTGACGGGCACGGTCGCGCTTCATCAGTTCGCACATGTGCTCATAAAGCTGCTGGCGGTCTTCTGCCAGTTTCATATCGATGAAGTCAACAACAATAATGCCGCCCATATCGCGAAGTCGAAGCTGACGGGCCAGCTCATCGGCTGCACCCATATTGACCTCAAGGGCATTAGCTTCCTGACTTTCCGAACTGCGTGTACGGTTCCCACTATTGACGTCAACCACGTGCAGGGCCTCGGTATGCTCAATGATGAGGTAGGCACCGTGCTTGTAGGAGACGGTGCGGCCGAAGCCGGACTTTATCTGGCGGGTGATGTCGAAGTTGTCGAAGATGGGCAGTTTGCCCTTGTAAAGCTTGACCACTCCGACGCGGTCTGGAGCAATAAGGCTGACGTAGTCGTGTACCTCCTTATAGACATCCTCGCTATTGACGTAGATGTTCTCGAAGCTCGGATTGAAGAGGTCGCGCAACATTTCCACGGTGCGACTCGTCTCCTCATACACCAGCGTTGGCAAATCCTTGGCCTGCTGTACCTTGCGAAGAACGGACTCCCAGCGGGTCACGAGGATTTTCATCTCGGCATCCAGCTCGCTGGTACGCTTGCCTTCAGCCACAGTACGTACGATGATGCCGCAATTCTTGGGCTTGATACTCTCAATGACTTGCTTCAGTCGTGCCCGCTCGGCGCTGCTCTTAATCTTTGTGGAAACAGAGACCTTGTCGCCGAAAGGAGTGAAGACAAGGAAACGTCCCGGGAAGGAGAGGTCGCAGGTCAGGCGTGGACCCTTCGTGCTGATGGGTTCCTTGACAATCTGCACCAACACCTCCTGCCCTTGCTGCAAGGTAGTCTGCACGCTGCCGTCCTTGGGCAGGTCGGGTAGGGAGGAGGCCTTTTCGAACGAGTAGAGGTTCTTGCGGTCGCTCTGTACCTGTTTCAGATACTTGGTATACGAGGCGAACTGCAATCCGAGGTCCAGGTAATGCAGGAAGGCATCACGCTCGTGCCCCACATTGACAAAGCAGGCATTCAGTCCGGGCATCAGTTTGCGCACCTTTGCCAGATATACGTTGCCCACGGAGTAGGAGACACTCTGTTCCTCTTCCTGATACTCTGCCAGTCGCTTGTCTTCGGTCAGCGCGATGGAGATTTTCTTCGGCTGTACGTCGATGTATAGTTCGCTTGTTACGTCCATTGTATCTGTTACAGAAAAAAGGTGACAGAGCTGAGGCTGCCACCTTTTCGGCCTGAGAAGTACTTTACTTGCTCTTATGTCTGTTCTTTCTCAGTCTCTTCTTACGCTTGTGCGTCGACATCTTGTGCCTCTTATGCTTCTTTCCGTTTGGCATAATTTTGTGTATTTATGGTTAGTACTAATATATATTTATACAATTTCGGACTGCAAAGGTACGATTATTTTCCTAAAGATGAAACATTTTACCCAATTTTATTAAAAAAAAGTTGTCACTTGACTCGTTTCAAGGCAAAAAAGCACTACTTTTGCATCATGATATCGAACTTTTCAACCCGTTTAGAGCGTTGGTATGAGACTTATGGGCGCGACCTTCCTTGGCGCAAGACGTGCGACCCGTACCTTATCATGCTCTCGGAGTTCATCCTTCAGCAAACGCAGATTGTGCAGGGGATGAGCTACTACCTTCGTTTTGCGGAGCGATTCCCCACGGCTCAGAGTCTGGCAGAGGCAAGTGAGGAGGAGGTGATGCGGATGTGGCAAGGATTGGGCTACTACAGCCGTGCCCGCCACCTTCATGCTGCCGCCAAGCAGATTGCCGAGGCAGGGCATTTCCCGAAGGACTACAGCTTTGTGAGGGCTTTGCCGGGCGTGGGCGACTACACCGCTGCCGCTATCATGAGCTTTGCCTTCGGCGAACCCTACGCCGTGATTGACGGCAACGTGCAGCGCGTTCTTGCCCGCCACTTCGGCATCACGGAGCCTGTCGATTCCTCTCAGGGGAAGAAGCTGCTTCGCGCACTTGCCGATGAGATGCTCGACATAAAGCGTCCTGCCCTCTACAACCAAGCTATCATGGACTTCGGAGCCTGCCTTTGCAAGCCCACATCGCCGCTTTGCGAGACGTGTCCGCTCGCAGAAACTTGTCAGGCACTCAGCACGCACCAAGTCGACAAGCTGCCCGTCAAGTCAAAGCGCACAGCCATCCGCGACCGCTTCTTTACCTATATATATACGCGAACAGCGGACGGCAAGACGCTCCTCCATCGCCGAGGCGGAGGCGACATCTGGCAAGGTCTCTTCGAGTTCCCGATGATAGAGTCGGACTGCAAGTTGACGAGTAAACAAGTTGACGAGTTTATTCACGCATCATTGGTTAAGGTTAGCGTTAACGTTAAGGTTGAACTCCTCGCCCAAGGCATTTGCCACCAGCTCACCCATCAGCGCCTGCATGCCGACTTCTACTGCCTCACCCTACCCTTTGCCGACGAAAAGATGCAAGGTCAATGGGTCGAGGAGTCTGACCTCGACCGCTATGCCCTCCCGCGCCTCTTGGAGAAGCTGCTGGAGAAACTGCCAATGAATTAAGGCGTTATTGCTTCTTGACGACCTCCACAGGCCCTAAGAGGCCCGACGGACGCAAGGATTCCTTTTCAGAAGGGCCGTTGATGACCCACGTCCGGCGTTGCTCCTTAGGCTGCGCGGCATCATAGACCAAGCGATTGAACCAGGTGCTTGTCACCTCGATAGCTATGGTGTTGCTGCCGCGACGAAGATGAGGCGTGATGTCTGTCTGGTAAGGCGCCGCCCACAGGGTATCGGCAACCTCTCCGTTCACCTTGACGACGGCTATCTCCTCCACTTCGCCAAGACGGAGCACGTACTGCTGGCCTCGCTTCTTTGTATCGATTTGGAGGGAAGTCTCGTAGGTGGCAGTACCTGAGAAGGCACGTCCTTCGTCGCTGAGCGGCAGGTCTTTCCATGCCTTCAGTCCTGTCAGCTGAAGAGACCCCGCTGCACCCCAGCCCTCGGGGAACGTGAGTGTCCACTTATCCAAAGGCATCACCTCCGTCGTCTTCACGACTTTCCTGCGCTGAGGACGTGCATCGTGACGAAAGACGAGGAAGAGCATCTCGCCCCGCTGCAAGTCCAGACGGACGCGCGTATATTCGCCGTCGGGCTCTGCGTCAGCCAGTTGCACGCTGCCGTTCATCGGATTCCACAGCTCGGCACGTCCTCTCTGACGGAAGGAGACCTCGCCGCTGAAGGCCTGCTCCTTCTGCGGACAGAGCATGTACCAATCAGCCTTGTCGGCACGGCGATGCAGCCAGCGCAGCTCCGTCGGCTTCACGTCGGGCTGCAGGCCAAGCTTTTCGAAGGCTTGTGCCAACAGAGCAACAGGCACGTCCCAGATGATGCGTCCTCCCTGCGATTCCATCACTTGCAGCCTCCTGAGGGTTTCGGGCAGGAGGCGTCTGGTGTCTGGAACCCAGAGGACATCATAGCGAATGCCCTCGGGCGTCGTCCAGCGTCTGCCACTTATCTGGATACGATGCAGGAGGGCGTCGGTGTTGCAGTAGTCGTAGGCAAAGCCGTTCGGGAAGGGCACAAGCTGATCGGGCTTCTGCTCTATCTCGTCGCCGATGTACCAGAGAACGCTGCTGACGGGATATCCCCTCTCTAGCATGAAGGCACAACGGGCCAGGTAGGTGTTGAAGTGACGCATGAAGGGCCACCACGTCTGCTTCCGCAAGAAGGGAGTGCCTATGCCGCCGCCGAACGAGGTACCCGGGAAGTAGCGGTCGGCATCGGGATTGTGAGTGTAAGTATGGAAGACGGTATGGGTGACGCCCTCCACCATGTTCTGATTGGCCACCTCGCGCAAGTCCCTGAGCCGCTCGTCCCAAGTCAGGTTAAACGAGGTGAAGGACTCAGCCGAAACGCGTGGCTTGCCGTAGAGGTGTGCTGCCGAGACCGTGGGGCGGATAGGTTTGTAGTTGTGGTTTGCGAGCCAGCCTCCGATTGGCTGCCAGTACTCGCACATCGGCACGTCGGCGTATTTATAGTACTCCATCGGGTCGGCGGGGAAGATGTCGCCCGCTGCCGTCTCGTAGCTGACGGTCATGCCTTTCTCGTGGGCGAGGTGGGTCATGTAGCCGTAGAAGTTGTCGGTGAAGAGTTCGTTGATTGTGCGGCGCCAGTCGGAGAGGAACTTGCCGGTCTGCTCGCGGCTGTCGATGACCCATCCGAAGACAGCGGGCAACCAATGGAGCAGGTCGTAGTGGCGCCGCCCCTCGAACTCCTGCCTCATGTGTCGCGTCCAGGTCTGCGAGGAGCACTCCCAGCTGTCCATCAGCATGTTGTTCACGAGCCCCTTCAGCGGGCCATCCGTGAGCCGTCCGATGTAACTGCGGAACTGATAGCCGACGTAGGCCGTGTCGAGCTTATTGACCTCCCAGCCCGTTGCCTCGTCCGGCGCAGGTCCGTTGCGACGCCCCGTGTTGACGTGACCGATGCGGAGGACAATCCACTGCCCTGCAGGAGCCGTCCAGCGAAGCCGTCCGTCTGGCGTCAGCCGCTCCGTGAGGTTGACGATGTCGGCGCTCTTGACGAACCCGCTGCCGTCTTCGTTCATGCCCTTCGGAAGCGGCAACAGTTGGCGGGATGTCCAAGCGGCTTCCATCTCCCAGTTATGGCCGCGGGTGGCTGTCGAGAAGCGCAGACGCGAGATACGCATGGAGTGCCGGTTTGTGATTTCGAGGAGATACTCGCCCTGCTCCTTGAGGTCGGGCAGAGCAAAGGTCATGGTCTTGTCGATGTCCTGCCAGTTGGCTTGCGGGAATTCGGTGTCGAGCAGGACGGCCTGGCTGGGAGTCATGATGCGCAGGTGGATGTCGGGCTGCACGCAAAACTCGTGATTGAATTGGTCAATGGGATTGAACTCAACGGAGCGCGCCTTGGCTCCGTCCTTCATCTTGATGCGGATGCGATGGGGCTTCTGTGCGTCGGTCGGCTGCAGGGTAAAGGCAGCGTTCGGCTCACCGCGGAGCAGCTTTTGCCACTCCTCCTGATGCTCCTCGGCCTCGACCTGCTCCACCTGGCAGTACGCGCCGGTATCGCCCTCCGGAGCGGGAAAGGCCAGCACGGCGATGTCCTGCCAGTCGCGCCACTCTTCTTTCTGAGGGACAGGCAGTTCGACATCCACTTCCTTGCCTCCCGCGACGTCCGTCCGCGAGTAACTCAGGTGGCGCATGGCCTGCTCGGGTTCAATCCACGGCCCGCCGCTCATGGCCCACCCCGGGCAGGTCTGCAGGCTGAAGCGCAGCCCGAGACGATGCGCCTCCTCGGCCGTGTGGCGGACCAGCGACTCCCATTTCGGACTCAGGCACTCGACGTGTTCCTCCGTGCCTGGCCAGTCGGCGGGGTCGCCCACCTGTCCGTGGAAGAACTGCACGCCCTGGATGCCCGATGCGGCGATGGCTTCAAGGTCGCGGCTGATGCCTTCGCGACGGATGCTGCCGTTGAGGAAGTGGAACCACGTTTCGGGATAGAAGATGCGGCCGGGGCGGAGGAAAGCCGCCTGGTCGTCCTTCGAGAAGGGACTGCGCAGCCTTGCCGTGTCAGGCACCGCCGGGTAGTCAGTCTGCGCCTCGATGCTTGCCGTTCCCAAGCCCATGGCAAGGAGGACAAGTATTTTTAATATTGGATATTGAATATTGAAAATTGAAAAGTGACCGTTCTCGGATGCTCTTGCACCGAGGCGCGATTGCAGTCGCGGGAGGTTCGTTGTCTGTTGTCTGTTGACCATTTATATATAAATAGTGTCTATCGTCTTCTGAATACTGGTTGCAAAGTTACGAAAAAGAAAGCGAATCGCCAAACGAACTAAGTTTTTTCGTCTTACATTATTTATAAAAGGCAAAAGACTGGCATGACTTTGTAGCGCAGTTGAGAAATATTGGTGTCCGGTAATAGTTAATTCCTTTCCCTTCTACGAACTTATTCATCGGTGTTTCGGACGAAAAAGCAGCATACAGGGCTTGCTAAAGTCTCGAAGAGACGACAGACCACAGACGGGGGAGCAGACCGCCGGTAATGGCGCGATGGAAAAGAAAGTCCTAAAGGGACGACAGAACCCTAAAACGAGTTGGAATAAAACGAATTACATATTCTGTCGCCCTTCCAGGGCTTTGATATAGTGAACGACATAGCCCCGGGGGTTAGCACCCCCGTCTATGGTCTGTCGCACCTCCGGTGCTTATTTACCGGACAGTATTAATTGAGAAAAGGGAATCATCACGTTGCTGGGAAGCCGACATCACGTTGCAGAGCGGCCGACAACACGTTGTCAAGAAGCCAGCAATACGTTGTCAGCTGAAACACTGTCCAAAAGAAAGAAAAACGCTACAGCAAGGAAAGGCCAACGCTACAGCAAGGAAAGCCCGACGCTACAGCAAGGAAGAGCCGACGCTACAGCAAGGAGAAGCCAACGCTACAGCAAGGAATGGCCGACGCTACAGCAAGGAATGGCCGACGCCACTGCAAGGAAAGAAAAACGCTACACGTAAGACCCTCAAATCTCTCGCGCAGCGTTATATTATATTATGCAATGATATAGTAGTTGGCACGCTTTTCGGATAAGTGTAAAAGCTTAGTTGAGAAAGGATGAAGGCTGAAAGCCTGATAAGAACATAGGCGGGGGTGTAACCCCCGCAAAGAAGACATCGCAACAACTAAGTGCTGAAAGCACGACAGAACATCAGCAATCTCTCCACCCTTTCAGGGTTCCGTTTCCCACTCGTACTGGTTACGGGGGTTCCCCCCCCGCCTGTGGTCTTTCCAGCCTTTGACTTTCCCTTCGGCCTTCAGCCTTCGGCCGTCGACCTTCGGTTCAGGCTTCCATTGTGCCAACTGCTATATTATTGCCTTATATCATGCATCGGAATGTCGTGGGGCTCGCTTGGGAC
>JAILRU010000112.1 GCA_024697945.1 Bacteroidaceae bacterium
ATGCCTGTGCCGGTAGGTTTTGTGGTAAAGAAAGGAATAAAAGCATGTTCGAGGATGTCAGGCGACATGCCGCTGCCGTTGTCTTTTACGCGGATTTCACTATCGCTGGCACTGACCTCCACCTTGGTAGCCCCGCTTTCGGAGGCATTCTTGATAAGATTGATAAGCACCTGCTCCAACTGTGCGCGGTCGGCTCTCAGTAAACCATCGCCATGGGTTTTGACTTGCGGAAAGAGGCCTGCGATATGATTAAAGAGTTCACTGACAAGGAAGGTCGTGCGCTCGAGAGCCTTGATGCGCGTCAGTTGACGATAACTTTCCACAAAATCGAGGAGCGAGTGGCAACGACGATTGATGACAGCAAAAGCTTCGTTGACTTTCCCTTCGGCCGTCGAGCCTTGCTTCTCGTCGGTTAAGGTTTCGCTGATGGAGATGATAGGCGTGAGGGAGTTCATGATTTCGTGAGTCAGCACACGGATGAGTTGCTGCCAGGCCTCCATCTCCTGCCGCTGCATCAACGCAGATACGTCTTTCAGTGCCACAACGAGGCGCCGCTGTCCGTCAATGCGCAGGAGGACGGTGGAGAGGGCACAGCCGTCAACCATTTCTGCATGTTCCGTAATGGCTTGGAGAATGTTATCGGGGAGGACTGTGTCGGTGTCGGTGGCAATGGCGTTTGCCGCATGGTTCATCCAGTCGATGCGTCCATCTGTGGAGCAAACAAAGAGTGCGGTATTGACATTCTCCGTCAGTTGACGCAAGTACTGCAACTGTCGCTCTGCCTCAGCCAGTCGTGTGTGCAACTTCTCGTTCTCCTTTTCTGTCTCGTGAAAGGCATAGAGCAGACGCTCGATACGACCATAAAGCGAGACACACAGCCACAGTAGCGCCACGCCCAGCGCGATAGACGGCCAAAGCAGGTGAGCTTTGATGCTGAGGGCCAGCCCTGCCAGCAGCGCCACGAGACCCACAATATACAACAGATAGTTCTTCATTTGTTCAGTTTCCTATACAATGCAAACCTCGTGATGCCCAACAGCTCTGCAGCTCGAGTGACGTTGCCGCCGGCGATGTCCATGGCGCGCTCGATGGCTTCCTGTTCCAAGCGCTCTAGGTTCAGTGTCTGCGTCTGATGTGTCTTTCGGGCAGACTCCTTCAACATGAAATCCTGAGCACAGAGCGATGAGCCCTTCGAGAGCAGCACGGCACGCTCCACGGCATGCATCAGCTCGCGCACATTGCCTGGCCACGTGTGGCGCAGCAGTCGCTGGCGGGCATCGCGGTTCAGTGTTGTTACTACCTTATTATATTTATGCGCGTAAATCTTGAGGAAATGCTCGGCCAGCAGAATGATGTCCTCGCCGCGTTCGCGCAAGGGCGGCATAGTGATTTCGATGGTGTTGATGCGGTAGAAGAGGTCCTCGCGGAAGTGTCCTTCGCTAACCTCTGTGTGGATGTCGGCATTCGTGGCGCAGATGAGGCGCACGTCGATGGGCGTGACCTGCGTGCTGCCGAGGCGCGAGATTTCTCTTCTCTCCAACGCAGCGAGGAGCTTCGCCTGCAAGGGAAGGGGCAGGTTGCCTATCTCATCGAGAAAAAGCGTGCCGCCCGATGCCGTCTCCATGCGACCCGCCTTTGCCTTGCGGGCATCGGTGAAGGCACCTTTCTCATAGCCGAAGAGCTCGCCCTCGAAGAGTTGTTCAGGAACGGAGCCGAGGTCGATGCTGACGAACGGCTTTGCGGCTCGTGCGGAGAGGGCGCAGAGTTGTCGGGCAATGACATCCTTTCCCGTGCCGTTCTCTCCAAGGATGAGCACGTTGGCATCCGTGGCTGCCACCTGCACCACTGTCTCGAGGATGCGCCGCATGGCAGGACTCTCACCGATGATGGTGGGTGCTGCCGTCGCTCCGAAAGGCGAGGCCACCACCTCCATACGCTGCTCCAAGACACGGACCTTGTGGCGCTCACGGCTCAGCTCGATGCCCGCAAAGAGCGTCGCTAACAGTTTGGAATTGTTCCACGGTTTGGTGATGAAGTCCGTAGCGCCACTCTTCAGCGCCCGCACCGCCTTGTCGGCATCGGCGTAGGCCGTCATGAGTATGACCACGGCCTGCGAGTCGCGATGCAAGATATGCTCCAGCCACTCGAAGCCCTCCTCGCCGCTAATGGCGTCGCGTGTGAAATTCATGTCGAGCAGAACCACGTCGGGCTGCAGGCTGTCGTAGAACCGGTCTATCTGTTCGGGCTGTTTCGTCACACGGATATCCTCTACCAGTGGCTTCAGCAGCAGGTTCAGCGCAAAGAGAATGTCTTCGTTGTCGTCAATGACGAGTACCTTGCCTTTTTTCCCTTCCATCTTTGTTTCGTTTTGTCTTTTCGATGGCAAAGATATAGAAAATAATCCACATAGCTTTGACTTTCAAAAGCAAAAACACTTCTATCTTTCCAAACGCCTCGCTTTTGTGCGTTATCGCACAATTCTGTGCGAATACGCACGCATCTCGGCATGCATTTATAATCTTGAAAAAGCATCTAAAAGTGTATGTTTGGCGAAAAGGAAGAGCCCGGAAATCGGGTGTTGAGGGTGAGGGTCTCAAACTCGTGTCCTACATGAATCGCTTGGCGATGGCGAAGATGTGCGAGCGGATGCGGCGCCCAGTCGGGAAGCGCTGCTTCCAACCCTCTGGAGTGAGCAGGGTGCAGCGGTTGGCTACGTCGTCGGCATAGATACGCTGCAACTCGGCTGTGACGGCTGGGTCGAAGATGAAGGCATTCACTTCATAGTCGAAGCAAAGGGAACGAGCATCGAGATTGGTGGTGCCTACGGTGCAAAAGAGGCTGTCTATTATCATGACTTTGCTGTGATGGAAGCCATTCTCGTAATAATAGACCTCTGCACCGCGCTTCATGAGCTTGCGCATCTCCAGCCCGATGACATCGTCGGACGCCTTGCCGTCGCTCCTGGTGGACACCATGAACTGAACGCGGACGCCTCGGTCCAGTGCCCTGCGCAGCGATGCCCGCACCTCGCCGAAAAGCATGGCGTAGGGGTTGACAATCTGCACCAGATGCTCGGCATTGTCGATGGCAGCGCAGTAGGCCTGCCGCATGATGCCTGGTGTCTCCCGCGGCCAGCGGGAAGCGAAAGCGACAGGAAAAGTTGAAAAATTGAGAAATTGAAAAGTTGAAAAATCACTATTCTCACCCTTTAACCTTTTTACCTTTTCACCTTTTAACCTTTTAACCTTCTCACCCTTTCCCCACATTTTATTGAACAATTCTTCGTATGCATGGACGATGGGGCCTTCCATGCGGATGTGCATATCCCGCCACTGGCCCACCTTCGGCTTGCCGTGCAGGTAGTAGTCGGCCACATTCATGCCGCCGGTATAGGCCACCCGTCCGTCGATGACCGCTATCTTATGGTGGTTGCGGTGCATAAGGTGGTTTATCCAAGGGAAGCGGACAGGGTCGAAGGCAGCTATCTGTATGCCTGCCTCCTGGATGTGTGCCTGCAAGGTGTCGGAGAGCGGTTGGTCGCTGCTCTTGTTGCCGAAGCTGTCGAAGATGATACGTACCTCGACGCCCTCGCGGACTTTGCGGCGGAGGCGCTCCAACAGTTCGCCGCAGATGCTGTCCTGCTGGAACTTGAAGTAGTCGAGATAGATGTACTTCTCAGCCTGCTCGATGCTCTGGAAGAGGTCGCGGAACTTCATATCGGCCGTCGGCAGGAGGCGTACCTGGCTGTTCTCGTAGAAGGACAGGCCAAGCCGCTGGAAGTCGCGCATGGTGCGCTCGGCAGAATTTTCACTCATGCCAAGCAGACAATTCATCAGCACGAAGGCGAAAAGAATATGTCTTCTGATATTCATAGCTGCAAAAGTACAGATTTTAATTCATAATTCATAATTCATAATTCAAAATTATCAGGGCGGTAGCGAATTTTTCACTTTTCACTATTCACTTTTCACTTAAAAGTTGTATCTTTGCACGGATAAAAGGGAAGTTCTTGGTGCTAAAGCATCCGAGAAGTTAAAGGTGAATTTTGAATTAATAAATTTTGAATTAATATATATAATGTTATGAGTAAGGTTAAAATCAATTCGTATGAGGACTTCCTGCCGTATGTGGGGCAGGAGCTGGGTGTCAGCGACTATGTGGAGCTCAGCCAGGAACGCATCAATCTGTTTGCCGACGCGACTATCGACCACCAATGGATTCATGTCGATACGGAAAGGGCAAAGCAGGAGAGTCCCTTCGGACAGACCATAGCACACGGCTACCTGACGCTGAGCATGCTGCCCTATCTTTGGGACCAGATTATCGAGGTGGGAAACCTGGAACGCATGATGAACTACGGCATGGACCGCATGAAGTTCGCGCAACCCGTTCTGAGCGGCCAGCATATCTGCATGAAGACCAAGCTGGAGGAAATAGCCAACCTGCGCGGTGCTGTCAAGACAACCATCAAGTTTACCATCGAAATCCAGGAAACAGGTAAGAAAGCCCTGGAGGGACTGGCTACGTTCGTGTACTACTTCAAGTGAACAGTTCTAACTGTATGTGGTGGGTATTGGGCACCAACTTTACTGGTTCCTTGTGTGCCTCTACATGGATGGCATTGTCCAAGAAAAGGTCGAGCTGGATGGCAAAATCTGCCTTGATGGCGTAAGTCCCATAACGCGTGCGAAGGAAGGGCGACTCGTTACGCCTGCTCTGCTCCCATAGGTAACGTCCAACATTGTTGCGTATCTCGCTATAATCAATGTCCGAAACAAAGAAATCAATATGCCTGTTGTAGATTCTGCGCGCGATGTTCTTAATGCGCAACCCTTCCCGACCGCATTCAAGCAAAATCTCTATGATGTCCCTATGGTAGATATTGTTCACTCTGCAAAATTACGTAATTTCTTCAATAAAAAGAAAACTTCTGGCAAAAGATTTTTGCAGAATGTGACTTTTTGACTAACTTTGACCTAAGAATTGAATATTAAATCTAAAAATGATGGAAAAAACAAGGTTATTACTGCTCACATGCAGTCTGCTTACACTTCTCTATTCCTGCAACAATGACCCCGAAAGGCATCAACTCAGTCCCATCGAGAAAGGTTTCATTCTCTATGCCGACCAGACGGCCGACTCGCTGCTCTTCTATACCTTCGACAGTTGGAAGGTGGAATCACAGGCCGACTGGATAACCATCGAGAGCGATTCGCACATGGATATTAAGTATGACTTCAACAAGCGCTATCTCTGCAAGGTATTTGTCTCTTTTACGCCCAATACCACGGGAAAGACACGCTATAGCTCAGTGCTCGTCGAGTCGTATGACTACTCTTATGCCTCTCCCTTTGTCCAGTTGGGCCTGCTCAACGTGTCACGTCCGTACTTTACGGCCGATTCCTGGCTGGACGAGCAAAGCGGCATCCCAGACGTTGCCCACTATGAGCTGATTGACAGCGCAAACTGGACAAGCGATTCCATCTGCTTTACCGTAGAGAACAACTGGATGCTTGTCCCAGACAGCGAACCGGGACCGGACTGGCTTTCGCTCGACAAGACCAGTGCCTCCAAAGGCAAGAACACAGTTCACCTCACTCTCACAGAGAATACCGACACAGAGAACGCACGAGAGGCAAAACTGCGCCTCCTCAGCGGCACAGTCTCCAATCTCATTACTGTCCGTCAGCTTCCAGCCAGGAAAGAATAACAGCATTATGCAGTACGAACTATTCAGCGATGCCGACTTCCAGCAAGAGACACCGTTCACTGGGCGCTCTGTTTGTCTGCTCGGCAGTTTCCATGTTGCATCGAAAACCCTGCAAAAGAAACTCCAGACACTCGGAGCAGACGTCAAATCGGGACTGAGCCGCAACCTGCATTATGTCGTGCTTGGAAAGGACGTGCCTGCAGACGCACTCGAGCGCCTGCAACAATTGGCATATCATGGCTATCAGCCTAAGTCATTGAGCGAAAGCGACCTGGACGACATCCTGCAAGGGCACTATAGTCCCTACATCGTCCCCGAACAGACGAGCAAGGACCTGCACCTGACACTCCGGCACTACCTTAGTTCACAATTGCATTACGAGGACAGCGGGAATCCACTCTATATGGAAGAACTCTACTTAGCACCCGATACGCAAACGCCGCAGCAGGACCTTTATCAAATGCTTGGCAACTTTGGCATCTATGCCAATGCCTACATCGATGATACTACTGACATCCTCGTCCTCAGTGACAAATCTGTGCAACATCTGCGTGAGGGACAATCCGACGATACGCTTCACTACATCGAACAGCAATATAACCAAAGCCGAGCCCAGACATTCCGCTTCCGTATGACAAGCGAAAGCGAACTACTTGCCTGGATGAGAAAACGATTACAGAATCGTAGATAGTTTGGAAAGGGAACAAAGACAAATCCCGTAACAGCTGATTGTTACGGGATTCTTTTTTGTGAGGTGCCTGGCGGATTCGAACCGCCGTGCACGGTTTTGCAGACCGGTGACTAAGCCACTCATCCAAGGCACCAAAACCACTTACAATTTGACAATTTACAATTAGCAATTGCTTCCTTTGTTCAAATTGCGGTGCAAAGATACGACAAAAATTTAAGATTTAAGAAATAAGAGTCAAGAATTTTTGTGTAAAGCCTGCAATTTAACATTTGTTTACAATCGGGGACGGGTCAGCGGATATATACTTTACGCCCATTCATGATGTAAATGCCCCTCTGTAATTTACTATTTATCTTGCGTCCGCCCAGGTCGTAGATGTCATTATGAATTCCGATTCCTGAATATTGAATTACCTTGATGCCTGTAACGTAGCTGACGGCATCCTGATAGGCGGCCTGCAGTTTATCTATTGCTTTCCTGAATTGGCCAGTTGTATAGGCACCAGGATTGGCAAGTATATCTGCCGCATCGGCCATTGCCGTGTTGAAGGCAGCCAATTCTTCATCATTCTCATATCCCTCCATGCTCAAGCCGCTGCACTCTGTGTAGAGTGCACCCAGGTCATAGCGGTCAATGATGGCTCTGCACATGCGGGCTGAGTTCTCCACTAAAGAGGCACCGCAACAAGCGGCTCCCATCGAGGCATCCTTGTCAGCACCGGTATAGGGCTTCGTCCAGTCCCAGTTGCAGAAGATGATAGGATAGCGGGAGAAGTCGAGGTTCTTCCACATGGTCGTAGTATTCTTCAGAATGAGCCGATAGAGACTGGTGCGATAGGAGGAAGACATATCTTCGTCGAGCACATAGTTGACGGCATAGGGAATGAGTATGGCTTTGAAAATGCTTTGGTCGCCGTTGTGACCTTCATCGCGAAGGATGTTTTGTCCGTTGGTACAACGGTCGCTGGTAAAGGCATAATTAATATATGTATAGGCCAGCGACTTGTATTTGTTCTTGATGACTGCGGATTCATCGGTAACATGGTACAGGATGCGACAAGCTTCTCCAAATGTGCCCTGAGTGTAAGTCAGAGGAGGCTCCTCCACACGTCCGTCGTTCTTGACAATTTTCTTGGAGGTGTATGCGTAGAGCTTTTTTGCATAATCCAGATACTTTGCAGTACCGAACCTCCGATAGAGCTTTGCCGCTATCAGTGTAGCTGGCGACTGAGTGCAGGCATTCGGACCACTGCCGGCATCCGTATTCCACAGGAGCCACAGACCGCCCGTCTCCTCATCTTCTTTGGCACGCTTGATGATATAATTGTCGAATACTTGTCTGGCAACGACAGAGTAGGAGCTTTGACCTGTTGCCTCACCGATGTGCAGGAGGGTAAGTGTAATCCAACACATATCATCGGTATAAGGGTTCTCGAACATCTTATAGTCAGTTGAGGTGTTGGGAGTCGTCGAGTTGCTGGCCGCAGCACCGGCATAGTTGTTTGCCTTGTTTTTGTACCATAGCTTGATGTAGTTGAGGTACTTGCTGGCAAGTTGAGCATCGACGCCCTTGTGCCGCTGGTAGTTATAGATGATAACATCAATGGCATGTGCCTGCGTCCAATAGGCATTGAAAGCATAGTACTGATACTTGTCGTTAAAGACTCCTTTGTTCTTTATCATAAAAGACTCGATGAAGGCGTTGGTCAAGGAGTCAGCCTTCGTCTCGTATGTATCATTATCCTTAACGAGCTTAAAAAGGTTTTTGATTCCTACCGTTTGGGCGAAGCCAATTGAACATTGAACAAAAAAAAGAAGCGTAACAAATCTTTTTACCATGATAGATAGTTGTTTGGGGGTTATAGTCGTTTAGTCGTTTGGAGATTAAGCCAGCAACCATCAGTTACTTTCCCTAACCACCAAACGACCAAACAATTAAACCGCAAAGGCTTTTACTTCTTCAGCAAATCGCGGATTTCTGTCAACAGCTTCTCTTCTGCACTTGGTTCTGGAGCAGGAGCGGGAGCTGCTTCTTCCTCTTCCTTCTTGCGGGACAGGGCAGCAATACCCTTCACCATGAGGAAGATACAGAATGCAATGATGAGGAAGTCGATACAGCTTTGAATGAACGAGCCATAAGCAATGGTTGCAGGTTCCTGACCCTCAATGACGCCAGGAAGTTCGTACTTCAAATCGCTGAAGTTCACACCACCAATGAGCCATCCAATGGGAGGCATGATGACGTCAGCCACCAAAGAACTGACGATTTTACCGAATGCACCACCGATGATAACACCGACAGCCATATCTACCACATTTCCTTTGAGCGCGAACGCCTTAAAATCTTGAATAAATGACATAATGAAACTTAGAATTTAATAATTTACAATCTTCTGTTTATTTATAATTTTGCATTAATTTCCGTACAAAAATAAGAAAAATTATTGAACATTGTACACTGGACATTGAAAAATGTTCTTTATTCTTCATTTTTTTCACTTTTCACTTTTCACTTTTCACTTTTTTGTCGTACCTTTGCAGCGCAAAAAAGGGAAAAAGTGAAAAAAAGTCTAATTTATGTATCACTTTGCCTGCTTTTGACACTTGTTGTCGCTGCATGCAAGTCTGCACACTATTGTAATTGCGGGTAGGCAGCATAACTCATAATTAGTTAATTCCGAAATTCAAATTATAATAAACATTAATTAAAATTTAAAATTAAAGAAAATGGCAAACGTAAAAGTAGCAATTAACGGTTTCGGCCGTATCGGTCGCCTCGCTTTCCGTCAGATGTTCGAGGCTGAAGGTTATGAGGTAGTAGCAATCAACGACTTGACCAGTCCAAAGATGCTAGCTCATCTGCTGAAGTATGACACCGCTCAGGGTGGTTTCTGTGGCAAGTTCGGTGAGAACAAGCACACTGTTGAGGCTGGTGAGGACTACATCGTTGTTGATGGCAAGAAGATCACCATCTATGCTATTCCTAACGCTGCTGAGCTGCCCTGGGGTAAGCTGGACGTAGACGTTGTTCTGGAGTGCACAGGTTTCTACACATCTAAGGAGAAGGCTTCTGCTCACCTGAC
>JAILRU010000004.1 GCA_024697945.1 Bacteroidaceae bacterium
ACTCGAACAACACTGCTGTTGGTTGGTAAAGAGACTGCAGCCTATAAACTGAATCATATAGCCCAGATAGTTTGGAAGTGTTTTCAGGACGGGCAGGTGTTTGGCGACATCTATACCATTCCGTTTGTCCTCACAACCACAGAACTGCTTCATCGGATTCGAAACTATCGCTTCAAGATTTATCCCAAGAACTCGCTGATACCAGCTGATGTATGGAAGTACGATACGGAGAGTATTCTTGAAGGTATGCATAATTCGATAGCCCACCAAAACTATGAGAAAGGAGCAAGAATCATTGTAACCGAGGATAAGGATTCACTGAAGTTCCAGAATGATGGCACTTTCTTTGAGGGCGACTACAGGCAGTACATCACGGGAGAGAAAACTCCCAAGAGCTACCGCAATCCAGCATTGGTGAAAGCGATGGTTAACATTAAGATGATTGATACTCAGGGTTACGGCATTCATAAGATGTTCGTGAGCCAGAAAGAGCGTTTCCTACCTATGCCTGACTATGATTTGTCGACTGCTGACGAGGTTGTACTCAACATGCCAGGAACTATCATCGATGAGAATTACAGCCTGATGTTGCTGGCTAATCAAGACTTGTCACTGACGGATGCGGTGCTTTTGGACCAAGTACAGAAGAGCAAGGAAATCAGCCCAGAAGCGGTGGCAATGCTTCGCAAACGCAAACTGATAGAAGGTCGTCTGCCACATATCTATGTAGCAAAGGATATTGCTCAGGTAACAGGCCAAAAAGTAGAGTATTCAAAACACAAGGGATTGGCAGATAAGAAATGCGAAGCCCTCTTGCTCGAATCGCTTAATGATCACAAAACACTGAGCAAACAGGAGATTGTGAGACTGCTGTGGGATGTGCTGCCTGATCAATTGACTGACAAGCAAAAGAATACGAAGGTTTATAATATCCTTCGCAAGTTAAGAGAATCTGGTAAAATCGTGAATCAAACAATAGGAAATAAGTCGATATGGTCGCTCGCAAAAATATGAAATTTGCGAGCGATTACGAGCGAATTTGCGAGCGAACTTAAGAGTGCAATTTTCATAACTAACTGAAAATCAAAAAAAGGTCGCTCGCAAAACAAATAAAATAAGAGTGACTTGCGAGCGAAATAAGGATATGGCAGCTATAATAACAGATACATTCGATTATGACGATATTGTCAGGGTGCTTGATCTTGATGAAGCGTTCGTGCATCATCAGATAGATGCGCTTCAGCCGAAGTATTGGCGCATTGTGATAAAGACGAAACCAAAGGGCTTGAAGATTTTCGCGCCTGTGATGGTGAGCGGCAATAGGGGCATCGACTATATGATAAACATGCTGAGTCGAGACTGGCAGATAACAAAGAAGCAGCGATTGCTCGACTACATGTGTTTCGGGGTGTACCGCCAGACGGACGGCTTCCACCTTGTAGGCTTCATGTATCTTGATTCCAATCCTTTGGCAAAGCCTGAGAAAGCGTTCTTTACCCCACACTTCTTTGACAGGTATAAGGAGAGAACAGGCTTGCCGATGGATATGCCCAAAATGGAGGTGATGAAGGATTGGATCATGAAGAATCTGCATCTCAATTCGGATGCGCAAGGCAATGAGAAATACCCCGATGGCATCTTCTGCGCTTATCCAAGTGGTGTCGCTTTAGGGAGAGAGCTGCCTGACGGCAATAGCGAGATGAAGACTTTTGTCACCTATGAAATGCTGCGTGGGAAGCAAATTGAGAAAGGTGAAAACCAAAGCAGAGCTGCCAAGGTGCAGGAAGAGGAAGGTTTCAGAAACTGTAAGGAGTTAGTAGATAAACTTGTAAAATATGGCATACACCTATAAATATCCTGTAATCTAAACCCCAGCTCGTCATTGTAACGAACTGGGGTTAAAAGTACATTTTAGTAGACTCTGAATTGTAGATTGCCAGCAATCAGCAAGGCTATCGTCATGAATGTGACAAACAAGCAGAATCCGAAGATACCAAGAAGCCATGCAAACACTTTTGACGTACACCAGAATCCGCTATGCGACAAGACTCTATGAACATATGTTCGTGGGTCAACGAACATATGTTACCTTGCCCTATGAACATATGTTATTTGCCTCACGAACATATAGTCTATTTTTATAGCCTCGTTGGTTTGCATCGGAGATGCCATACTCTAGGCTGCTCTTAGGCAGCAATCACTCTGCTTCTAGGCTGCTTCGTGCCATACTCATGAGTATGGGTAGAAGCTGGCTAAAGCGAGGCTGAAGTATGGCTGCACTATGGGAAGAGCGTAAGATGGCTGATGTAAGAAGGATGATGGATGATGTATGATGGCTGATGTATGATGTGATGGATTTGCATACTAGGATTTGCAAATTTTTCTTCCATACTTGTTTGGATGTGTGAAAAATGTTGTACCTTTGCAACGGAAATAATTAAATAATTGATAATTGTAATTATGAAAAAGATTCTTTTAGGCATGACTGCAGTTTTGTCTCTTATGGCTTGTGATAACAGCCGCCAGAACCCTTTCCTTTCTAAGTGGGACACGCCTTACGGCATTCCGGCATTCGCGGATATTGAGATTGATGACTACATCCCTGCCATCGAGGCTGGCATCGAACAGCAGAACAAGGGGATTGAGGCTATCGTGAACAACACGGAGGAGCCTACGTTCGATAATACGGTTCTGGCAATGGAGCTCTCAAGCGATATCCTGGACAGGGTGACGGGCGTGCTGTATAATGTCTATGAGACGGACCGCACGGCTGAACTGGACTCAGTGATGGAACTGGCTACACCTATGCTGACCGAGCAAAGGGACAATCTTTTCTTCAACAAGGGACTCTATGAGCGTTTCGCAAAGCTCTACAATGGCGACCAGAGTCAGCTGACGCGCGAGCAGCAGATGGTGCTGAAGAAACACTTCGAGACTTTCGAGCGCAACGGTATCGGTCTGCCCGAGGAGGCGCAGGCCCGTCTGCGCGAAATCAATACGGAAACGGCTTCCAAGACGCAGAAACTGGGCAATAACATCCTCTCGGAGAGTAATGCTTTCAAGGAGAAGTTCGGCATCAGCGTGTCGGACTACCCCAATGCCATGACGACTACGGAGGACCGCAACCTGCGCCAGCAGATGCTGGAGGCCTACACGATGCGTGGCCACAACGGGAATGAGTTCGACAACCGGCAGCTTGTCCTCGACATCATGCGTCTCCGCATCGAGAAGGCGCAGATTATGGGCTACAAGAATCCGGCTGCCTACATCCTGGAGCCTAAGATGGCTCACGATACGGAGACGGTGGATGCTTTCCTCGACGACATCATGGTGGCTGCGGTGGCCAAGGCGAAGGAGGAGGTCCGCGACATGCAGAAGCTGATGGACGAGGACATCGCGGCTGGCAAACTCCCTGCGGGCAGCAGGATTGAGCCGTGGGACTGGTGGTACTATGCGGAGAAGGTGCGCAAGCTGAAGTACGACCTGGACGAGGAGCTGACGAAGCCTTACTTCAAGTTGGAGAATGTGGTGAAGGGTATCTTCATTGCTGCCAATACGCTCTACGGGGTGAACATGGAGGAACTGAAGGATGTGCCTTCGTACAACCCTGATGTGGTGACGACTTATAAGGTTACGGATGCTGACGGCAACTTGCTGGGCATCTTTACTACTGACTACCTGCCCCGTTCCAGCAAACGCGGCGGTGCCTGGATGAACAACGTTCGTGAGCAGTATGTGGATGCTCAGGGCAATATGGTTCGTCCCATCATCGTCAACGTGGCCAACCTGGAGGAGTATCTTACTATCGACGAGGTGCAGACTGTCTTCCACGAGTTCGGCCACGCCCTGCACGGCCTGCTCACCCAGTGCCACTATGCATCTGTGAGCGGTACCAACGTGACACGCGACTTCGTGGAGACCTTCTCGCAGTTCAACGAGAACTGGGCGTTCCAGCCTGAGCTGCTGGCACAGTATGCTACGAACGAGAAGGGCGAGGTGATTCCTGCCGAACTGGTGGAGAAGATTAACAACTCGCTGAAGTTCAACCAGGGCTTCATGACTACGGAGCTCTGTGCCGCCTCTATCTTGGACATGAAGTGGCACGAGCTGGAGAGTGTGGAGGGTATTGACATCGATGCCTTCGAGCAGCAGGTTTGTAAGGAGATGGGCCTTATCCCCGAGATAGGTCCCCGCTACCGCACGACGTACTTCAACCACATCTTCTGCAGCGGATATAGTGCGGGCTACTATGGCTACCTGTGGGCTGAGGTGCTCGACAAGGATGCTTTTTCTATCTTCGAGGCTTCTGGCAATGTGTGGAACAAGGAACTGGCTACCAAGTTCAAGGAGACTTTCTTAGAGAGGGGCGGCTCTGAGGAACCGATGACGCTGTACCAAGAGTTTGCAGGCCGCAAACCTGAGAACTCGGCATTCCTCAAAGGTCGCGGCCTACAACCGGAATAAAGAAAAAACTCCCCTCAAAGGGAGGGGAGTATGGGAGCAGGTTATTTTGCTTTGGCTTTCTTGGCTGGTGCCTTTTTCTTTGGCTCAGCCTTCTTAGCGGGTTCCTTCTTAGCAGGAGCTTTCTTTGGCTCGGCCTTCTTAGCTGGTTCCTTCTTAGCAGGAGCTTCCTTGGCAGGGGCCGGAGTCTCTTCGACTTTTGGTTCTTCCTCGGGAGAGCCAAGTTGTTTGAGACGGGCACGGAGGCGGCTTATCTCGTTGTCCTTGACGTTGAGTTCCTCGCCCATGTTGGCAATCTGGGTGTAGAGGCTGTTCAGCTCGTCGTTCTCGACCGAATCGGGGAACATGTCCTTGACGCGTTTGAGGAAGTCGCCCAGGATGTTCATGTAGTTGGTGAAGGCGTCGTACTCGCTATCGTAGATGCCGCGATAGTTACCCATGCCGTTGTTCTTGGTGGTCATGAAGCGGAAGTTCTCGGTTGCCTGGAGGCGGTCCCAGTCTTGCTGGATGCGACGGTCGCGAGAAGCCAGGATGCGGCCCACGATGTTCTCGTCGTAAAGCTTGTTGAAGGCTTCGCGCTGCATACCGTTGCCGAGCATGCTGCTGGTGTCGCGCTCCTCGTCGTTCCAGCTGACGGGATAGGTAACCTCGAGCGGACCGACGGGCTTGTTCTTGGCAAGTACCTCGGAGGGCGTTGCGAACTGTACTCCCATCTGCTTTGCAAGCTTCGGCAGGGCACGGAGGAAGTCGAGGATGTGGCTGCTGAGCGGCTGGTAGTAGCCGAGTGCTGCCAGTTCCATCATGATGCCCACTACGTTCTCGCCTTCGGGTAGGCTTGAGACCCATCCGAGCCATTTGTCTGCCATAAGGGGATATTCGGACCAGGAGGCGTCGTTGAAACGGAGTCCGATGTCGTCGCTAAGTTTGTAGTCACGCAGGATGAGGGAGAGACGGGAGTCTTGGGCACAGGAATAGATGTAGTGGGGGCTCTTCCATCCGAGGATGTGCTTGGCACCTTCCACCATCATGCCCTTGAAGCCCATGTCGGCAACTGTGGCACCAATCTCGTCATTGTAGATGAGCGAGCTGTTGCGGAACACTTTGGGGTTCTGTCCGAAGAGCAGCTTGATTTTCTTGGCCTGGCGCTTTGTCTCTGCCACGAAGTTCTCTGTGTTGCCAAGTGAAGAGAGGCCGTGGCTGTAGGGCTCTGCGAGGAATTCCACGCAGCCGGTTGCTGCCAGCCGTCCGAGGAGGTCGAGCATCTCTGGAGCATACTGTTCGATGAGTTCCAGGGAGACGCCGCTGATGCTGAACGCCACCTTGAAGGCTTTGTCGTTTTCTGCAATCATGTCGAGCATGGTCTGCAAGGCAGGCCTGTAGCTCTTCTCGAAGAGTTCGGTGATGACTCGTTCGTTCTCGTAGTCGTCATAGTAGTAATGGTCGGTACCGATGTCGAAGAAACGATAACGCTTGAGATGTATCGGCTGGTGTATCTCGAAGTATAGGCAAATGGTTTTCATATCTTTTCCTTTAAAGTTTAATAATTTATGGGTTTAATGGGTCTAATGGGCTTAATGGGCTTAATGGGCTTTATGGGTTTAATGGGCTTTATATGTTTTTGACGGCGTTGAGGTAGTCCCCGTTGTCGAACCAGCCACGGCTGGTGAGTTGGTTGTAGCACTCGCGGATGCGAAGGCCGACTTTCTCCCATGTGATTTGGTCAACCTCCTTGATGCCTTCCTCGGCCAGATAGTTGTGCAGGGCATCGTACTGGCAGATGCTGTATATGGCATCGGCCATTGCATCAATGTCCCAGTAATCGACCTTGATGACATTCTTGAGTATCTCGCCGCAGCCGCTCTGCTTGCTGATGATGGAGGGACAGCCGCACTGCATGGCTTCGAGGGGAGCTATGCCGAAGGGCTCGCTGACGGAAGGCATGACGAAAACGTCGCTGTTCTTGTAGCATTCATAGACCTGCTTGCCACGTTGGAAGCCAGGGAAGTGACAGCGGTCTGCAATGCCGTAGCTGGCTGCCAGCTCTATCATCGCACTCATCATGTCGCCGCTGCCTGCAAAGCAGAAGCGGATGTTGCGACTACGCTCCAGGACGCGCTTTGCGGCTTCGAGAAAGTACTCCGGACCTTTCTGCATGGTGATGCGGCCCAGATAGGTCACTACCTTCTCGCCCTTCTTCTTGTTGGGCACGATGCTCTGGATTTCTTCGCTGAGTGGATAAACAGCGTTGTGCATTGCAACACACTTGCGAGGGTCCTGATGATACTGGTTGATGACTGTCTGACGTGTCAGTTCGCTGACACACATAATGCAGTCAGCATGGTCCATACCATTCTTCTCGATGCTATAAACGGTGGGGTTGACCTTGCCTCGAGAGCGGTCAAAGTCTGTGGCGTGTACATGGATGCAGAGGGGTTTGCCACTGACTATCTTGGCATGAACACCAGCGGGATAGGTGAGCCAGTCGTGCGCATGAATTAGATCGAACTGCTCGCTTCTTGCCAAAACACCGGCAATGATAGAGAAGTTGTTAATTTCCTCATGCAAATTTCCTGGATAGCCACCTGCAAAACCGATACAACCCATATCGTCAAGACCTTGCAAGTAATTGAAGTCCGCATAGAGGTGGTCACGGAACCGATAGTAGTCCTCGGCCGTATGACCAACAAAGCGGTCCTTGATGTTGTCGTACCAAACGTCGCGCCAAACGACGGGCACTTGGCTCATGTTCACTATCTTGAGGAATCCTTCCTCTTGTCCTGTGGGCTTGGGCATGCAGAAAGTTGTCTCGACGTCCCCTTGCAGGCTCAGTCCCTTGGTGATGCCGTAGGATGCTACGGCAAGACCTCCGTATATCTTGGGAGGGAACTCCCAACCGAACATTAAAACTTTCATATCTTCTTTGGGGTTTAGAGGTTTCTGGTCGCTTCGCTTTCAGGTTTTGAGGTGATGATGCCTTAAAAACCTTATAACCTTAAACCTTATAACCTTATTTGTTATTCTTCGTTATATTTATCAAGTAGTTTCACTATGCGCATGATGCCCGAGACATTCATGGCAAAACTGATGGCACCACGCCCGTGGAAGGGAGGATTGCCGTCGAAGAGCTCTGGTATGGTGCCGATGCAGTGGTAGAAGAGTTCCTCTTCGTAGCCCACCAACAGGCGGTCAACGTAGCTCAGTTTGCTCAGCCGGAATATCTTCAGGCACGCCTCCATGTAGAACGCAGCGAGCCAGGGCCAAGCGGTTCCCTGATGGTAGGCATAGTCGCGCTGTACCTGCGGACCGACATACATGGGATTGTAGCCGTGACTCTTGGGTGAGAGCGAACGCATACCCTTCGGGGTGATGAGCTCCCTCGTGCAGTAGTCGAGCACGCTCTTTTGCTGCACCCTGTCGAGAGGCGAGTAGTCGAGAGCTATGGCGAAGACCATGTTCGGACGCACGTCGTAGTTACGATAGCCATCGACACAGTAGTCGCAGAGATAGCCATACTCGTTGTAGAACATCGGAGCGAAGTTGGCGGCACAGAGCTTGGCTGCTGTGTCAAGCTGGCGGATGAACTTCTTGTCTTTCATTATCCGGCAGACTTCGGCACTGAACATAAGGGCATTGTACCAAAGTGCGTTGATTTCGACAACAAAACCGGTGCGAGGAACGATGGGACGTCCGCCTGCTGTGCTGTTCATCCATGTGACAGCCTTGTCGCGGCCTTCGCAGCTGACAAGTCCGTTCTTCTCAACCTTGAAGTTGGGATGACCTCCTAATCGAAGCCATTCCATGATGTCACGAAGCAGGGGACCGTACTTCTTGATGCACTTCTCCATCGAAACTATGTTGGCATACTGCTGGATGCACCATACTGCCCAAAGCAGGACATCGGGATGCTCCATCTCTGTGACGCTGACAGAAGGGGGAAGGCTTGGGTCCTTGATGAACTCGAGGATGGCTTTCTCTGCGGTTTTCATAACAGCCTCGAACTTGTCCACCTCGTTGTTGGTAAGCGTAAGGCCTGGCAGCGAAACGAACATGTCGCGAGCACGGCACTTGAACCAGGGATAGCCTGCCAGGACATAGTCTTCGTGCTGGCGATGGACGATGAACTGGTGTGCACTGTTGACCAAGGTGTTATAGAAATTGTCGCGTGGCGTACGGACACTTACTTCGAAATCTGCCAACTCTGCCAGGGTGTCTGTGTTAATCTCTTCCAGACCAGCTGCAAAGACGACGCTCTCGCCCTTCTTGATGTTAAACTCAAAATAGCCGGGCACATAGAGGTCCTCGGTGCTGGCGTAGCCGCGTTCCTGTTCCTTGGGGTACTCCAATCCGCGGTACCAGTCGGGACGGAATACGAACTCATTCTCCTTGTTGATTTGCATGAAGAGTGTCGGATAGCCTGGATACATACAAGTCGAAATGCCGTTCTGCACCATATTGTAGTTACGGTTCACCCCAGCGTTCTCGTGTGTGAACTCACGCACACTGCGGAAAGCGAGGAAGGGCTGCAGGCGCAGTGTCGTCTCGCTGTGTGCATCGACCAGTGTGTAGCGGATAATGATGCGGTTCTCGAAGTGCTGGAACATCTGTTCGCGTTTCAGGATGACACCTCCCACGCGATAGATTGTGGTGGGAACCTGCAAGGAGTCGAACTCGCGAATGTACTTGTGCCCACGGGGGCTGAAATTGTCTCCGTTGTATTTGTGAAGACCTAAGTTGAACTCGGCACCATGCTGAATGACAGTGGCGTCGAGGGATGACAGCAGGACGTGGTTCTCGTCGTCGAGTTCTGGAACAGGCACCACAAGCAGTCCATGGTACTTGCGGGTGTTACAATCCACCAGCGTGGTGCAACTGTATGCGCCTGAACGGTTGGAACGGAGCACCTCCTTCGGCAGAGATTCTGCCAGATTCGTCATCAACGTCTTGTCGAAACGTAAATAGCTCATAGTTTTATTAATTAAGGGTCAGGAGTTAGAAAATACCCCTAAACTACATTCTTTGCTTGTAAAATTACAAAATTTCCTATAATTGCGAAAACTTTTGCCAGCCTTTTTCCATAGGAAACGATAAATAAACCAGTAAAAGATGTTATTTAACACAAAAATGCTTGGCATTAAACACTAAAAAGTATAAATTTGCAAGAAAAATGACAGACCATGATTAAGAAAGAAGATGTGCTTGCGAAGTTGCCCGATTTGGATGGGGCACTATCGCCCGAAGAACGCGAACAGATTATCAATAAAATGCAGGTTCGCACATACCGTAAGAATGAAACTATCTACCAAGAGGGTGACATTCCTTCCCACCTGCTCTGCCTCATCAGCGGCAAGGTGAAAATCTATAAGGACGGCGTGGGCGGCAGAGCTCAGATTGTGCGTGTGGCCGATGCTGTGGAATACTTTGGTTACCGTGCCGCCTTCAGCGACGAAAACTATGTGACGGCTGCGGCAGCTTTCGAGACTTCCATCATTGCCAGCATTCCTATCGGCCTGGTTCGTCAACTCACTATGCGCAACCCGCAACTGGCGTGGTTCTTCGTCAGAAGACTGGCGATTGCTTTGGGCAAGAGTGATGCACGCACCGTCAATCTCACCCAAAAGCATATTCGCGGCCGCTTGGCTGAAAGTATCTTGTTTCTAAAAGAGAATTATGGCGTGGAGGAGGACGGCTGTACGCTGAACATCTCTCCGAGTCGTGAGGATATGGCAAACCTGAGCAATATGACCACCAGCAATGCCATTCGTACCCTGAGTGTCTTTGCGCAAGAGAAACTCATCTTCCTTGACGGACGCAGGATAAAGATTCTTAATGAACCTGCACTGCAAAAGATTTCAAGGATGGGATAAAAAAAGATGTTATGGAGTTTCTGAAGTTAAAGTGGAAGTTAAAATGGAAGTTAATTCACTACGCTCATGGAAGTTAAAAGGGATATTTGACATGAAACGATATGCTTTACTTATGCTGTCATTGGTGGTTTGCCTGTGCAGCTTGAAAGCCCTCCCTAACTCCCCCTCGAAGGAAGAAAATCTGAAAGCAGGTCAGGGTTTGAAAAGAATCATTGTTGGAACCGCTGGTGATAAGGCTGTAAAAGCTTATTGGAAGAAGATTCCACAGCAGGCTGAGGGGTATTACCTGAAGGTCACTCCAACAGAAGTCGTTGTGGCTGGCAGGGACGAAAGCGGCCTCTTCTATGGCCTTAAAGCCGCAGAAGAAATTCAAAATTCAAAATTCTTGGATTCTTTAGTTCCGCCTGCGCCTGAGCTTTGCGAAGAACCAAGGCGCACTGATAAGGTGCGGAGCAAAATTCAAAAGGAGAAGTACAAAGAATTAGTGGTACTCCCCCAAGGGGGTAGCGGGGAGGGGGCCAGCTTCGAGATTCGCGACTGGCCAAGTGTGAGCTGCAGAGGTGTCATCGAGGGTTTCTATGGCAACCCCTGGAGCCACGAGGACCGTCTGCGTCAGTTCGAGTTCTATGGAAAGCACAAACTGAATATATATGTATATGGTCCCAAGGACGACCCCTATCATCGTGCTCATTGGCGCGACCCTTATCCAAAGGCTGAGGCCGCAAAACTACGTGAGCTCGTAGGGGCAGCTCATCGCAACAGGGTGCAGTTCGTCTGGGCTATCCATCCTGGAGGCGACATTAAGTGGAACCTGCAAGACAGCCTTGCAGTTGTTAACAAACTCAACCTGATGTATGAACTTGGCATCCGCACCTTTGCAGTCTTCTTTGACGACATAGGTGGCGAGGGTGCAAGGGCTGAGAAACAGGCCGGACTGATGAACTACCTGACCGATGCCTTCGTCCGCAAGCACAAGGATGTGGAACCGCTCATCATTTGCCCAACTCAGTACAACAAGAACTGGAGTGGGGGAGATTATCTATCAACGCTTGGAACGAAGATGTATCCCGAGGTTCGCATCATGTGGACGGGCAACAGTGTAGTCGATATGATAGAACGCGACGATATGGAGTGGATTAACGCACAAATCAAACGTAAGGCGTTCATCTGGCTCAACTATCCTGTCAACGATTACTGCCAAAGTCGCCTGCTCATGGGCAAAACCTACGGCAACGGGCTTGACATCAGCGACCTCGTATCGGGCTTCTGCAGCAACCCGATGGAATATGCCGAGGCTTCGAAGGTCTCACTTTACAGCATTGCCGATTATTGTTGGAACATGCCTGCCTATGATGCAGAGAATTCCTGGGAGGAGGCCATCAACGAATTGATGCCAACAAGCAAAGAGGCTTTCCGTTTCTTCTGTGAGAACAATATCGATTTGGGTAAAACGGCACATGGGTTGCGTCGCGACGGTGAGAGTCCTACGTTTGGGAAGGTTCCCAACCAGCTTTATTTCGGCCGTCTTGTTGCGGAAGCAGATGCTTTGTTGGCCGACAGCATTTCCCAACCCGAAATGTTGAAAGAGTTAGGGCCTTGGGTGGAGACGATGCGAGTGTTGGGACAGAGAGGCTTGCAAGTTACGTATATGCAAAATGCCCTTCAAGCGTTGGATTCCGTGGGTTTTGTGGCTCATTACCGTGCCTTGCAGAAGCTCGATGAGAAGCAGAAGTCTATCATCAGCCGTAACTATGAGGGTTCTGTCGTCAAGGCGAAACCCGTTGTAAGCGGCACAGTCGTTACACCTTGGGTAAACGAGGAAGCGATGAAGCTTGTCAAGGACTACAAGAAACATTTCACGTATGGTCTTGAGTTTTTACCTCAGCAGGCCATCGAAGACGGACAATATTATATAATGTATAGTGGCAAGTTCCTGACCGACGTGAATGCTTCGCCAGACCGAGAGGGCGATTTCCCTGTCTTTGTGGCTGAGGCAGACACCATCAATCCGCAACGCCAGCTTTGGAACATCGAGCTTGTGCCTGAAACGGGTCGCTTCAAGATAACGAACGCTCAGGACGGGCGTTACATCAATGAGTTGGGAACGTTCTGGTCGAACAAGAATACGAAACCTTATAATGCAGAGTGGAACACCTACATCTTCACCAAGACGCCAGAAGGCTATACCATCCAATGTGCAGGTTGTGCCTCGGGCGACTGGTATGTTGAAGATGACCGCATCAAGAATGGCAAGCAATCGGGAGTGTTCCAAATAAAAGCTCCCTAACCTCCTTTAGGCTTCTTAATCAACATCATAGTAAATCTGAGCTGAGCGGTAGTCAGGCTGAGAGAGAATGTTGTTTTGGAGGGCAATTAGACGTTGGCGAACAGCAGACATGGGGGCTGTAAGCTCTATCTTCAGTATCAGCTTACGAATGTGCATGAGCTGTACACGGCCTACTGGCGGAGTGTCTGGTCCCAGTACCCTTTCTCTGAAGACTTTACGTAGCAGCACGGCAAAATCCGTTGAAAGTTTCTCAACGACATTCTCATCGCGATGCTTGAGGTAGATGAATACGACACGGCAGAAGGGCGGATAGAGGAATAACTTGCGTTCCTGCATTTGCTCAGCATACATACTCTCGTAGTCGTGCGCCACAACCTGATGAACAATCGCATTGCCAGCGTCGCGCGTCTGCAATACCACATGCCCTGTGAAGCCTTTGCGTCCAGCTCTTCCTGCCACTTGTTCCATCAGTTGGAAAGCACGTTCGTAGCTACGGAAGTCAGGCTGCGAAAGCATCGTGTCAGCAGAGAGGATTCCAACCAAGCTGACACGGTCAAAGTCAAGCCCTTTCGTGACCATCTGGGTGCCGATGAGGATGTCAGTGTCCCCCTGTTCGAAATCATGCAATATCTGTTCATAGTTCTGGCGGGAACGCGTAGTGTCAAGATCCATGCGGGCAATGCGTGCATCAGGGAGGATGCTTTGCAACTGCTCTTCGATGCGCTCTGTCCCATAACCTCGGTGATAAAGTTCGTACTCCCCACAATTTGGACAAACGGAGGGAATGGCGTAGGTTGCACCGCAATAGTGACACACCATTCCGCTGCCACTGAATGAAGGCCTAAAACTCCGATGAACCGTGAGACTGACGTCGCACTTTTCGCAACGTGGTGTCCAGCCGCATACGCGACACTCCATGACGGGTGCATAGCCTCGACGGTTCTGGAAGAGGATGACTTGATTTCGTTGCTCCAGAGTTTGACGGATGTGGGCAAGCAACTGAGGCGAGAAGACGCCTGACATCATTTTCTTTCGCCGCATTTCCTGAACATCTACGATTTCAATGGTGGGCAGGCTGAGACCGGCATAGCGTGTTTTCAGTGTAGTGAGTCCATATTTTCCGTTGAGGGCATTATGATACGATTCCAGACTTGGCGTAGCAGAACCCAGCAAGACCTTTGCCCCATTTTGTGTGGCAAGAACAAGGGCTGCGTTACGGGCATGATATCGGGGTGCGGGGTCTTGCTGCTTGAAGGATGTCTCGTGCTCCTCGTCGATGATGAGCAGGCCGAGCCTTTGGAAAGGCAGAAATATGCTGCTGCGAACACCTACTACAATATCGTAGGGCTTATCGGAAAGCATCTTCTGGTAGAGTTCCACGCGTTCATTATCGGGATAACGCGAGTGATAGATGCCTAAACGGTCTCCAAAGACACGTCGCAATCGTTCAGTGAGCTGGGCAGTCAGAACTATTTCTGGAAGCATAAAGAGCACTTGCTTGCCCTCAGCAATGGCCTGTTGTATAAGATGAATGTATATTTCCGTCTTGCCGCTGCTTGTCACGCCGTGAAGCAGGCATACATTATGCGTCTGCCATTGCTGGAGGATGCTGTTCATTGCCTGTTGCTGCGGTTCGGTCAAAAGAGAAGCCTTCCCTTCCACCTTTTCTCCATTGGGGAGTACCTGTATGCGTTCTACGGGTTTGGCGTATGTTTCCAGAATACCTTTCTGGCAGAGCTCCCGAAGAATAGCATCCGAACAGCCGGAAGCTTGTAGTAATGTCTGTTTCTCGACGGAGGGCGTTTTGAGTTCGAGAAAGCAAGTGAGCAACGCTTCCTGTCTGGGTGAGCGATGCATTGCGTCAAGTGCCTCGTGCAAGCGAGCCTCGGAAGAATAGGCTTCCACAAGGCGCACACAAATTACCGTCTTGGGCTTATAGGTACGTCGGAGTTCCTCCTTCATCTGCACGGCACCCTTTTCCAAGAGTCCCTTTACGACAGGAAGGATGTTTTTCAGTCCAGCCTCTTTCTGCAAGTTTGCGAGGGTCTGTCCTCCTTTTGTGGAGATTTTGTTTGCGAGCACGCGCCACACCTTCTCCTCGCTTGGCGTAAGAGAGGATTCTGCTTCCCAGTTCTCATTCAGGAGAACCGTACTTTCGCTCTCCAGCTTGAGTCCGGAAGGCAGGGCAGCTTTAAAAACATCGCCAAGAGCGCAGAGATAATAATCGGCAATCCACTGCCAAAGACGTATCTGCCCCGCTAACACAATGGGTGCAGGGTCGAGTATCTCGGAGATAGACTTGATTGCATAAGGTGGAGTTTCGTTGTGCAGGCGGATCACAATGGCCGTATAGAACTTCCGACTGCCAAAAGGTACAATAACACGACAGCCTACCTGTGGTATTGCCTCGCACTCGGTCGGCAATGCATAGGTGAAAGTTCCCTGCAGGGGCAGGGGCAGTATGACATCCGCATATTTTAGCATTGTGAGTACAAAAGTACAATAAATATTTTAAACCTCAAAATGAATTTCACACATTAATATATATTATATGTGTAACTGCTTAAAAGCCTCTAACGACATTGCACACAAGGCCCCGTTTGTGCACATAAACGGATAAAATGTGCACTATTTACCATTTTTTTCTGCTGAAGTATTGCATATGTGCTTAAAATGTCTTTACTTTGCACCGCGAAAAATGAAACTATCTCTAACTCCTTAGGAGGAGAACATAAAAAGAAATAGTAAATATCAATTATAAATTTATAAAATTATGTCAGAAATTGAAGCAAAAGTAAAAGAGATTATTGTTGACAAGTTGGGTGTAAATGAAGCAGATGTTACTCCTGAAGCATCTTTTACCAATGACCTTGGTGCTGACTCTCTTGACACCGTAGAACTGATTATGGAGTTTGAGAAGGCATTCGAGATTACTATCCCCGACGACAAGTCAGAGAAGATCTCTACCGTTGCTGATGCAATCGCTTTCATCGAAGCCAACAAGTAAGCTGACCCCCTCGACTTCTTTAGAGGTAGGAAACATAGGATAGAAAGATTTTCATGGAACTGAAAAGAGTTGTAGTGACAGGTATTGGTGCCGTCACTCCTTTAGGTAATTCTGCCATGCAGACATGGCAGAATATGCTTAATGGCGTGAGCGGTGCTGCACCTATTACACATTTCGATGCCTCTAAATTCAAGGCACAGTTTGCCTGCGAGGTCAAGGACTTCGATCCCGAGCAATTTATCGAGCGCAAGGAAGCACGTAAGATGGACCCATACTGCCAGTTCGCCCTCTCCGCAGCCATTATGGCTGTTGAGGACAGCGCAATGGACTTGGAGAAAATCAACAAGAACCGTGTGGGTGTCATTTTCGGTGTTGGTATCGGAGGCATGAAAACCTATGAGGAAGAGGTGACTACATACGCCAAGACAGGCGAGACACTCGGTCCAAAGTTCAATCCTTTCTTTGTGCCTAAGATGATATCCGACATTTGTGCCGGCCACATCAGCATTAAGTATGGTTTCCATGGTCCAAACTACATTACTTCCAGTGCTTGTGCCTCTTCGTCCAATGCGCTTGCCGATGCCTTCAACCTCATCCGTCTTGGAAAGGCTGATATCATTGTAAGCGGAGGAGCTGAGGCTGCCATTACCGCTGCCGGTGTTGGTGGTTTCACTTCAATGCATGCCCTGAGCACGCGTAACGATGACCCCAAGACAGCCAGCCGCCCCTTCAGCGCAAGTCGTGACGGCTTCGTGATTGCAGAAGGCAGCGCTGTCCTTATTCTTGAGGAATTGGAGCATGCTAAGGCTCGTGGTGCCAAAATCTATGCAGAGATGGCGGGAGCAGGCATGAGTGCAGATGCACACCACATTACAGCATCTCACCCTGAAGGCCTTGGAGCAAAGCTTGTTATGGAGAATGCTTTGGAGGATGCAAACCTCCAGCCTGATGATATCGACTACATCAATGTCCACGGCACATCGACTCCGGTTGGTGACATCAGCGAGTGCAAGGCCATTTTGGCTGTGTTTGGCGAGCATGCCTACAAACTCAACATCAGCAGTACAAAGTCTATGACCGGGCATCTGCTCGGTGCTGCAGGTGCCATTGAGGCTATGGCCAGTGTGTTGGCTGTCAACCAAGACATTGTGCCTCCTACCATTAACCACAAAGAGGGTGACGAAGACCCCGAGATTGACTACAAGTTGAACTTTACCTTCGGCCAAGCACAGAAACGCACCGTAAGGGCTGCCCTGAGCAATACCTTTGGTTTCGGAGGTCATAACGCCTGCGTCATTTTCAAGAAATACGCAGAATAGAGTGAGGGCCGTGTCAGCCGTTCTTCGTTTCACTCAGGCGCAGGCGGGTAACCTGATAGACGCGATAAGGCTTCCTTTCCGTAAGGAAAAGGAACTTTATCGCGCTTTTCGTAAGATGCTGGGCTTCTACCCGCACAATATCAGCCTTTACCAGGAAGCATTGATGCACAAGTCGATGCTGGCACATGCCAAGAGCGGTACACCGCTCAACAACGAACGGTTAGAGTTTTTGGGCGATGCCGTCCTGAGCGCTGTGGTAGGCGAGATTGTCTATCATCATTTCCCTCGTAAGCGCGAGGGCTTCCTGACAAATACCCGCAGCAAAATCGTTCAGCGCGAGTCGCTTGGCAGACTAGCAACAGAGATAGGTCTTGACAAGCTTATTCGGAGCAACGAACACAACCAGATGCACAACAGCTATCTTGCAGGAAATGCGTTCGAGGCACTCGTTGGCGCCATCTATTTAGACAGGGGATATGCCTACTGCAAGTTCTTCTTTACGGAAAAGATCCTGCACCGTCTCATTAATCTGGACAAGGTGGCCTATCAGGAGGTGAACTTTAAGAGCAAGCTATTGGAGTGGTGTCAGAAGCACAAAGTCACCCTGGAGTATGTTCTGTTGGCAGAAACCAAAGCAGAGGATGGCTCGCCGCTTTTCAATACAAAGGTTGTTATTAATGGTTTTGAATGCGCTCGCGGGAAGGGGTATTCCAAAAAGGAGAGTCATCAGAAGGCAAGCAAAAATGCGCTCAATCGCCTCAAACACGACCGCCTTTTGTATGAAGAGCTGGTAAAGAAGACTCCCCAATAGAAAATAAATTGTGAAATAGTCAAATAGTGAATTATCATGGTAACTCTGACAAGTATCATGCGTCCTGCTTTCACTCCACGCCGTCGCAAGCTGGACCTTTATGCCACGGAAGCTGAGGCACTACAGCGAAAGGCCCTCAAGCGACTGCTTGACAAGGCAGACCAGACAGAATGGGGCAGAACTCATGGCTACAGCAAGGACCTCTGCTATGAAGATTTCGCCCGTCAGACTCCCCTTAATACATACGAAGAGCTGAAGGGATTCATCGACCGCATGAGGCATGGCGAGAGCGATGTACTCTGGCCAGGAAAAGTTAAATGGTATGCCAAGTCCAGCGGTACGACAAATGACAAGAGCAAGTTCATTCCTGTCAGTCGAGACGGCCTGCATGATACCCACTATGCTGGTGGAACAGATGCTGTTGTATGGTACTTGCGTAACAATCCCAAGAGTCGCATATTCGACGGAAAGGCTCTCATCCTAGGGGGAAGTCATGCTCCGAATTATAACTTGCCAAACAGTCTGGTGGGCGACCTCAGTGCTATCCTCATCGAGAATATCAATCCGCTGGTCAACCTGGTGCGTGTACCCAAGAAGGCTACAGCCCTGCTCAGCGATTTCGAGATAAAGCGCGACAGAATTGCCCGAGAAGCCATGAAGCAGAATGTCACGAATCTGAGTGGCGTTCCCTCTTGGATGCTCTCTGTTCTGAACCGTGTTATGGAACTTAGTGGCAAGCAGTATCTCAATGAGGTTTGGCCAAATCTGGAAGTGTTCTTCCACGGAGGTGTGGCCTTTACGCCCTATCGCGGGCAGTACAAACGACTCATCACATCACCCGATATGCACTACATGGAGACCTACAATGCCTCCGAGGGGTTCTTTGGCCTTCAGGACGACCCCACCGATGTAGCAATGAGTCTGATGATAGACTATGGCGTCTTCTACGAATTCATTCCGATGGATGAGTTTGACAATCCTGAACCGAGTGTTGTCCCCCTTTGGGGAATTGAGACAGACCGTAACTATGCTATGGTTATCTCAACCTCCAGCGGTTTGTGGCGCTACATTATCGGTGACATGATACGCTTCACGCAGCGTAATCCCTATAAGTTCATCATCACAGGTCGCACGAAGTCCTTCATCAATGCCTTTGGCGAGGAACTGATAGTCGATAATGCCGAGAAAGGATTGGCTGAGGCTTGTAAGCAGACGGGAGCAGAGGTGCTGGAATATACCGCTGCACCTGTCTTTATGGACGACAAGGGCAAATGCCGTCATCAGTGGGTGGTGGAGTTCAGTCGTGAGCCGGAAAGTCTCGCAGCATTTGCTCGCATACTCGATGACAGCCTGCAACAGCTCAACTCTGATTATGAAGCTAAGCGTTATAAGGACATAACCCTTCAGCCACTTGAACTCATCAAGGGGCGTCCAAATGTCTTCAACGACTGGCTCAAGCAGAAAGGCAAACTGGGTGGGCAGCACAAAGTGCCGCGCCTTTGTAACAACCGTGACATTATAGAGCAAGTGCTGGCGCTGAATGAAAAGAAGGAAAGTTGAAAAGGTGAAAGGTTGAAAAATTGAAAAGGTGAAATAGTAAAATAGTAAAATAGTAAAAAGGTTGGTAAGGGCGAAACATATCCTTGTAGGGTTTGGGGTGCTTCTCATGGTTGCTTGCGCAAGCATTGGTGCTCCTGATGGTGGAATCTATGACGAGATTCCGCCCAAGGTTGTATCCTCCTATCCTGCAGACCGTTCCATCAACAATACCAACCGAAAGATGCAGATTCGTTTCAACGAATACATCAAGCTGGAGAATGCCAGCGAGAAGGTCATCGTCTCACCTCCCCAGATAGAGCCTGCCAATATCCGTGCCGACGGCAAGACGGTGAAGATTACACTCTATGACAGTCTGAAGGCCAACACAACCTATACCATCGACTTCAGCGATGCCATCACCGACAACAACGAGGGTAATCCGATGGGATACTACACCTACAGTTTCAGTACTGGTACGGAAATTGATACGATGGAAGTTTCCGGTGCCGTGCTTTCTGCTGAGAATCTTGAACCCATGAAGGGATTGTTGGTCGGCATCTATCCTGTAGATTCTCTCTTCAACGATTCTATCCTCAAACAGAAGCCCTTCACTCGTGTCTCGCGTACCAATGCCTCCGGACGCTTCTGCATCAAGGGTATCAAGCCAGGGAAATATCGTGCCTTTGCCCTCGAAGATAAGGACGGAGACTTCCTTTTCTCTCAGAAGAGTGAGCAAATCGCTTTCCTGCAGGACACCTTCACAACCTCTTGTAAGCCAGACCTGCGCATGGATACCGTATGGCGAGATTCTACCCACTACGACTCCATCCTTGTGGTTCCCTACATCCATTATTTCCCCGATGACCTGGTGCTCACGGCATTCCTTGAAGCTGGACAGGACCAGCATTTGCTCAAAATATTGCGTCCCGATCCAGACATCATACAATTGTTTTTCACTGCACCAGCAGACTCGCTGCCAATCATCCGTGGTGTGAACTTCGACGAGAATTGCCTTGTGGCAGATGCCTCGCTCCACAACGACACTATCACATATTGGATTACTGACACAGCCTTTACGCATCGCGAAGACACCATCAAGTTCGAACTCACCTTCTTAGAGACAGATTCGTTGGGAGTCCTCCAACCACATACTGAGTTGCATGAGTTGGCGCCTAAGATAACTTGGGAGAAGATACAGAAAGAAAAGCAGAAGCAGATACAGGAGTGGAAGAAGCAACGCGAGAAGCAAATAAAGAAGACCAAGGAGGTCCTGCCTCTAGAAGATAATCCTTATGAGAAAACATTCTTGGACTTAGCGGCAAAACCTACCGGTTCTATCGATCCCAACCAGAATATACGCTATACAGCCAAACAGCCCATAGCCAGTGTTGATACGACGAAGATACATTTCTACATAAAGCAGGACAGCACTTGGGAGCCAGAACCTTTCCTCTTCTTGCCAGATCAAGATACGAAGTCCTATACGCTCTATGCCGAATGGGAGAAGAAGCACCAATACCGCTTTGTCATTGACAGCGCAGCCGTTGTGGGCATTATGGGTGATCATTGCAAATCCATCAAAAATGATTTTACAGTTAAGGACGATGACGTATACGGCTCGCTCTTCGTGCATGTTATTCTTCCAGAGACAGTTGTTTTAGCAGATTCGGCCCAGATTGTTGTCCAACTGTTGAACAAGAGTGACAAATGTGTGGCAGAACGTCCAGCAGACGCTGACGGGCGTGCCGACTTCTTCTTCCTGAAGCCTACTGACTATTATATGCGTTGCTTCATCGACAGTAACGGGAACGGCCTTTGGGACACTGGCGAATACCTTTCAGGAAAGCAACCGGAGCAGGTCTTCTATTTCCCTCAACCCATCCCCGTGAAGGCGAAATGGGATGTCGAGCAGGACTGGGCTCCCTTTGAAATCCCGCGATTGGGGCAGAAGCCTCTGGATATCACCAAGCAGAAACCTGACAAGAAAAAGGATGTCAAGCAGCGCAACAGAGATCGCGAGCGGCAGAAACAGGAAGAGAAGAAGAATAGGAGATAGGGTTAAAAGATTAAGGATTAGTGTAAAATGAAGTTGAAGTTTATAGTCAGGATTTTAATCCTTGTTGTAATAGCATTCCCTTGTTGTCAGGCCGTCAGCGCCCAGTGTACGGCAAAGAACACGGCCTTCCAATCGGGTGAGGTGCTGAACTATGACCTTTTCTTTAACTGGAAGTTCATTTGGGTTAGTGCCGGTACTGCCACTATGGACATCACAATGTCAAAGTGGGAGGGGAAGCCTGCCTATAAGAGTCATCTTATAACCCGCACCAGTGACCGCCTTGATCGCTTCTTCATGATGCGCGACACGATGCAGAGTTTCATGACCGAGGACATGACGCCGTTGTATTTCAAGAAGGGAGCCAACGAGGGTGGACGCTACTATATGGATGAGGTGTGGTATTCCTATCCCAATGGCAAACCGCATCTTCGTCAGCGTTATCAGAATCGCGAAGGGAAAGTGACGGAGAAGACCTACGACAGTCCCAAGTGTCTCTTTGACATGATGAGTATGCTGTTGCGGGCTCGTTCTTTCCGGGCAGAGGATTTCCATAAGGGCGAAAAGGTTCACTTCCCGATGGCAGATGGTCACAAGGTGGAGGACATTACCCTCATCTTTCGCGGACGTGAGAATTTCCGCATGAAGAGCAACGGCATTACCTATCGCTGTCTTGTCTTCTCATTGGTGGAATATTCGAACGGGAAAGAAAAGGAAGTTATCACCTTCTATATTTCCGATGACGAGAATCACATTCCTGTCCGCCTTGACCTCTTCCTGCGCTTTGGAATAGCAAAGGCCTATCTCAGCAAGAGTAAAGGCCTTCGTCACGAGTGCACGTCTATTGTCAAGTGACGCGCAAAGCAAATCAATGCATTTTGTCGGAAAGAGGAGACTCGAACTCCCGACCCCTACGTCCCGAACGTAGTGCGCTACCAACTGCGCTACTTTCCGAAAGGCTTTAAAAACCGGTGCAAAGGTACGAAAAATTGTTCATAGTTCATAGCTAAGAGTTCATAATTTTCCGTTTCGGTCATTTTTTTTTAGGAAATGCTTGCAGAGTTCGGAAAAATGACCTACCTTTGCACACGCAAAATCGGAAAGGTGCCATAGCTCAGTTGGTAGAGCAAAGGACTGAAAATCCTTGTGTCCCCGGTTCGATTCCTGGTGGCACCACAAAAATCGGTAGGAGGTAAATGCTGAAAAGTGTTTACCTCCTGCTTTCTTTATTATCTCTTTACGGCATGACCGAACCTGCTGTGGAGCCATTGGAATGGCATGTAGAGCACGGGCACCACAAACAGCAGGGCGATGGTTCCCACCAGCATACCACCGGCACATCCCACACCTAAGGAGATATTGCCGTTGGCACCTACGCCATGGGCGAAGACCAAAGGCAACATGCCAAATATCATGGTGAGAGAAGTCATGAGGATGGGACGCAGACGCACGCGGGCTGCCGACATTGCAGCCATCGTGATGCTCATGCCCTGACGGTGACGCTCCGTAGCGTATTCAGTAAGCAGGATGGCTGTCTTAGCCAAAAGTCCGATAAGCATGATAAGACCCGTCTGCATATAGATATTGTTCTCCAAACCCCACATCCGTGAAAAGAGGAAGCTACCCAGCAAGCCGAAAGGTACGCTTAGGATAACAGCCAAAGGGATGAAGAGACTCTCGTACAAAGCACATAATATAAGGTAAACAAAAACGATAACGATAACGAAAATGACTGTCGTCATCGTAATTGATAATTGATAATTGAAAATTGAAAATTGGATTCCCTCTGAAAGGGAAGCCTCCTCTCTGGACATACCGCCAAACTCGTAGCCATAGCCTTCGGGCAGTACCTTAGCGGCTGTACGGCGTATGGCTTCCAGCGTCTGACCACTACTATAGCCATCGGCAGTCTGTCCCATTACGGCAATGCTACTGAAGAGGTTAAAACGGTTCAGTCCTTCGCTACCATAGACACGTTCCATCGTGATGTACTGCGTAATGGGAATCATCTGACCGCTTTCGCTACGGACACGCATATTGGAGAGTGCCTTCTCGTCCAAGCGGAACTCAGGCGAGGCCTGCACAATCACACGGTAGAGCTTGGTGAAGCGGGTCAGGTTGCTGCTATACGTGCCTCCCACATAGCCCGAAAGCACTTTCAGTACCGCATTGGGCGTCACCCCGTCGCGTTTGCAACGGGCAGCATCCACTTCCACACGATATTGCGGATATTTGGTATCGAAGGTGGTGAAGGCACGAGAGATGGCGGGCTCTTGGTTCAACGAGTCAATCAGCACACGAGTATAGCGCATAAGGTCCTCTATCTTACCGCCTTTACGGTCCTGAACATGCAACTCGAAGCCGCTGGTGGCACCGTAGCCGGAAATCATGGGACGGGTGCTGACGCGAATCTGAGCCTGCGTGATGTCGGCTGTCCTACGGTAAATCTCATCTATAACGGAGTTGATGTCGTCGCCCTTGCCCTTGCGTTCGTCCCAGTTTTTCAGTCGGATATTGAAAGAACCAGCCGATGAGGATTGGTCGAAAGTTGAGCCACGACCTATGGTCATGTTGTAGAGGCGGAATTGAGGAATATCCTTGATGCGGCGCTCCACCTCGCGTGTTATCTGACCCGTTACCGCCATGCTGGTACCAGGGGCACATTGCACATTCACATTGATGGAGCCCATATCCTCGTTGGGGACGAAGCCCGTTTTGGTCGTCTTGAGCATATAGCCCAACAGCAAGCACACCACAACCACCGACACCCAGGGCAGCCATCGGTTGCGGAAGATGCGCAAGACGCCCCGTTGGTACTTGTTCACCATACGTTGGAAACTGATCGTAAAGGCCTCATGGAAAAGGGCCGAGAAACTAGTATCGCCATCCTTACGAGGACGGAGTATCAGGGCACAGAGAGCTGGTGAGAGGGTCATGGCGTTGATGGTGGAGATAATGACCGCGATGGCCATCGTCACACCAAACTGTGTATAGAAAACACCTGTCGTTCCACCCACGAAGCAGACGGGGATGAACACACTCATGAACACAATCGTAGTGGTAATCAGCGCTGAGGTGAGGCCTTTCATGGCATCCACAGAAGCTAAGTAGGGCGACTTATACCCTTCGTCGAACTTGGCCTGCACAGCCTCCACCACCACTATGGCATCATCCACAACCGTTCCGATGACCAGCACGAGGGCAAAGAGAGTCAACAGGTTCAGGCTGAAGCCAAAGAAATAGAGCACGGCAAAGGTTCCTATCAGGCTGACCACGATGGCAAGCAATGGAATGAACGTACTCTTGAGGTCCTGCAGGAAGATATAGACCACCAGCACCACCAGCACGATGGCTTCCAAGAGCGTGCGCACCACGTTGTGGATGCTGGCATCCAGGAAGTCCTTGGTGCTCATCACATCCACTAGCTCCATGCCTGGCGGCAGCTCCTTCTTTATTTCTATCACCGTCTCGTCGATGCGCTTGATAATCTCGTTGGCATTCGAGCCGGGTGTCTGGGCAATCATACAGTTGGCACCCGAGTGCCCGTTTGTGCTGTTTTGGATAGTATAGTTCTGGATGCCCAACTCCACACGCGCCACATCCTTCAGGCGCAGCACGCTGCCGTCGGGTAGGGACTTAATGACCATATTCTCGTAGTCGCGTTCCTTCTCGTAGCGGCCCCTATATTTCAGCACATACTGGAAAGTGTTCTCCGAGTCGGCTCCCAAGGTTCCAGTCGGAGCCTCTATGTTCTGCTCTGCCAATACATTATCTATATCCGAGGGCATGAGGCCGTAGGAGGCCATCCTGAGTGGGTCGAGCCAGATACGCATACTGTAGCTGGCACCCCAGATGTTCACTTCACCCACACCAGGCACACGGGACAAGCGCGGCTCGATGTTGATTTTCATGTAGTTGGTCAGAAAGTCGGTATCGTAGGCATCCGTTGGGCTGTAGAGCGAGAGGCTCTTGATGTTACTCGTCTGACGCTTGCGGACCGTCACACCGCTTCGGGTCACGTCGGCAGGCAGCTGTCCTTGCGTAGAAGCCACACGGTTCTGCACGTTCACCATCGCCATATCGGCATCGGTACCTTGTTTGAAGTAGATGCTGATGCTGCCCGATCCAGTATTGGTAGCGGCGGAGGTCATGTACATCATGTTCTCCACACCGTTCAGACTCTCTTCCAAGGGGATGATGACGCTCTTCTGCACCGTCTCGGCATTCGCACCAGTATAGTTGGCACGCACGCTGACGGTAGGCGGTGCAATCTCAGGAAATTGCTCAATAGGCAGCTGCAACAATCCAATCAGTCCCAGCACCACAATGAAAACTGAGATTACGCCAGATAATATGGGACGGTCTATAAATGCCTTTGGTGTCACAACAGAAAACCAATTATCAATTGTCAATTATCAATTATCAATTGTCACCTCAACTCCCTCCTTAAGCAGCCCTGCTCCTTCGGCAATGATGACATCACCTTCCGTCAGGCCGCTTTCCACGATGTAGGTAGTGCCGTCATCTATGGGAGCAACCTGAATCTCCGTTTGCTTAGTCTTGCCTTCTACCACACGATAGACGAACACCTTGTTCTGTAGCTCGAAGGTTGCCGTCTGCGGAATTACTATCACTCCGTCCCTGACGGTAGAAACCACAACTGTACCCGTACCGCCGTTGCGAAGCAGGTGCTGAGGATTGGGGAAGACGGCACGTAGGGCAACGGCTCCCGTACTGGCATCCACGATACCGCTTACGGCATCTACGCGGCCTTTCTGGTCATATTCCTTGCCGTTGCTCAGCAGGAGTGACACATCGGGCATCCTCTGCATGAACGCCTCCAAGTTGCCGTATTGCATGGTCAGGTCCGTCACCTCACGCTCGCTCAGGCTGAAATAGACCCACATCTCGCTATCGTCGCAGACCGAAATCAGTGGCTCCGCTATGTTGCTGCTCACCAAGGCACCCACGTGGTATGGAATCATGCCAGCCACACCCTTCACGGGACTCTTCACCACCGTATAGCTGAGGCTGTTACGGGCATTGGCTACCTGAGCCTGTGCCTGAGCTACCTGGGCTTGAGCCGATAGCAAAGCCTGCTGGGCAGTCTGTAGGTCGTAGTCGCCAATCACCTGCTGCGTGTGCAGTTGCTTCTTGCTGTCGTAGCTAAGTTGAGCTGTAGCTTCTGTAGCCTTTGCCGACTTCAGGGCAGCTTCTGCTGTATTCAACGCTTCTTGGTAGGGCACCTGGTCAATCACAAAGAGCGTCTGCCCCTTGCTGACGTTCTGCCCTTCAGCTATCAGAATTTTGGTGATGAGGCCGCTCACCTGCGGACGAATCTCCACAATCTCCCTGCCCTTCATGGTGGCGCTGTAGCCCACCTTCACAGCCTGGTTGGAACGTTCCACCCTTATGGTCTTGTAAACGAATGCCGCTTTCTCCTGCTTCTTCTCCTGGCAAGAGACAAGGACCATGAACCCTGTCATGAGGAATAATACAATCTTTTTCACCCTTCTTCTCCTTTTTATGCTTCAGGGGCATACCACCCCATTTTCGCTGCAAAGGTACGAATAAGCGAGCACAATACAAAAGAAAAACCAAGTTTTTCTGTTTATTGTCGAGCGAAAGTACTTTCGACCTTTAAGTCAAAGATACAAAGAAAAGTTGAAAAGCTGAAAAATAAAAAGCTAAAGAAGAATGGAGATTGAAGAATTCATCTGAAAAGAGGGTTGGCAGCACATTTATCTGTCAGTCCCCTCGTTGCGTAAATAATCGCAGTATTTACAACTTATTGTGTGTCAGTGGATCTTGGTTGAAATGGTAGAAAAATGATTGCGTAGATTCTGTAAAGGGAGAAAAACTTGCAGATTTAACGTTTTTAACTTTTGTAAAACACAAAGCGTGTAGGTTTGTGCAAAAAAACGACGGCACAGATGCTTTTGATACGCTGTTCATAGGCTGTGAGAAGTTCCCACAGTCGCAGTATGTTTCAGCAGATGTTGGTGGAGTGATGTAATAAATTGGAACTGAAAATAGAACGGGTGTCCATTTCCGAACAGTAAAAGTGTCCGAAAATGGACACTTCGTTTTCAGAGCATTGCTCATTTTCAATAAGTTACGAGTTTGGCACGGTTATTGTCGTTATAATAGCGGAAAACTATAAGAAAGAATGAAACACATTAAACAAGCGCTCGCCATGATGCGAGAAGAAAAGCTGTTCTCCGCCATTCATATTGCGGGCACGGCTATGGCAATAGCTTTCACGATGGTGATGGCTGTGGTGTATTACATCAAGCTGGCACCAATTTATCCAGAGGTGAACCGAGCAAGGACGGTGTATTTCCAGGGCATCTACATCATGATGGAAAAGGATGGGAAGGCAACGGGAATGACGGGCTATTCGTTCAGCGAGAAGGCGCTGGAGGAATGGTTTCTGCCCTCGAAGAACTACGAATACTGTGCGCCGACGATGCTGGCAGGCGGTACGGGACGAGTGAGCACGACCAGCGTAGAATACGTCAGCAAGGGGAAGGATGACTTTATGGAGGTCATCACCAACTACACCAATGCCGACTTCTTCAAGATATATGAGTACGATTTTCTGGAGGGCCGTCCGCTTACACCGCAGGACGTGGAGAACAAGGAGGCGGTCTGCGTCATCAGCGACGACTTGGCGGAAAGCTACTTCGGCAAAGGCGTGAGTGCCATAGGAAAGATTATTAAGGATGAGGATGAAGTAGAAACACGTGTGGTAGGTGTCGTTCGCGGTGCCAACCGACTGACCCCTGACAGCTATGCGCAGATGTTCCAGCCCTACACACTTCTCAAAACAGCTTCTCGGGAAAATCCCTATGCAGGCATATACGACATCGTGGTGACGGTGAAGGACAACGCGCAACTGAAGGCTCTGAAGCAGGAACTGGACGAGATAGCCGCACGGTTGACGCAGTCGGGAGAAATGAAAGCCAATTGGGGTGGTGAAGACGTGAATCAGATCGTCCGGCTGACAGACAGGATAGAGACCCATCCGATGCATACGTTGCGTAGTGCCTGCACAGCTGATTCATACGAAGGAGTGTCCAACTGGCAGGTGGTGAAGCACTTTGCAGGCCTGCTCTTCATCCTGCTCTTCGTGCCGGCTCTGAACCTTTGCGGCATTGTGGCAGGAAGGATGGAGCGGCGCACGGCGGAGATGGCTGTGCGCAAGACCTTCGGTGCTCGCCGCAGCACTCTGCTTTGGCAGATAGTGACTGAGAACCTCGTTCTGACCAGCATAGGCGGCATCATCGGCCTTGTAGCTGCATGGCTCGCCATTTATGGCCTGCGTACAGAAATCTTGGGCTTGTTCTTCGACAGCAGCACCATCAGTTCCTCGCCCGTTGTCACTGGCGAGATGCTCTTTGCCCCGCTGCTCTTCGTGGGGGCCTTCGTTGCCATCCTCGTAATCAACCTGCTGTCTGCCCTGCTGCCCGCATGGCTCAGTCTGAGGAAACCTATTGTGGAGAGTATGATGGAGAAGAGGTAGACCCACCCCCAACCCCTCCTTCTATGGAGGGGAGTAAACAAAAAAGTAAAAAAGAATATATGAAGAAGAATAGCATTTTAAGTATAAAGTCCCTCCCCTTAGAGGGGGAGGTTAGGAGGGGGTCTATTTGGCTCTTCCTTGAACTCGTTGTGATTACCGTTGTGGCTTGGGTGGTCATTGACCCTGCCGTAGTGAACCTCTACTACCGCAGCATACCCGTTGGCTATGACACCGACCGTCTAATCTATGCCGAAGGGAAAGCCCTCTACAACGGTACAGTAGACCGCGACGCATGGGAAGCCGCCAAAGACTACCTGCCGGAGCTGATGAACCGGCTGAAGGCGGTGGACGGCGTGGAGAATGCCACTTACTACCAGAACCCGTACACTTCCATTTCATCAAAATATCCCTCCAGTGAAGGCTTGTGCTGCGGACAGGATACCATCTACCTGCCAAAAGTAGCTTTCCAGCCAGACTGTCATTTCTTCGAGACCTACGGACTTAGGCCCTTGCCCGGCAGCCCGTCGGTGGAGGAGTTGTCCAGGATAACTGAGTCATCCGGGCAGGCGGTACTCTCAGAGTCGTGCGCGAAGGCCTTATTCGGCACGGCAGAGGGCGTGGTGGGAAGACGTTTCCAAAGGATTAACTATTGGAATCAGGAGGAGAAACAGGACCTGACGGTGGCCGGTGTGGTGGCCGACGTGCAGCGGTTGCGCTACTACTCCATCCGCAGCAGCATCTATCTTCCCGACGACTCAGGCATCACTGCCTACATCATCATCCGCCTGAAGAAAGGCTTGGACACCGCCAAGTACTTGGAGGAACACGCCCGGGACATCCACGGAGCGGCAAATGCCGGCTTCTTCCGCATCAACAAAATCATGCCCTACGAGGAGTTCATCCATCAGGCAGAGCTTGAGGACCGCGTGCCGCAGGAGGTGAACACCAACATCGTGCTGGCGGTGTTCTTCCTGCTCAACCTGAGTCTGGCCGTCATCGGCACCGTATGGCTGCAGGCCAAGCGCCGCACGGAGGAATGCGGTGTGCGCCGCGCCTACGGAGCGACCAAACCGCGTCTGCTGCTCTCGTTTCTGGCCGAAGGGGCATTGATGGCTACCGTCGCCGCCGTCATAGGCTGCATCATCTACCTGAACTATGCTCACAGCGGATACGAATGCGTCGGCGGTTACGAAGAGTTCAATATGTATCAACCCTCCTACAACGCGGCTCCCCTTTCCGACCTCACTTGGGTGGATCACTTCTGGCCGCACTTCCTCATCGTCTCTGCCACGGTATACATTATTATATTATGTACCGTCCTGATAGGAACAGCCATCCCGGCAATAAAGATTATCAGGAGCAAGATAACGAATGCGCTGAGGGAAGAGTAATAATAATTGATAATTGACAATTGACAATTGATAATTTAAATAACAAACATTATGGAAACTGTAATCAAACTGACTGAGATTAACAAAATCTATCGTACGGACGAAGTGGAAACACAAGCTCTGGAGAATGTGAACATTGAAGTAAAGAAGGGCGAGTTC
>JAILRU010000019.1 GCA_024697945.1 Bacteroidaceae bacterium
ACAGGAACTGGCCGACAAGATTCTACAATTGATTAAAGATTGGAAAAAGGAGTAATACGATGCCATTTATCATTTCAAGAACAAACCGCAGCATCAGCCGCGAACAGGAACAGCAGTTGAAAACCCGTCTCGGCAAGGCAATAGAGTCAGTACCTGGCAAGAGCGAGCAATACCTGATGTTAGGCTTTGAGGACAACTGCCACCTTTGGCTGAGGGGCGATGACAGCCAGCCAATGGTATATATCGAGGCCGCCATCTGGGGCAACGAAGCTCATCTGGGCTACGACAAGTTCACAGCTGAGGTGACGCGCATCTTCAACGAAGTGCTGGGCATTGCGCCCGACTGTATCTATATCCGCTATAGCGACATTCCCGACTGGGGGGTAGGTGGAATGAATTTCGACCGTAACAATTATCTATAGGACATGAACAAAGTAACACTGACCATATTTACCGACCCGATGATGGGCTTGTCGTATGAAAGTGAGCCTGTGATACGCAGACTGGAGACACACTTCGGCGAGGCGCTCAGCATACGCTATGCTATGTGTGTGCTTGTGGGCGATGTGCGACATTTCATGGTACCAGAAGACATGGCTGAAACCCCTGAGCTGACTCTTGCAAACTACAATCGCCGATTGGCTGGCATATACCGAAAGGAGGAAGAAATCAACGGTATGCCCATAGCAATGGAAGAGTGCCGACTGTTTGACATGCAGCACCTCACGTCTGAGCCTCTTTGTCTTGCCGTCAAGGCTGTGCAACGCGTTGCTCCCGAAAAGGCTGAGCAGTTCCTCTATCGCCTGCGCTATGCCACCATCGTAGAGGTGCGCCCCACGACGCATCATGACGAACTGTTGCGAGTAGTAAGACTTACTGGCGGCATCGACGAGACGGCTTTCCAAGAGGCTTACAATAACGGTATGGCTGAGAAGGCGCTGCAACATGATGTCTGCATGGCGCGAAACCTGAGCCTTCGCTCGTTGCCAGCCTATATGCTGCACTACGGCAGTCGCCATATCCTCATACACGACATGGCTAACTTCGATGCCTTCGCATCAGCCATACATCAACTGACAGGAGGCTCCATATCACCCACCTTGCCGGAGGCTACCACAGAATCATTACGCCGACTCATCACGCGCCATCCGCTCATCTCGCCTATAGAGATAAGCCAAGCCTTCAACCTACACACAGCCGAGGAGGTGAAGCAGTTCATCCAGCCGCTTATTGACAGTGGCGAGATAAGCATACGAGAAGTGCCTCACGGGCTATTTATAAAGAAAAACATAAAGGAAGAAAATGAAGACATTATTTGATACCACTACCTTGCGCCGCCATACGTTGAAGAACCGCATCTGGCGCTCTGCCACATGGCTTGCCCTTGCTGATGCAGAAGGAAATGTGACCGATGAGATTGTCCGTACTTACGAGGAACTTGCCAAAGGAGGTGCTGCCATGATTGTGACCGGGCTGACTTCTATCATTGAGCATGATGCAGAAATTGGCGGAGGAGCTAAGTTTTATGATGACCGCTTCATTGCCGGGCATAAGCGACTGACTGATGCCATCCATAAACATGGGGCATTGGTAATGATGCAGACCGCCATCGTTGATGGGCCAGTGGATGAGCTGACTACGGAGCAGGTGCAAGGAATTGTACGACTGTTCGGCGATGCTGCCCGTCGTGCGGAAGAGGCAGGTTACGACGGTGTACAGATTCATGCCGCTCACTTCTTCTACCTGAGCAAATTTATCAGTCCGCTTATCAATCACCGCACAGACTGCTACGGTGGTGACCAGCGTGTCAGAACTCGCATCCTCTATGAAATATTGAAGGACATGCGCAGCAAGACCAGTGACGATTTCATCATCACCATGAAGATTAATTCCACCGATGAATACCCAGGTGGGCTGACGGTACAGGATTTCCTCGTATCGTGCAAGCTCATGGCAGATGCAGGCATCGATGCCATTGAGGTGAGTGGTAACGGTACGTCGCACACAGGTATCAAGGCAGGGCGTAACGAAGGCTATTTCAGTGCTGCTGCCATGTCGTTAGCTGCACTCGTAGATGTTCCCGTCGTGCTGGTGGGTGGTCTGCGCTCCATTGAGAAAATCAACCAAATCCTTGAAGAAACACAGATTCAGTACGTTTCGCTTTCGCGTCCACTCGTCAGAGAACCAAACCTGATTCAGCGTTGGCTTGATGGCGATACTAATCCTTCGCTCTGTGTGTCGTGCAACACCTGCTATCGCACGCCCGGTCATCAGTGCATTTTTAATCTCAGAAAGAAATAATCATCAAATTACATAAAAATGGAACAGAAAACTATCAAGGCCTTGTTCGTCAATGGCGGGCCACGTAAGAACAAAAATACTGCACAGATGCTGGAGAGTGCCATGAAGGGCGCTGAGGATGCTTGTGCAGAAGTAGAACTGGTACATCTCTACGACCTCGATTACAAAGGTTGCAAGAGCTGTTTTGCTTGTCAGTTGAAAAATGCCAAGACAGATGGCGTGTGCGCTATACGCGACGGACTACGCCCCTTGCTTGAAAAGGCACGTGAGGCTGACGTGATTGTCATTGGTTCGCCAGTCTATTTCAGCTATCCCACGGGCGAGACACGTTCCTTCCTCGAAAGGCTGATCTTCCCGAATTTCACCTACGACTACGACGAACAAGGAAACCGTCGCCGACCTATCCGTGAGAAACAGACAGCCATGATCTTCACGATGAACATTCCCGAGGAAGCGATGGAAGACTGGAAATACCCCATACTGCTGGGTACGTGTGAGAAACAACTACAGGAGAACTTCGGACACAGCGAGACACTCTATGTCTGTAACACCTACCAGTTCAACGACTACTCGCGCTACGCCATGACCGTCTTCAAGGAAGAAGACAAGCGTAAATATCGTGACGTGCATTTTTACACCGACCTGAAGAATGCCTATGAGCTGGGTAAACGACTGGTTGGTAAATGCCAGGATAGACACTAACCTCATATGTCTTTCTTAACTTACTCTTCTACAGTTGATGACACTTTGTCTTATCACCTCCCTTCATCTATAATCAAAGAAATTCCTGTTTCGTAGATTAACTACTTTAATTTAGATGTTCTATTGTAATTTTGGAAAGGAAACTCGTCGAAATGCAAAAATCTGCAAATCGACGAGTTTTCTTACGCATTTCAAAAAACAACTCTGATACAATCTGCATTTAGTGAAATCCCTTCCCTTTTTGATGCTCATACATCCATTTGCCGCCCTTGTCTATGTTTTCTATCACAAACTGCACAATTGCTCCTGTTGGAATGTCCTTCGGTAATCTCTTTATGAGTAATGCTATAAGCTGTCCTTTATTGGTGAATCCTATCTTTTCCTCTTCGGCGACAACTTTTCCTTTGTAAAATGCTGTTCCTCGTAGTAGATTGTTTTTGGAAATTCGATCCGTATCTAATTTCTTTTCTTCCCGGCGCAACTCTTCCTTTCCCGGATTATCTGTGAAGAATATAAACTCAACAACCTTGTCATTCAATTCCCAAGCAGGACTAAAATCCTTTTTCACATATGTTTGAGTGACACGATGAGCAGAACCATGATTCATTGCGAAAGCAACTGCT
>JAILRU010000016.1 GCA_024697945.1 Bacteroidaceae bacterium
ATTTGTCAAAATCGATTTCGGATTGCCCAAAAAGTGCCACTATAGTAATAATAATAAATATATATATATATTTATTATTATTACTATAGTGAGCCCCAAAGCGGAGTTGAAAATCGAAAATGACCATTTTGACCTTGACCATTTTGACCAAATTTCGAGTCTGCTCACGCTCGGCAATGCTTAAGCAAGCTTATCATTGCCCTCACTTAATCGCAGCCTTGACCACTTTGACCACGTCAAGACCACTTGACAATGTCGGAAATAAATTGGGATTTATTTTTCAGTATGCCAGATAATTCGTAAATTTGCAGAAGAAAAATAAAACACTTCTCTCACTTAATCGCGACCTTTCTGCCGTTATGGATGTACAGTCCCTTCTTCGTGGGCTTGCTGTCGAAGCGCACGCCGTCGAGGGAGTACCAATAGTTGTTGAGTTGAGAGTTGAGAGCGGAGGGTTGAGAGTTATCCTCCACGCTGATGATGCCAGTCGCTTCCTCGTCGTCGTCAAAGCCGAGCACCATGGCGCGGACGGCAGAGGGCGTGTCAATCTGGAAGTAGCTGCGGAAGGGGCCTATCCGGACGCCGTTCTCGGGCCAGTAGAGCGTGTTCGCGGCGCCAAGGAAGAGGATGCTCTGGTCCTTGCCGTCGAACTGACAGGTTTTGTAGTTGCCGCAGAACTTACCGCCGGTGAAGTTGACGTTGGCGGGCACGGCCGCGGTGATGTATTCAGGGTCTAGGTAGGTATAACGCTCGGGGTTGGGAATCTGCCCCGTGGCGGGATTGACGATGACGCCTGGGAACACGGGGTTTGTAATGTTGATGGATTCCTGCAAAGTCAGTTCTGCCAGTCCTATGGTATTGCCACTTGCACTTCCTCCTGTCACCTCGAAGCGGTAGTACTGGTACGTACCAGGATTCTTTATGGGGTAGATCTTTGATGTTATAGTGCTTTGGGGTAGTGCGTCACCGCTGTTCATGGTGACATCGCGGCTGTCAATTGGCATCCAGTCATCGGTCTCGTTCACTTTGGCTTTCAGCGTCCATGCCGTTGGGTTAGTTTGGGGCGCAATACAAGTAGTCAGCTCGTAGCTTGTCACCTGCACAGGGATGGTGGTATGAAAATCACAGATCACTGAGGCCACTGATTTATCTAAAGTTGGCCTCCAATAAGTGTTGTATTTGTCACCGTCAACCAGGTTGGCATAGCCTAAATCATAACCAACAAAGACAGAGGAGCCCGGTGTTCCGTTTGTGGCGGTGCAGCTGGGTATGGTGTTTTTCATCTTCTTCACGATGTAGGGTTTGCCGGCCTCGATGCGGGTGGCATCCTTGAAGTTGAGGTAGAGCGTCGTGCCTTCGATGCCCGTCGTGTGGCCGCCGTAAGCCGTCTCGGTGTCGAGTTCCTTTACGGTGAAGCCGTCGAGCGGCGTGCCCGTGAAGTTGTTGACGTCGAAGGGCAGGCAGAGCGTGTTCCAGGCGCCGTCGGTGTAGAGTGTGCGCCCCTTAATCATGATGTTGCGGGTAATGCCGTCCTTCAGACTGAGCAGGTCGTTGGGGAAGTCTGTGTCGTTGTCGTAGAGTTGGGTGATGGCGGGCTGCTCCACCGTCGCGTCTTCGTTGACAAACTTGAATGTCACGCTGCCGTATTCGCCTGGCTCACCACCGTAGGTGAGCACGAAGCGATAGTTGTCGGTTAGGGTCGTGAGCCTCTTTGCCGTGCAAACTGTGACACCGTTCACATCATCATAATCCTGTGTCAGCTCCACGTCCATCGTGCCGTCGAGGTTCACGTCCAAGCCCATCGTGTTGTCGTTCATGAAGTAGCCTTGGAGCGCGATCAGCTGTCCTGATAGTCCCAGGGTGATATTCTGCTCCGTGGCTGTGGTGAGGTCGATGGTGTAGCCCTCGCCCCACTCGGCATAGAGCGTCAGGACCTCGGTGAAGGTATAGTTGGGGCCGACATAGTAGCGTGTGCCTGTGCCATCGGCCTTGGTGTTCCAGCAGAGGAACTGCTTGCCCGACGGGGCGAAGTAGGTGCAGGCGGGCAGCGTCATGGCGTATCCCACACGGCCATTGACGGCTGCCATCGCGTCGCCCGTGCCGCCGTTGGCGTCGAAGGTCAGGGTGACGGCCTCGGGCACAGTCGTGCGGATGGTTACCATTGCGTTGCTTAAGTCGTAGATGTAGGTCTCCGACGGAGTAACACCGTTATAGAGGAACGCGGCACTATAAGGCAAGGTCTGGAAATAGTCGCCCCCCGCAGCGGCATCCCACGCGGCCTGGGGGATATAGACCCACAGCTTGCCGCTCTGTCCCACGGCAGTAAGTTGTTCCGATACGCGGTTGCCTACGGTGTGCGCACCTGCACCCTTGTAGGCATCGATCATTCCATCGCTGCTGACTAAGGAGATGTACGAGGTTGCTGTGCCGACGTACGGTACCACCGTCACGGCATCGGCCGGACGCACAGGCTGCCCCTCGTTCTGGAACCAGCCTAAATTCAGGCTGCTTACAGTCACGGGAATGTCCGTCCACTCTTGGCCGTAGGGAATCTCCACCTCTGCCTCAGTCGTGGTGAAGGTGGCGGAACAGGGGGTGCCCCATCCAGCGTAAAGCGTCTTATCGCCAGTCACAACGTCGGTGGCAAAGTCCCACTTGGTGGTGCAGGCGGCATCGGAATACCAGCCTGTGTGTAAATAGCCGTCGGCCGAGAGCGCAGCAGGCTCTGTTACCTTGTCCTTGTTGCTCCACAGGTTCGTCTGGGCTGCGGGAGCCGAGCCGTGGCCGTTGGCATCGAACGTCACCGTGCAACGCCAATGCTCCGTGAAGTTAGCAGACACATTCTCGTTCCAATCATCTCCCTTTGTCACCTGGCCCCATTGCTCCAGAGTACCGTCGTAGTAAATGTCTGTTAAGCTATAACAGTTTTGAAAAGTTGCGGCTCCAATGGCTGTCACGCTCGAGGGGATAGTGACAGTGGTTAAACCGTGGCACTCCATAAAAATATAATTTTCAATGGTTGTCACACGATTGGGGATAGTGATAGAGACTAAACCGGTGCAAAAGCGAAAAGCATATTCTCCAATGGTTGTCACGCTATTGGGGATAGTAATAGAAATTAAACCGTTACAACCTTCAAAAGCTGCTACTCCAATGGTTGTTACGTTATTGGGAATTGTGAAGGAGGTTAAATCAGTACAACCAGCAAAAGCATGATCTCCAATGTTTGTCACGCTCGAAGGAAAAGACGTGTTTTTACATCCCACAACCAAGGTTTTAGAGACGGTTTGGATGATGGCATTGCAATCATCGCGGCTGTCGTAGATAGGGTTGTTGCTATCTACAACGATTCTTGTGAGGCTTGGGCAATCATAAAACGGAGAGGGAACAATATTTGTCACGTTCGCTGAAATATTGACCGTAGTGAGACTTGAGCAACCAGAAAATTCGGATTGATTCAGTACGAGACGCCCCAACGTGAGCTCTTTGACCTTCGTCTTGTCCCATTTCTGTGTCTTAATGGTTTGTTTTGAATAATCCATGTAGTCCTGCTGGACGCAGTCGATGGTGAGGTGGCCGGTGACTTTGAGCAGCGTCCAATACAGGCAGGAGGAATTCTGGTAATTCGTGCCGTTGCTCCATCCGTCGCCGCACCATCCGCAGCTGCCGTCGCCACAGTTGATCACGAGATTGGGCGAAAACTGGTAGTCATAGCAGCTCCATTTTGACATCTCGCCAGGATAGCTCACCGTACACGAGCTGCCGATCTTAGAGAAGACAGTCGATTGATATCCGCCCGATTGGATGGTGACCTCCTTTCCGAAGGTGACGGACGTGAGGCTGTTGCAGCCCTCGAAGGCGCTGCCGCCGATGGAGGTCACGCTGGGCATGGTGAGCCCCGTGATGCCGCTGCCCCTGAAGGCATTGCCGATATCCGTCATGGAGGTGGGAAGGGTTTTCTCAGCCACCGTCGTTTCACCGTCATTGATAAGGTCAACGTTCTTAAAGTTCGTGTTATTCTGTACGTAGGGCATGTTCTGAATCGATGCGTCTTGATAAAACATGATGGTCGTCAGGTTCGTGAAGCCCGATAAGGCGTTCTGACTGATGCTGACGACCGTTTTATCGCCAATCGTCTTGGGGATGGAAAGATTTCTGATTCTCATCTTTATATTATCGGGTAATGCAGAACCAGTAATATTGCAGTTTCCGTCGTTAGTCAAGCTATAATACCATTCGCCGTCGCTCTCCTGCGCCCATGCCGTGGCGGTCATTACTGTGAGCAGCAGCATCATGGCCGCCCGTTTCGTTATGTTTCTAAGGGTATTGTTTTCCTGTTTCATTGCGTTTCAATTATAATTTTAGTGCAAAAGTACGAATAATCCGCAAATATCGTAGCACTTTTCCTAAAAAAAATTGAAATTTTTGACGTATTGCGGTCCTAACCCCTTACTATACCAAGGATGAAATGCACCCTGCTGCTTGCTACCTGACAAAAAATAATGGAATTATTTTGTAATTCGCCCACTTATTCGTAACTTTGGCTCCGCCTAAATTACTCTTGTTCGGCAAAAAAAGAAACATTTCTTGTTTTTCGGCGAGATTCGTACTTGCCAAGTCAATAACCAAATCATGTTCGTGGGCAGCGATGTTGCCAATGCCTTAGGATACAGCAATCCTCATAAGGCTGTGCGCGACCACATAGATGACGAAGACAAGCTGACCGAACGATTCGTTCAGTCAGGTCAGAAAAGAAACGTTATCATCATCAACGAGTCTGGCCTCTACGCCCTCATTCTCTCCTCCAAGCTTCCGCAGGCGAAGGCCTTCAATCGCCAGGTAACGGTGTTTTTGCTTTTTCCAGTTTTTTTCTTTATTTCAATCTGTAAGCAAACAGGGATGTGCAAGTGAGCTGTTTTGGGGTGGAATAAGGTGTTTTTTGAACTAACTTTTTGGGGGCGGAAAATGCCGTTTTTGGCGAAAAATGCACCAAAATACCCCCTCGGAGGGTGAAAAAACGGTACAAAAGTACGAATTTTTGGTACAGTCTTTAAAATTTCGGTACAAAAATGTTAAATTTCGGTAGAATTTTTGAAAATGCATTTAATGATAAATTTTTCCCATTTAATGATAACAACTATTCGGGCAAAAGTACGTAAATTTGACGCGGCAAAATTTATAAAAATGTAGAATGGAACAATTCCGCGACTACAATCGCGACTTGGTGCTGAAGCATCCAAGAAGTAAAAATGGGAGTAAAGCGCTACGCGCAGGACAATACCTGTGGCAGCTGCCAAGACTGTCGTCCATGAGCAAGATGATGATGACACAACCATCCCATAGTAACTTCCAGCTACCCCCCCCCTCAACAGCTTCATAATCAGCTTGTTGGCGGCTTTCTGCCGTTCAAATTCCCTTTAATTCCGTTTTTGGGGCTTTCATTGGCCTTGCCTTTGCGTGCACTATCGAAAGGAGGTGAGCAGATGAAGTGTCTTCGCTCGGTTAGTGAGCGAAGACGCTTTAGCGTCATGCATGTGCAAAACAACAAATAATTGAAACAACGAAATAAAACAAATTAATTAACCTTAAAAACTTTAAAATTTCAAACAAACCAATTAACCTTAATTATTAACAAAAAAAAACAAACAAACATGAAGAAAAAGTTACTTCTGCTCTTGTGCCTGATAGTGACGGCAGGGAGCACCAGTGCCCAAAATGGCACGTGCAAGAACGGAACATGGAAGATTGACGACAACAAACTGACCGTTGACGTCAATGGTAAAATGGCCAACTACAAGGTTGTAGATGAAGGTACTAATGCACCATGGTATCAATACCGCGAAAATTTTAAGTCCATCCACATTTCATCCAATACCAAGACCATCGGAGAACGGGCTTTTTCGCTTTTATATATCAGTCGTGTAGTATCTGGAGGCGAGAATGTAGAACTCATCAAAGATTACGGTTTTAGTTCTTTTGATAATGTGAAAGTCCGTTTTCCTAAGGTCAAGGAAGTAGAGGAGCATGGCATCAGAGCAGGTTTTATCACTTTGCCGGTTGTGGAAACATTAGGCGAATATGCTTTATCAAATTGTTCATATATTGACCTTGGCAGCAAAATCAAGACTTTGCAGCCGGGTTGCATGATATCAGAATCCCTGTGGAAAAGCGACGGCAGACCTTCCGTGTTCATGAGCAATCCCACACCTCCCGAATATACAATACGACACGACAGACCTTGGTATGAGGATATTGCTAATTTTTTCGGGAATGGTATAGGTGGTTTAGTTCAAGACCGGTTCTTTGAGTGCGATTTCCCTTTCGGCGACCAACCCAAAGACAATCCAGACGCGGGTATTATCATTGTTATTCCCGAGCAGTACTATGATAACTATTTATCTCATTACAATACTCCCGGAGAGCCATATCATATGATACCAACGTGGAGCGATTATATGGCCGCGTACTATGTCAATAAAAACGACCATACAGGTTGGTACGCAGAAACCAAGCCTTGTGGTAGAATGGAGAGAGGCGAACCCATCTACAATTCTTCTGATGAGTTCATAGGCTGGTGGTATTATTCCTGGGACATTAACAAAGGTGCTCCTGAAGATCTTCACGTCGGCTTCGTCGATGGCAAGGCGGTAAAGTATATGAGTTCCAATGTCGTCCCCTGGAAGAGTATTCTTGGCAAGGTAACAACCATGTATCTGCATGGCGATGGCGATGAGGTCTTCACCATTCCTAGCGAGTGCTTTAAGGACGGTAAGGGTCTACAAGGCATCAAGACCCTCTATTTAGAAAGTGCGACGGGCTTTGACATTGGCGAAGGAGCCTTTGAGGGTTGCACTGGCTTGAACATTGTGTCTGCCAACGACCATGAGGTTACTGTCGGTGCAAACGCCTTCAAGGGCTGCACGGCACTGTCTTCTGTTAAGGCATCGAAACTCACTGTTGGCGAAAATGCATTCAGCGGCTGCGCGGCACTTACCTCTGTTTCTGCGGATGTTGCCTTCGACGGACCCTCCGCCTTCCAGGGTTGCAATTTGGCGAACAGTAGGAACTTGAAGATTAAAGGCAGTAGCATTCCCGACTACACATTCAAAGGCAGCTCGATTTATAATGTTGACCTCAAGTATATAAAGAACATCGGCAAGGAGGCATTCTACGGCACGGGCATTAAGGATGTGAACTTGTCCAATTTCAAACAGTTGGGGGACCAGGCTTTTGCTAACAGCAAGGTGAAGACGCTGACGTTGGGAAATCAGACTCCCACAATCGGCAGCAAGGTATTCATGAACTGTACTAGTTTGACCGACATATATGTCACCGCAAACATCCCTGCCAACACCTATCCTTCGGATATGTTCGACGGTGTGAAGGTCGAGAACATTACCCTGCACGCCTCGCCCGAAGACTATGCCAACGGCTACGAAGGACACCCCGTCTGGGGCAAGATGATCGTCGATAAGCAGTTCACCTTCCCTGTGACAGGCTATTTCGCCGGTTACCCCTGGTCGCTGTCGTCCGACGGCGTCCTGAAGCTTGGTTGCAGTGACCAAAGCTGGGTCAGTGAATATAATGAAGGGGAATTGCCTTGGTCTCTCTATAGTGACTACATTACGGATGTTGTCATCGAAGACGGGTCTATCACCATCGACAAGAATGTGTTTGCAGGCTTGAAGAACCTGGTGAATGTCAGCATACCGCGCACCGTCAGGAATATCGGCGACAATGCCTTCAGGGGCTGTACCTCGCTGAAGAATGTCTATATCACCCGCGTAGAGACTCTGGGCAACAGCGTGTTCGAGGATTGTTCGTCGCTCGAGACCATCGAGCTTGGCGTGACGCTGAAGAGTGCTGGCGACTATGTCTTCCGCAACTGCAAAAACCTGATCTATATCGACAATATTACCGATACGCCTGCGAAGGTGACCGACCTGACCTTCAAGGACATCAAGAGCAGCGTCTATAACCAGCGCCGCAATGCACCAGCGAAGGTATCGGAAGAGGATGCAGCACAGTACAGCGTGACGCTGAAGATACCCGATGCCTACGTGACGAAGTACATGATGGACACCAACTGGGGCAAGTTCCATATCCCATACGCCGACGACCGCGGCACATGGAAGAAGTGCGGCCAATTCGGCGACGGCATGTGGATTCTCTATGACGACGGCACGCTGCTCATCGCTGCTGACCAGGGACCTGGCGACAACTATGATGCAAGCCAGCCAAGCGTACTGGGCTTCAGCACCAGCCTGAACAATCCCGATGACCCCATCAACTTCACCAAGGAGATTGAGATTACGGGCAACATCACCCACCTGAGCTGCTGCTTCCAGGACTTCAAGAACCTGGAAAGTGTAACGCTCTGCCCGTCGGTGAAGTCGCTCAACACCACCTTCATGGGCTGCACCAACCTGACCAACATCAATTTGGAGAACATAGAGACCATCGCTTACCAGACATTCGCAAACACGGGCCTCACCAGTCTCTCCCTTCCCAATACCAAGTCTATTGGCGAGGCTGCATTCACTGGCTGCACGAAGCTTGTCGCTGTCGCTTTAGGCTCCGGCTGTCAGGTAGGAAAGACAGCATTTGGCGGCTGTACGGCTCTTACCACCGTTGGCCTGAATGATGCCAACCTCGACAAAGCTGACAACTGCTTCAACGGTTGCACCAGCCTGACCAATGTCTATTACAATGGTGCCAACCTGCCACTTACCATCTTCAAGAACTGTAAGAAGCTGGAGAAGGTTGACCTTGGTACAGAAGTGAAGACCATCCAGTGGAGCGCCTTCGAAGGTTGCACCGCCCTCAATAATGTATATTGCAACGCTATGACTCCGCCGACACTCGTCAAGGGTACGAAGCACGTCATCGACTACTGGGACGGCGACGTGGCTTTCGGTCACGATGAAGATGCCTACGCCTTCGACGGTCTGATGCTCTCCAGCATCAACCTCCTTGTGCCTGCCGACCTTATTCCTATATATAAGAAGGAGAATGTCTGGAAGGACATGCACATCGTGGGCGACGAAAGCTACGAAGAGCCGATGTTCCCCGTTGGCGGCAGTTTAGGCGAAATCGCTTGGTGGCAACTCGACGAAAAGGGCACGCTCACCATTACAGGTGAAGGCGAAATACCTTGGACGGACAATGGTTATGGCTGGTATCACAAGCTCGACCCGTGGGCATCGTTCACCAAGCACGTTATCTACACTGACGGCATCACCACTATCGCACCTGACATTACAAGCAAAAATACCGATTACAGTACGGTAGAGACCGTGGAGATTGGTGCCGACGTGACACGTATGAATACTGGCTCTATGCTCTATACCGACCTGACCGACATCTATTGCTTCGCCATCGAACCGCCGACATTCGGCAACCAAGGTTTTGGCGGATGCTTCAACGTGGAAGCTCTGAAAGCAAAAGGCACAACTCTGCACGTTCCCGACTTCTACGGCACACTGGAGAAGTACAAGAACAGTACGGGATGGGGATGGTTCATACGCATCGTTGCCGACCTGCCCACACGCAAGCCCGGCACCATCTATGTGGAGAGCCTCGCCCTCAAGCCCGACGCAAAGCACCTCGCCATCTTGCCCGACGAGCTTGGCAGCTACACCTACCAGATTGAGCCTGTCATCTATCCCGCTTGTGCCGACAACAAGGTGCTGACATGGACATCGGATGACGAGAGCGTCGCTACCGTCGATGAGAACGGACTTGTCACCATCCTTGCCTATCCCATTGACTACAACATTGTGACCATTTCCGCCGTCACCACCGACGGTTCGAACAAGCGGGCAACGTGCGAGTTGTTCATCTACAATCCCGAAGAAGTGCAAGGTGGCATTCCCGCCACAGACCTCGCCATAAACCGCACCAGCATCACCTTGCTGAAGTCGTCGAAATCGACAGTAAAGGTATCGCTCACACCCGCCAACTCCAACTCGTATGTCTCCACTATGATAGAAGGTCAGGGCACAATCGATGTCTTCGAGATGTTTGACCCGATGACTGGTGTCACCCAGAGGAATGTCTTCGAAATCACGCCGAGAGACTTGGGCACCTTCGTCATCACCTTCCAAGCAACAGATGTTGATTGGGAACAGGTGAGCGAATACCCGACGGCAGTGCTTACCGTGAACGTCATTGACGACGTCATCTTCACGGAGAAGAGCGCGGAAGGTGTGCCCGTGACCTATATCGTTAACAGCCTTGATGAGAACACCTGCTCGCTTTACGGCAAAAGGGAGCAAGAAATTTGGGTTGACCCCGAGACGGGTATCCCAACATGGGGTGAAGAGACATATTACACAGCCGTTGACACAGAGACAAAGGGCGACGTGACCATTCCTACGAAGGCAGGCGGCTACTTTGTGGTAGGCGTTAGCAACCTGGCTTTCAGGAACTGCAACAATCTGACGGCAGTCGGCTTCGACGAAGGCATCCAGTTCATCGGCGATCAAGCCTTCGAAGGCTGCGAATCGCTCCGCGAAGTCTATCTGCCCAGCACCATCCAGGGCTTCGGCATCAACTGCTTTGCTATGCTGAGCGAGTTGGGCGACGTCTATGTCTTTGGCCAGACACCTCCAGTTGGTGGCTTCGAGTATAACAACTATTGGTATGGAGAGGCAGAGAGCAGCATGGCCTTCGACGGCATCTACACCATAGATGAAGAGAAGGGCGCAACGCTCCACGTTCCCGTTGGCTGCCGTGAAGCATGGGACATCTATCCCTGGAACATGTGGTTCAGGAACATCGTAGAAGATGCAATAGATGGCATTGGAACAATTGACAATGGACAGTTGATAATTGATAATCAGACTGACAGCTGGTACGACCTGAGTGGTCGCAAGCTCGGCAGCAAGCCCACAAAGTCTGGCCTCTACATCATGAATGGAAAGAAAATCGTGATTAAATAAGAACCTCCGTTGATAACGACAATGCTTTCCTAGGGTATTAATTAATAATGTTGTTTTAGAGTTAAGGAACACGTTGTCTGCATCGACAAACTAACAGAAAATGGGTGTGTCATACGAAATGACGCGCCCATTTTTCGTAGTATATAAAAAGAAAAACGAGCTTTTCTTTGTATTTCTCTCACTTATTCGTACCTTTGTCACCGATTTCAGGATAAACGCAAGCAAAAAGTAACATAATTCATCAATATTTTAACTTTTAACTCTTAAACATTCCTAAGTTATGGACAAATTGAGAATCGCCGTAGTGGGCTACGGAAACATCGGTAAATATGCTCTGCAGGCTTTGCAGGCTGCTCCAGATATGGAAATAGCAGGCATAGTGCGCCGCAACGGCGCTGCCAACAAACCAGCCGAACTGGCTGACTATGCCGTGGTGAAGGATATCAAGGAACTGGGCAAGGTGGACGTCGCCATCCTGGCCACGCCGACACGCTCGGTTGAGGAACACGCCCTGAAATGTCTGGCATTGGGTATCAACACGGTCGATAGCTTCGACATCCATACCTCCATCCTCGACCTGCGCCGCAGTCTCTCGGCTGCCGCCAAGGAGCATGGGGCTGTAAGCATCATCTCAGCCGGATGGGACCCAGGCAGCGACAGCATCGTCCGCACGCTGATGGAGAGCCTCGCGCCCAAGGGCATCACCTATACGAATTTCGGTCCGGGCCGCAGCATGGGACACAGCGTCTGCGTCCGCAGCAAGGCGGGCGTGAAGGATGCGCTCTCGATGACTATCCCCGTGGGCGAAGGCATCCACCGCCGCATGGTGTATGTGGAACTGGAAGAGGGTGCGAGTCTGGAAGAGGTGACGAAAGCTATCAAGGCCGACCCCTACTTCGCCAACGACGAGACGCACGTCTTCCAGGTGGAAAGCGTTGATGCACTGAACGATGTCGGCCACGGCGTGAACCTGGTCCGCAAGGGTGTGAGCGGTCAGACGCACAACCAGCTCTTCGAGTTCAACATGAAGATTAACAACCCCGCCCTCACGGCTCAGGTGCTCGTCAATGCGGCCCGTGCCACGATGAAGCAGCAGCCCGGTGCTTATACGATGATTGAGATTCCCGTCATCGACTATCTCCCAGGCAATAGGGAGGAAATCATTGCACACCTTGTGTAATTGATAATTGACAATTGATAATTGATAATTGGCTCCTTCCGTAAACGGAAGGGGCTTTTTTGTACTGTGGAGCTTCACGAAACGGCAAATAAGAACATTTATTTGGCAAAAAAACGCGAATCTCACAAAAAAGCATTATCTTTGCGGCGAAAATGGGATGTTGTGCCCCTAAATGAAGATGAAGAAACTGCTAATAGAGACTTACGGATGCCAGATGAATGTGGCCGATAGCGAGGTCGTGGCCAGCGTGATGGGCATGGCAGGCTATGAGGTGACTGAGAACATGGACGAGGCAGACGCTGTCTTCCTGAACACTTGTTCTGTGCGCGATAATGCCGAGCAGAAGATTATTCACCGCTTGGAAGCGCTGAAAAGTGAAAAGGTTAAAAGGCTAAAAGGCAAAAAAGACGGGGCTGTCAATCCCTTCATCATCGGTGTGCTTGGCTGTATGGCTGAGCGTGTGCGTGAGCAACTCATCGAGGAATACAACGCGGACATTGTGGTTGGGCCAGATGCTTACTTGTCGCTGCCCGACCTCATCGCACAGGTGGAGTGCGGCCACAAGGCCATCAACGTGGAACTCTCGACGACAGAGACCTATCGCGACATCATTCCCATGCGCATCTGCGGCCCGCACATCAGCGGTTTCGTCAGCATCATGCGCGGATGCAACAACTTCTGCCACTACTGCATCGTGCCCTACACAAGGGGACGTGAACGCAGCCGCGACGTGGAGAGCATCCTGCGCGAATGCCGTGACCTGAGAGAGCATGGCTACAAGGAAGTGACACTGCTGGGGCAGAATGTGAACAGCTGGACCCCCTCTAACTCCCCCGTGAAGGGGGAGAACAAAGGGTGCTTCCCTGAACTTTTGCGAGCTGTGGCGCGGGAGGTTCCTGAGATGCGGGTTCGGTTTACCACCTCGCACCCTAAGGATATGAGCGACGAGACGCTCCGTGTCATTGCGGAAGAGCCGAACATCTGCCACCACATTCACTTGCCGGTGCAGAGCGGCAGCAACCGCATCCTGAAGCTCATGAACCGCAAATATACGCGAGAGTGGTATCTGGACCGCGTGGATGCCATACGTCGCATCATTCCCGACTGCGCCATCTCGACCGACATCTTCGTAGGCTACTGCAGCGAGACAGAGGAGGACCATCAGCAAAGCCTCTCCCTCATGCGTGAGGTGGGGTACGACAGCGCCTTCATGTTCAAGTACAGCGAACGCCCGGGCACGTATGCCAGCAAGCATCTGCCCGATGATGTGCCCGAGGAAGTGAAGATACGTCGGCTGAACGAAATCATCGCCCTCCAGAACGAGCTCTCCGCAGAAGCCAACCGCCGCTGTATCGGCAAGGAGTATGAGGTCCTCATCGAAGGCGTCAGCAAGCGCAGCCGCGAGGAACTCTTCGGCAGAACAGGGCAGAACAAGGTGGTCATCGTGCCGCGTGGCAGCCTCCGCATCGGACAAACGGTTCCTGTCGTCATCACGGAGAGCAGCAGCGCAACGCTGAAAGGAAAGGGGAAAGCGAAAAATGAAAAGTGAAAAGTGAAGGCTGCGGAAGCAGTCCCGACGAAGTCAAAAATTAAAAAAAATAAAAATTGAATACTAGAAGTAGAAAGAAGGTATCTTGGGTTCTTCAGGGCATCACCAGTACCATCAGTACGAGTATGGTGCTTGTCCTCATTGGACTGGTCGTGTTGCTTTCGCTGACGGCGCGCGTTGTGGCTGACAGCGTGAAGGAGAACCTGACCGTCACCATCGTACTTGACGATGATGTGCAGACGGCAGAAGCTCAAAGCCTGCGAGATTCGCTCAACGTCAAACACTACATCAGCAGCGTCGAATACATCAGCCGAGAGCAGGCCCTGCAGGAACAGATAGAGAGCATGGGCATCGACCCTTCCGATTTCCTCGGCGCCAATCCTTTCTCCATCTCGATGGAGATAAAGGTGAAGCCCGATTATTCCTCGAACGACAGCCTGCAGTGGATTAGTAAGGAACTGCGCGAGTCGAAGTATGTGGCCGACGTCATGTATCAGAAGGACCTTGTGGAAAGTCTCAACCGCAACCTGCATCGTGCCTCGTTCTTCCTGTTAGGCATCGCCCTGCTGCTTGTCATCATTTCGCTGAGCCTCATCAACAACACCGTACGCCTGAGCGTCTTCAACCACCGTTTCGTGATTCACACGATGAAACTGGTGGGTGCCAAGTGGAGTTTCATCCGATGGCCTTTCCTGGTACGCGGTTTCTGGATTGGCATTGCCTCGGCACTCATTGCCGACGCCGTCATCTTCTTTGGCGTACACTGGGCGGCCGTCTATGACGCTGGCGTCCTGAACTATATCACGCAGCAAAACATGGTCATCACAGCGGTATCGGTACTCTGTATCGGCCTTGTCCTGACCGTTGTCTGCACCTTCTTCTCCGTGACGCATTGCCTGAACATGCGTGGCTCGGAACTTTATTAATGGTAAATCGTCAAAAAGTAAATCAATATGGCTTTTAGTAAAAAGAACTACATCCTGTTGGCCATCGGAATGGCCATTGTCATCATCGGTCTTGTCCTAATGTCGGGCAAAGGCAGTGCCGAGGGCGTGTTTAATCCCGACATCTTCAGTGCCCGCCGCATCAAGGTGGCACCCCTCGTGAGCCTCTTCGGCTTCGTCTTCATCATGTTCGCCATTATGTATAAGCCCAAGGCCAAGAAGCTGGAGGAATAAGGAGGTACGGGCATGACTGCATTCGAAACAATTATCATTGCCATTGTGGAGGGACTCACGGAGTTCCTGCCTGTGTCCTCGACGGGACACATGATTATCACGCAGAACCTGTTGGGCGTTGAGAGTACGCCTTTCGTAAAGGCATTCACCATCATCATCCAGTTCGGTGCCATCCTCTCTGTCGTGTGTCTATACTGGAACCGCTTCTTCCGTCTGAACCAAACGCCGGCTCCACAGGGCAGCACACCGCTGCAGAGTTTCCTGCACAAATGGGATTTCTACTGGAAACTCCTTGTGGCCTTCGTGCCAGCCATCGTCATCGGCTTTATCGGCAAAATGTCCGGCCTGATAGACCGCTTCCTTGAGAACGTAGAGGTGGTGGCCTTGATGTTGGTCATTGGTGGCATCTTCATGCTCTTCTGCGACCGCATCTTCAACAAGGGCAGCGAGCAGACAGAACTGACGGAGGGTCGTGCTTTCCGCATCGGTCTGTTCCAGTGCATCGCCATGATACCAGGTGTTTCGCGCTCGATGGCAACCATTGTCGGCGGTATGGCTCAGAAGCTGACACGCCGTGCCGCTGCCGAGTTCTCGTTCTTCCTGGCTGTCCCCACGATGGCCGCAGCTACAGCTCTGGACGTGTTGCAGCTCTTCTTCGGCGACGAGGCGGATGCCAGCTGGGCAACGCGCGACAATCTGTTGATGCTGGCGCTGGGATGCGTGGTAGCCTTCGTGGTGGCTCTGATGGCCATGAAATGGTTCGTCAGCTTCCTCACCAAGTACGGCTTCAAGGCCTTTGGCGTCTATCGCATCATCGTTGGTATCATCATCCTTGGCCTCCTATGGACAGGCCACTCACTCGTAATGGTTGACTGATGGATTTCATCAACGGAGAGATACTTTGCTTTGACAAGCCGCTGACGTGGACCAGCTTTAACCTCGTCAACAAGATACGCGGACATTTGTGCCGCCGCCTCGGCGTGAAGAAGCTCAAGGTGGGACATGCAGGTACCCTCGACCCTTTGGCTACAGGCGTCATGGTCATTTGCACAGGACATGCCACAAAGCGCATCGAAGAACTCCAAGCACATGTCAAGGAGTATGTCGCCACGTTGCAGCTCGGAGCCACAACGCCCAGCTACGACCTTGAGAAACCCATCGACCAGACCTACCCTACGGCGCACATCACCGAGTCTTTGGTGCGCGAGGTACTGGCTCGCTTCCTCGGACGCATCGAACAGGTGCCGCCAGCCTTCTCGGCTTGCAAGATAGACGGCCATCGTGCGTATGACCTTGCCAGGAAGGGTAAGGAGGTAGAGCTCAAGCCCAAGGTGCTGGTCATCGATGAGATAGAGCTCCTCGACTTCAACCAGGAGAAGATGCAGGCCACCATCCGCGTCGTGTGCAGCAAAGGGACATACATACGTGCCTTGGCCCGCGACATCGGCCTTGCCCTCGACAGCGGTGCACACCTCATCGCTCTGCGACGTACCCGCGTCGGGGACATCCGTGTGGAGGACTGCATGAAGGTTGAGGACTTCCCAACCTGGCTGGAGAAACAATACATCTCGAATAACAATATAACGAAATAACGACAATTCCAACAAATATGAAACTACAACAATTCAAGTACAGACTTCCTGAAGACCGTATTGCACAGGTACCTACGCCTTTCCGCGACGATTGCCGCCTCATGGTCATACATACCCAACGAGGTGTCATCGAGCATCATGAATCCTTCCGTGATGTCATCAACTATTTCGACGAGAAGGATGTCTTCGTGTTCAACGACACCAAGGTCTTTCCTGCACGTCTCTATGGCAACAAGGAAAAGACAGGTGCAAAGATTGAGGTCTTCCTGTTGCGTGAGCTCAACAGGGATATGCGCCTCTGGGATGTGCTGGTCGATCCCGCCCGCAAGATACGTATCGGCAACAAACTCTATTTCGGCGAGGACGAGTCGATGGTAGCAGAAGTTATCGACAACACCACCAGTCGCGGCCGTACCCTGCGTTTCCTCTTCGACGGAACGCACGAGGAGTTCAAGCGTGCACTCTATGCTCTCGGCGAGTCTCCCATCCCAAAGGAAATACTCAAGCGTGACGTCCTCCCTGAGGATGCCGAGAACTTCCAGACCATATTCGCCGAGAAGGAAGGCGCCGTCACGGCTCCCACAGCGGGCCTGCATTTCTCACCCCAGCTGATGAAGATGATGGAAATCAAGGGCATTGACTTCGCCTTCGTCACCCTGCACTGCGGCCTGAGCAATTTCCGCGAGATAGACGTCGAGGACCTGACGAAGCACAAGATGGACAGCGAGGAGATGCACGTTGACCAGAAGGCATGCGACATCATCAACCGCGCCCGTCAGGAGAAACACAAGATTGTCGCCGTCGGAACTACGGTACAGCGCGTACTCGAGACGGCAGTCTCCACCGACGGCCAGCTCAAGGAGTATCATGGATGGACGAACCGCTTCATCTTCCCGCCCTTCGACTTCCATCTGGCTGATGCCATGATAGCCAACTTCTACCTGCCCTATAGCACTCTGCTCATGCTGACCTGTGCCTTCGGTGGCTACGACCTCATCATGAAGGCCTACAAGGAGGCGCTTCGCTACAACGAGAGCGACCCTGAAAAGCGCTATCGCTTCGGCACCTACGGCGATGCTATGCTGATACTGAATGACTAAAAGCCCCATTCCAAGCAAGGCTCGACGACCAAAGGGAAAGTCAACCTCCCCCAAGGAGGAGAAACTCTTCCTTTCCTTGGGAAGCAACCTTGGAGATAGAGAAGAGCTGTTGCACCGTGCTATTGCGCTGATTGGTGAGCGCATCGGCACGGTGAAGCGTGTCTCGTCGTTCATCGAGACAGAGCCTTGGGGCTTCCAAAGCGAGCATCCTTTCCTCAATGCCGCTTGTATGGTGCTGACGACACTTTCACCCAGGCAGTGTCTGAAAGCGACACAGCAGATAGAGCGCGAACTGGGACGCACCACAAAGTCGAAGGACGGTGTATATCACGACCGCCCCATCGACATAGACTTACTTCTATACGGAGACCATAGGCTTTCCACACCCACTCTCACACTGCCGCATCCCCACATGTATGAACGCGACTTCGTCATGATTCCCCTACGTGAAATCATGGAAAAGCCCTGAGTATAAGCAACTCACCTGATGACTTTCTTGCCATCAATAATGTAAATGCCCCTTGGCAATTTTGAATTTTGATTATTGATTTTTGCTCCGCCTGCGCCTGAGCTTTGCGAAGAATTATCAAAGCGGCGTCCGCTTACGTCATAGACGGCATCCTCATTTCGAATTGTGAATTGTGAATTATGAATTAATTTTATTCCGTCCTCGATGTCGCTGAACTTCAGTACAAGGCTTTGGATGTCGGGATTCTCGAGTGTAAGGTAGGCCTGATTAGGCTCGATTGTCTCGTCGGTAGGGGCATAGAAACCCGGAATGTCGTTCTGACCTTGCAACGTAAGCACGTTAGTGGGACTGGCGGGCATGAAGAGACCCTGAAGAGCAGTGGCTGTGGAGGGTTGTGCCGTGAAACCTTCACCGTATGTCAGTGAGGCTGTTTCACTTTCACCCCACAGCACGACAGGTGTGCCGGCAGGCACGGCGTTCCCGACATTCGTGAGGAGCACATAGCCCTCACTGATAGCATCCTCTCCTTTTTCGAGGATATAGACCTTGGCATCGCCCACCGTCACGTCGTAGGGAAAGCAAAGCGTCGTATAGAATCCTTCACCGATAGGCGTCAACGTTACTGGTGCAGTGGGCACTGTCTCCGCGATGATTTGCGAGCCCAGGTCGGTCTTGGCATTCTCGCTTTCCCATACTTGCAGATAGCCGTGGGGACCTCCGTGAGTATTGACATAATAGTCTTTTTGGTCCATGAGGCTAAGAGAGAAACCGTCGTTGTTGGCGTGTACTGTCCAACGGAAGTCCCCTTCACGCAGGACGGTATTCTTGATGTCCGAGACGCCTTGCACGGAAGTGGCCGTACCGTCAACCGTCAGCGAATAGTCCTCCCCCATGAGCTTGTTGACAATCTTGAAACCCTCAATAGGATTCCCTTTGAATGCCCACTGATAAGCATCGCTGGCACGCACGAGGTCTGTGGCATAGAGTTCCTCCTCCGGATACTCCCCTACAGATGCTTCGTCGTAAGCGTGAGGGTGGTACGGCTCACGGCCTTCCCATCCGACATAGCGGCCAAGACACCCTGCCTTGAGGTTGTACCAGGTATCCGTATCGGAGCTTATCTTGAAAGGGGCGCTGCCAGCCCACGTGACGGTGACTTTGATGGATGTGGAGGTGATGTTCTTGGGCGAATAGGCGTAGTTGCAGAAGTCGCGAATATAGGCTTCGGGGAGTGCCGCTGCGGTGCTCAGCTCGCCCGGGACGATGGCTTCGCCGCATTTCTCGCCTCCGAAGTAGAGGTTGTAGGTGACGTTGATGGTGTTCTCTATTTCCCAGATGTACTGCATGTCGCTGGCATACTCGGCCACGGGACCCTCGTCGCCCGTGTTCACCGTCCAGAAGGCCTGCGATGCCGCCTCCTGGTTGCCCGTCCCCTTGGCATTGGTGGCACGGACGGCATACTTGCCCTCGCTGTCCATGAAGAAGACCTGTGCCTCCCAGTCCTTGCGCTTGCTGCTCATGTTGGTCCGGAGGCGTCCGGAGTTGTACACCACGCTACCGCTGCTCACCTGAGGGCTGGTGAAGTAGGCGTTTTGCAGGTTGAAGCCGTAGGTATAGGCTGCACCCTCGACACGCGAGAAGGAGAAGATGCTGGCACCCGACGCGTCGGCAGTCAGGAGTCCGCGGGTGGTGAGGTAGTACTTCGTGTCGCCGACAGTAGTGGAGACCACATACTTGTTCCCAGGCGTGATGGAGGCCAGGGCGCGGAAATAGTCGGCATGGGGACTTTCCTTGAAGTTGTTGGCGATGATGGCGTCGGTCAGCGCCTGTCCCTTCACCTGGTAATTGCCGGAAACATCCTCGGCAGCATAGTCCATCAACACGATGCCCGTGGAACCCGTATGGCTGTTCAGATAGTCGATGACAACAGGATTCTGCGTGGCTGCATTGTCGCGATACCCGTCGCTGGTTGCTACCGTGTTTCCGAAAATCGATGCAGTCTTTGAATAGCCCGATGTCTGATTGACCACCCACAAGCTGGGGTTCGTATTCTCCGTGCAGGAGAACTGCAGCATGCGCTGGATGCTCGCACTCTTTGTGGCGGGAGCATCGCTGGCCGAGACATCATAGAAGTCCTGCACATACAGTGGACCTTGCGTGCCGATACCATTAATCTTGGCACCTTGCTGATTGGCGAAGTTCGGATTGAAGCCCCAACCAGAGATGTAGCCACCGACAGGATTGGTGCCGTAGTTATCACGGCAAAGGATAAGGAGCTTACCCCGCATGTCGCCAAGCTTGGCATCCGGATTGAAGTTCACGGCATGGCTCTTCGTAGGATTGCTGTTGAGCAGTTCCTTCATCTTCGTGCCCCAAGAATCGTTGTTGTCGTCGCCTTCCGACTCATGGCGGATAAAGATGATACAAGTTTCCGTAGGATGACTGTCCAATAGGCCACAGAGCGTGGTAAGGGCATCGTCGAAGTAAAGGTTCGTCGAGATGAGGCCATGATAGATACGCAGGCGGGAGCCATCCACGGCCGGACGCAGGTCGAAAGCACGAATGCCGCTGTTCCACTGCTCGGTCAATGTCTTTTCCTGCGTAACCGCGTAAGTCTTGCCGCTCACAATCACATAAGCGTTGTTCACGCCGTGTCCAGTCCCCGCATCGTGAGTGCCTGGGATGGATATCTGACTGATAAACGTGTCATCCGACACCCCCCCCATCCAGGCTGCATTGTCGGCCAGCATCCGAAGCGTGCCCATTCCCTGTAGAAGGATTACCATCAAGGCGACAAGGCTTGAACCTCTTAAACCCCTTGAACCCCTTGAACCCCTTGAACCTCTTAAACCTCTTAAACCCCTTGAACCTCTTATACCCCTTTCACTTTTCATAGTATTCATAGATTAGTCATTAAACCGTAACAAAGTTACACACATTCTTTAAAAAATAGCGTTCTCATCAGTCAAACATTTGTTAAACTGTGTTAAATATGCGGTATTGCGGACAAATTGTAAGGGAAAAAATGTTTTAATCTTGCAGGAAAGTCAGAAAAGTTCTACCTTTGCAGCCGCAATCGATAAAAAGGTTGCTTTTGGATTGGGCTATGGTGTAATGGTAGCACAAGAGGTTTTGGTTCTCTTAGTCTTGGTTCGAACCCAGGTAGTCCAACGTTTACTCTCACGAAGCGGGTGTGTCAAAACTGACACACCCGCTTTTCATTTCATTTATCATTTCTCATTTAGCCCGCAGGCCGCCATCATCCATCATACATCTCTTTTCCCCTTTAATTTTTAATTTCCCTTTCATTTTCTTTTCCCCCTTTCATTTTCTTTTTTCCCCTTTCATTCTTTCATTTTTTTATTCTTTCATTCTTTATTGGGGGGGGTCGACCACCGAAAAAGTACAAAGTACAAAAGTACAAAAGTACATTTCAAACCGAAAAGCCTTGCTTCACGGTGATGAAGGTCACCTGATCGCCGCGCTCTTTGCTCCCATAGTGACACCCTCGAAGGAGTGGTCACAGATGCTCTTGAAGGCCTTGTACATGAGGCCCGTTTGAGCGATGATGACCCTTTGCAGAGTCTGGGCAGTGGTCTTGGGGTTCTTCGGAGTCACCTTCTCACGAACACCAGTCTTGCCACTTGAGGTGCGGTAATAGACCTGATTGCCTATCTTACCGCTTGCGCCGTAGTTTTGAATATTAGCTTCTGCCATAGTTGTTTAAATTTAAATTTTCTTTGGTGTCTCGGTCTCGGAATTGAAGGGAAGTTAAAGAGAAGTTATCGCTTCGCTTGGAAATTATAGGGACGATAGCTTAGGGCCCAGTAGTATTGTCCTTTTAACTTCATTTCCATTCTTTTCTTAAACTTCAACTTTTTACTTCGGCCGTTTCCCTGGGCTTTATCTGACCTCCCTTTGCCCTTCATCTGACCTGCATCTGTGTCTCATTTGAGACAATGCCTCAGAGCTAGAACAGAGCTAGAACAGAGGTAGAACAGAGGTAGAACAGAGCTAGACCAGAGCGGTTCCTTCATAGAAGGAAGGTGTTGTCATTGGGCCATCATTCGACGTCCGACGGTGCAAAGATACGAAGGTATGGGTGATATTTCCAAAAAAAATCGCAAAAATCGTATTTTGTGGCAACCGTTGCCAATTTTGTACTTTTGTACTTTGTACTTTTCGAGTGGCTTGGGGGTATGGAGTGGGGCAGAAGTTGATAATATTTATTAATACATTATTAATTTTTAATAATATATAAAGAATACATTATAAACACGCGAGACCCGCGTCTGGAACCACACGAAAAGTACAAAGTACAAAAGTACTTTTTTATAAGCATAATATACTCCATACGCATTTTTTTGCCTAAAGAATGAGAACTATGGGAATAATGGCCAAGCCAGCAGCAACCCGCCTACTTCAAGACACGGAACAAGCAGGCACTTGATGTTGCCAAAGACCTGGAGAAAGAACTCGACGAAATGCTAAGCGACCTAATCTGTAGATATCATCTGTCATGGAAATCCTAAGAGAAACGGGCGCGATTTGCGCCCGTTTTCTTAATTTTGTACTTTGTACTTTTTCGGTGGTTTACCCCCCCAAAAAAGCGGCCTGCTGCCCCAAAACAATTCATAATTCTTGGATGCTTTAGCACCACGGCGCAATGTTAGTTGCGGATTCCCCCACCCTCAAAAGCGGGCTTTGCCCTAAATGATAAATGATAAATGAAATGAAAAGAGGGTGTGTCAAAATACAATTAATATATAATATAAACAACGGATTACACGGATTTGACGGATTTAAGCCACGCTGATAATCAGCATTTAAGATAATCCGTTGAATCAGTGTAATCCGTTGTTGTTAATTATGACACACCCTCTTCTTGTTTTCATTTTCGCGCGTGCGTGTCCGCATGTCGCGTTATAATAAAAAGGTAGGTAGAAGTCATAGTTCTAAGGAAGTTTTTTTGTGAGGAAATAAATTTTTCTATATAAATAATGTGTAGTTTAAATAAAAAGCCTTACCTTTGCAGTCAAAATTTGGATGACCAAACGACTAAACGACTAAAGCATGAAAGATAATCTGGTAATCGTGGAGAGCCCTGCAAAGGCTAAGACTATCGAGAAATTCCTGGGAGACAAATATGCAGTCCTGTCCAGTTATGGACATATTCGCGACTTGAAGAAGAAATCGTTCAGCGTAGATGAAAAGACTTTCGCGCCTCAATATGAAGTTCCCGCCGACAAGGTAAAGGTGGTGAGTCTGCTGAAGGAACAGGCGAAAGGTGCTTCTATGGTGTGGTTAGCATCCGATGAAGACCGCGAGGGAGAAGCCATCAGCTGGCACCTCTATGAGGTGCTTGGCCTCAAGCCAGAGAAAACGCGCCGCATCGTCTTCCACGAAATCACTAAGCCTGCCATCCTGGATGCCATAGAGCACCCAAGGCAGATAGACCTCAATCTGGTAAACGCCCAACAGGCACGCCGAGTACTGGACCGCATCGTCGGTTTCAAACTTAGTCCTGTGCTTTGGCGAAAGGTTAAGCCAAGCCTCTCTGCAGGTCGTGTACAGAGTGTTGCCGTGCGCCTCATCGTGGAACGCGAACGTGAGATACAGGACTTCCGTCTGGAAAACAACTACCGTATCACCGCTATCTTCCACAACACTGACGGCAGCGAGGTGAAAGCGGAACTTAGCCGTCGTTTCCCCACGGCTGAAGAGGCACGCGCTTTCTTGGAGAGCTGTAAGGACAGTCACTTCAGCGTTCAGGATATTCTTACGAAGCCTGTCAAGCGCTCACCGGCTCCTCCCTTTACCACCAGTACCCTCCAGCAGGAAGCCGCACACAAGCTCGGTTTTACCGTGGCGCAGACCATGATGGTGGCCCAGCATCTCTATGAGAGCGGACGCATCACCTACATGCGTACGGATAGTGTCAACCTGAGTAACCTCTGTCTGGGTGCCAGCAAGAAGGTCATCGCCGAACAGATGGGCAAGGAGTATGTCAAGACACGCCAGTACCATACCAGTTCAAAGGGCGCTCAGGAGGCTCACGAGGCCATCCGTCCGACCTACATGGACCAGCCCCAGATTGAGGGCAACCAACAGGAGCGCCGCCTCTACGACCTCATTTGGAAACGCACTATCGCCAGCCAGATGGCTGATGCAGAACTGGAACGGACACAGGTGACTATCAGCATCGACGGCAAGGAAGAGACGTTCTTGGCCGATGGTCAGGTCATCAAATTCGACGGTTTCCTGCGTGTATATAGCGACATGGGCATCGAGGCTCTCAATGACACCGATGGTGACAATGAGAACCTGAGCACTCTGCCCGCCATGACTATTGGCGAGAGTCTTAGCCGCGAACAAATTGTAGCCACTCAACGTTTCTCACAGCGTCCTGTCCGTTACAACGAAGCAAGTTTGGTGCGCAAGCTGGAGGAACTCGGCATCGGCCGTCCCAGCACATACGCTACCACCATCACCACCATACAGCAACGCGAATATGTGGAGAAGGGGGACAAACCTGGTGAAGAACGCTCCTATCAAACGATTACATTGAACGGAGATGAGATAAATGTAGAATTGCATACCACCTTGGTGGGACAAGAGCGAGGCAAATTGCTGCCCACCGACATAGGCATTGTCGTAAATGATTTCCTCAAGGAGAATTTCCCCGAAATCATGGACTACAACTTCACGGCTGACATCGAAAAGGAATTCGACGACATTGCTGAAGGTAAGACCGCCTGGGAAGTCGTGGTACGTAAATTCTACGACGAATTTGAGCCTCTGGTCGAGAAGTCCGTCAACACCCATACCGAACACAAGGTGGGTGAGCGCCTCTTAGGCAACGACCCTGCAACTGGTGTGCCAGTCACGGTAAAGATAGGCCGTTTTGGTCCTGTGGTACAGTTAGGCGGTACATCAACCGGAAAGAGACCCCGTTTTGCTCAGCTCGCCACCGGACAGAAACTTGAGACCATCACGCTGGAGGAAGCGCTCGAGCTGTTCAGACTTCCTCGTAAGCTGGGTACATACGAAGGTGAGCCCGTCATCATCGGCGCAGGCAAATTTGGTCCCTACATCTCGCACAAAGGCTCGTATGTATCCATTCCGAAGGACACCGACCCAATGGAGGTAACTTTCGAGCAGGCCGTTATCATGGTGCACCGCAAGCACGTGGAAGAAGCCGAACGCCATCTTAGGACTTTCTCTGAAGATGCAGAGTTGGAAGTCCTCAATGGTCGCTATGGTCCCTATATCATCTACAAGGGCAACAACTATCGTCTGCCAAAGGCTATGCACGAACGCGCAAAGGAACTGACCTACGAGGAGTGCATGCAGATTGTAAATGAGCAAGGCGAGAAGTCTGCCGAGAAACCTGCAAAACGTCGCTTCTCACGCAAATGAAAAGCATCATCCTGATTGGCTACATGGGCTCGGGCAAGACGACCGTCGGACGTCAGCTCGCCATGGCTCTGGGACGCACCTTCTACGACCTTGACTGGTACATCGAGATGCGTTACCACCGCTCTGTAGCACAGATCTTTGCCGAAAGAGGCGAGGAGGGCTTTCGCGAAATGGAACGCAACATGCTGCACGAGGCAGCGGAATTCGAGGACATCGTACTCAGTTGCGGCGGCGGAACGCCCTGCTTCTTCGACAATATGGCATACATCCGCAGCGTCAGCGAAAGCGTCTATCTGAAAGCAACGCCGGAGGTACTCGCCCAACATCTTCAGATGGGGCGTGTGGAACGTCCGCTCATCAAGGGCAAGAGTCCGGAAGAACTGCTCGCATATATTCGCTCTTCGCTTCAGGAGCGGGAACCCTTCTACCTTCAGGCGCAGCACGTCATTGATGTGACGTTGCTCGACAATTACGACAAACTACAAACCAGTGTCCAACTCATAAGAAAAGAATTAGGACTATGAAAAAGTGGCGTATTGAGGACTCCGAGGAACTCTACAACATCAAGGGATGGGGAGTCAATTATTTTGGCATCAACGAAAAAGGGCATGTCTATGTTACGCCCAAGAAGAATAGCGTTCAGGTTGACCTCAAGGAGGTGGTAGATCATTTGGCCACTCGCCACGTGACGGCTCCTGTGCTGCTTCGTTTCCCGGACATCCTTGACAATCGCATCGAGAAGACCGACGAATGCTTCCGCAAGGCGGGCAAGGAGTACGAGTACAAGGGCGAACACTTCATCATCTTCCCTGTCAAGGTCAACCAGATGCGTCCCGTGGTCGAGGAGATTATCAGCCACGGCAAACGCTACAACCTTGGGTTGGAGGCAGGTTCGAAGCCCGAACTCCATGCAGTGCTCGCTACAAACATGGACAGCGACAGCCTCATCATCTGCAACGGCCACAAGGACCAGAACTTCATCGAGCTGGCATTGCTGGCGCAGAAGATGGGCAAACGAGTGTTCCTCGTCATTGAGAAGCTTCCCGAGCTGGCCATCATTGCCGAGACAGCAAAGAAACTTGGCGTACATCCCAACCTCGGTATCCGAATCAAGCTGGCAAGTAATGGCAGCGGCAAATGGAGCGAGAGTGGCGGTGACGCCTCAAAGTTCGGACTGAACAGCTCCGAGCTATTGATGGCGTTGCAGATGCTCGACGAGCTGGGCCTGCGCGACTGTCTGCGCCTCATCCATTTCCACATCGGCAGCCAAATCAACAAGATTCGCCGCATCAGCACCGCCCTTCGCGAGGCAGCACAATACTATGTGCAGCTCCACGCCATGGGTTTCGACATCAAGTTTGTGGATTGCGGCGGCGGGCTGGGCGTCGATTATGACGGAACGCGCAGCAGCAATAGCGAGAGCAGCGTGAACTACAGCATCCAAGAATACGTCAACGACTGCGTATATACTTTCGTCGAAGCCGCAAACAAGAACGAGATTCCGCACCCAGACATCATCACCGAGGGCGGCCGTTCGCTTACGGCGCACCACAGCGTGCTCATCATCGACGTACTGGAGAGCGTTTCGGCGCCGCAGATGCCGGAGGACTTCGAGCCCGGTCCCGACGACCACAAGCTCGTTCACGATTTGACCGATATCTGGGACCACCTCTCCCAGCGCAGCTTGCTAGAGGACTGGCACGATGCGGAGGACATTCGCGAGGAAGCGCTCGACCTCTTCCGCCACGGTATCATCGACTTGAAGACACGTGCGCAAATCGAGTCGCTCTATTGGGCCATCAGCCACGAAGTAGCGGAGCTTGCCCATCACCAGAAGCACGTTCCCGATGAACTCCGTAAACTTGACAAGCAAATGGCGGACAAGTATTTCTGCAACTTCTCGCTGTTCCAGAGCATGCCTGATTCATGGGGCATCGACCAGTTGTTCCCCATCATGCCCATCGCACGGCTCGAGGAGCAACCCACACGCAGCGCTACCTTGCAAGACATCACATGCGACAGCGACGGCAAGATATCGGCCTACGTCAACGGCGGACAGCAGACGAACTACATCCCGCTGCATCCCGTCCGGCAGGGCGAACATTACTACATCGGCGTCTTCTTGGTTGGTGCCTATCAGGAGATACTGGGCAACATGCACAATCTCTTCGGCGACACCAATGCTGTGCACATCAGCGTGGACAAGGACTCCTACAACATCGAGCAGTTCATCGACGGCGAAACTGTTGCCGATGTGCTCGAATACGTGCAGTACGACCCGAAGAAGCTCGTCCGTCGCTTAGAGATTTGGGTCAGCAAGGCCATCAAGGACGGAAAGATTACGCCGAGCGAGGGCAAGGAGTTCATCAGCAACTACCGCGCCGGCCTATATGGATATACATACCTTGAGTAGTCCATAGTCCATAGTTAATAGTCCATAGTTATTTTTGAATTTATATATTTTGAATTATGCAAAGCATTAAGTATATTGGTGTTGACGACCTCGACATCGACCTTTTCGAGAGCCAATATGTTGTGCCGGAAGGCATGAGTTACAACTCCTATCTCATCGAGGATGAAAAGATAGCCATCATGGACACTGCTGACCGTCGCAAGGGCGAGGAATGGAAGGCGAATCTTGCCGAAGCTCTTGCCGGCCGCAAGCCCGACTACCTCGTTTCTCATCACATGGAACCCGACCACGCATCGCTGATTGCAGACGTGCTCTCGGCATATCCTGACTGCAAGCTCGTCTGCAGCGCACAAGCCATGAAGATGCTGCCGAACTTCTTCGACGGATTCGACTTCACGGGACGGGTAATGACTGTGAAGGAGGGCGACACGCTCGATTTGGGTAGCCACACCCTGCACTTCATTGGTGCTCCGATGGTCCACTGGCCTGAGGTCATCATGAGCTACGAGAGCACCGAGAAAGTTCTCTTCGCCGCCGATGGCTTCGGCAAGTTCGGTGCACAGGTGAACGAGACTGACGATTGGGCTTGCGAGGCACGCCGCTACTACTTCAACATCTGCGGCAAGTATGGCGTGCAGGTGCAGAACGTGCTGAAGAAGGCAGCCGCCTTCGACATACAGGCCATCTGCCCCCTGCATGGTCCCGTCCTCACAGGAGAAGCCATGAAGGAAGCCCTCAGACTTTATGACATCTGGAGCCGTTACGAACCGGAGAGCGAGGGAGTGCTCGTAGCATACGCCAGCATCCACGGCGGCACGACAGCGGCAGCCGAGCGTCTCGGAGAAATGCTCCGAAAAAAAGGCGCACCAAAGGTCGTTGTGAGCGACCTGAGCCGCGATGATATGGCGGAGGTCATCGAGGACGCATTCCGCTATCCCAATATCGTGGTGTGTGCGGCAAGCTACGACGGCGGAGTCTTCCCCGTCATGCACGACTTCCTGTACCATCTGCAAATCAAGGCCTACCAGAAGCGCCGCTTCGGAATAGTGGAGAATGGTAGCTGGGCACCGAGTGCAGGCCGCGTCATGCGCGAAATGATTGAGTCGATGAAGGATTGCGAGATTGTCGAGCCCTTGGTGACGATACGCTCCCGCATGAAACCCGCCGACGAGGAACAGCTCACAAAGCTGGCAGAAGCAATGCTAAGTTAAGAGAATAATATATAAAAACATGAAAACCACCAATCTTGTAAGGCTGTTCACCGCAGCCTTATTTTATCTCGCTGCAACGAACAACTGGGCAGCAACAGAGATTCACGTTGAGACGGCTGGTACGCTGTCCTCGCTCCTGACATCGACGGAAAAGGAACTCAAGGTAACGGGCTTCATCAACGGCTCCGACATCAAGTATATCCGTCAGTTGGTCACCGCAGGAACGGTCACTAGCCTTGACTGGTCCGAAGTCCGCATCGTCAGTGGCGGTACGGCATACTTCGAGAGCTACAAGACAACCGATGACATCATCGGCGAGAAGATGTTCTACAAATGCTCGCAGCTCCAGCAGATGGTACTGCCTTCCACAGCGACAGAAATCAAGAGCAACGCCTTTGCCAACACAGGGTTGAAGTCCATCGACATTCCGAATAGCGTCAGGTCGTTGGGCGAGGATGCCTTCGCCTACTGCGGTTCACTGGCAACCGTCGTCATCGGTAAGAAGGTCAACAAACTGAGCAAGGGTTCCTTTTATGCTTCCGAGGTTCAGAGAGCATACGTGAAGCCCCTGACGCCGCCCAGTCCACCGTCGTATCTCTTCTCCACAAACCCGAAAATCTATGTCTATGCCGAGGCTTTGGCAGACTACAGGGAGTTAGGCTGGTCGAGCTACGGCACGCTCTACGGCACGCTGGAGAACTACTATCCCCAGGAGTCCGATGAGGACAGTTCCTTGGCAGCGCTCTGCACCCAGTTCTTCGAGGATGCCGCATGCACCCAACTCAAGGCTGAGTATCAGGCGATGAGCGACGAAGATCTGAATGAAGAGTTAAGAGTTAAGAGTGAAGAATTAACGGACGACGGACAATTATCCATGTTCACCGCGATGATCCTCAAGATCAAGAACAACACTTGGGCTGCCTACGAGCAGGAGTTCCGTATCCACGACTACCAGGCCTACAGCGACGCCAAGACATGGAACCAGAAGCTGTGGGCACGTTGTGCATCCTACATGGGCAATCCCACAGGCATCCTCACCCGTAGCGACGGCGAGCAGCTGTATGTCTTCGTCGATGAGGACGTACCAGCAGACGCCACGCTCTACTGCGCCGGTATAGGCATGGACCAGATGTTCAACACAGGCAAGGCCGGGCAGAAACTCAAGAAAGGGCTCAACATCATCGATGGAGAGGCAAACAAACTCTACTACATCCTCTACACGGCGGACACGAAGACCATGACAAAGCGCGTCAGCGAATGGCCCGCGATGAAGATTCACATCGAAGGCGGCAAGGTAGATGGCTATTTCGACGCTTCCCGTCACAAGGATGCCGACTACAAGAAGCTGCTGAACGCGGCGGCAAACACAACCTTTGTCGTCAAGGGCAAGCACTCCGTCATGAACATTCGCACGTCCGTCCTGAAGCAGACCTATCCGAACAAGATTGCCAAGGCCATCGAGGCGCTAGACAGCCTGTCGGTCTGGGAGAAAGACCTCTTCGGCATCAGCGAGGCTGTGGCAAACGGCGAGAAAGCAGGCGCTCCCTATTACCTGACGGGCGGCGATGCCTTCTACCCTGGCTACTTCAACAACCCCACCTACGTCGATAACGACTCGCCCGGGTCTGTGGCACACTCCACCGAGTACGGCATACACATCTCACTCGATGCCAGCAAGACCTTCCTCAATCCCTATGCCACCAACTACGACGAGAGCGGTACGGCGCACGAGTTCGGACATCAGCTCCAGTCGCCCATCATGCTGGAGGGCACCACGGAGGGCAGCAACGACCTCTTCTCCTGCTACTGCCGCCTGTTCATGGGACACCGGTCGTCGATGGGCGAACCCCTGAGCTCGATGATGGAGAGGTACGTCGAGGGCGAGCCTTTCTACTGGCGAGGCCCCAACTACGGCATCATCCGCATGTATTACTCCCTCTACCTCTACTACCACCAGGCGCAGAAGAACACCTCCTTCTTCCCCGAGCTCTTCAAGGAGCTCCGCCGCGACAAGATAGCGCCCTACGGCTCCAACACCAACAACTCCGGCCTGAAGTTCGTCCGGAAAGTCTGCGAGATAGCGCAGGAGGACCTCACCGACTTCTTCACCGTCTATGGCTTTTTCGAACCGACCAGCAACCGCTACCTGGAGTGCTACGGCGACCATTACGTGACCACGAGAAAAGCAGACATCGCGACCACGAAGAAGAAGATTGCCCAGTACGAGAAGAAAAACCGCGAGATAATCTTCATCGAAGACCGCGTGGAGCACGTGCCGACCACGAACTACATCCCCAGGGACGGCCAGTACAGAATCGGCGAATCCATCGGGACCTACGGCGACGTGGGACAGTTCACCAGCTATCTGCCAGGAGCCTGTGAGCCGTCGGACTACGTCTATTACCAGTCCGACTCGCTCCTTTCCATGGTGGGCACAGGCGGCGTGGGCTTCCTCGTGCTCGACGAGGAGGGAAACATCAAGTATGCCGCCAACAGCCGCAGCTTCTGCCTGCCATCCACTCTTCACTCTTCCCCCCTCACTCTTTACTCCTGCGATGCCGACGGCACACTCCACGAGGTGGAACGACGGGCAGGCGGGACGGAGGCCGTGGAGCTTGAGGCACCGGGCAGACTAGAATCAGCATTGCAGAACGAGAATGTCATCAAGCTAATACTAAAGGGCCGCATACACGGCAAGGACATCAAGTACATGCGGCAGCTCATCCAGGACAACTGCCTCCAGGCCATCGACCTCGACCAGGCACAAATCATCGGGAACAACACCTACGCCTACTATCAGAGCTACAAGACCACAAAGGACGTCATGGGCGAATACGCCTTCCACGGCTTCCGCAAGCTCGTCTTCATGAGGCTGCCCCAGACCATCACCACTATCGGAACGAATGCCTTCTCCAAATCAGGTCTGCGGATGATTGAGGTGCCCGACAAGGTGACGTCCATCGGTGAGGACGCCTTCGCCTATTGCGGTTCGCTGCAGACGGTGATAATCGGCAAGGGAACAAAGACATTGTCGAAGGGTGCCTTCTACGACTCGAAGGTCAAGGACGTCTATGTCAAGGCCTTGACACCGCCAAGCACCAGCAGCTATCTCTTCAGCAGCAATCCCGTCATCCACGTCTATGCCAGCGCCCTCGACAAGTACAAGGCCTCCGGATGGGCAGAATTCGGCACCATCGTGGGCGACCTCGACGACGACTTCGTGGATGCCATCAGGGAAGTTCCAGAGTACTCCGAGAGCTCTGAGAGCTCTGAGAGCTCAGGCCGTTGCTACGATCTCAGCGGCCGCCGCATTGATAATTCTTCGCAAAGCTCAGGCGCAGGCGGAGCAAAATTCAAAATTCAAAATTCAAAATTGCCAAAAGGAATCTACATCCAGGACGGCAGAAAGATACTTCGCTAACACCAAGGCGGAGCTTTTTCACTTTTTCGGAATTGAAAGGAAGTTAAAGAGAAGTTAAAGGGACGATAGTTTTAGGACCCAATAGTATTGTCCTTTTAACTTCATTTCCATTCCTTTTAACTTCTTCCATTCCATTTTTCATTTTAATTGTTAATTTTTTTCGTTTTGTTTAGTTCCCCTCCCATCAAGGGGAGGACAGGGGTGGAGCCTTTCTTTTTTCATTTATTTTTTCCTCTTCGGCTGAAAGGAAAAATTTGCTCCGCTGAGCATTTTATTGCTTAAGCCATGTCTTTCCGAATTGACGTTGCAAAAATACGACATGTCCACTGCGGTGTACGAATTTTTCATAAACTTTTATTGTCTAGTTATTTGCGACGCGGTCATGCTAGTCATTTGGTCATTTGTCAAAATCGATTTCGGATTGCAAAAAAGTGCCACTATATAGTGAGCCCCAAACGGATTTGAAAATCGAAAATGACCACTTTGACCTTGACCACTTTGACCACGCCGAGGTCAAGGAAAACGGCACAATGTTATCTTACCAAATATCCTCAGGATGTTCGGGGTTGTCATAGACTTCCTTCGGGCACCACTCAAGGTAATCGACGAAGAGCTGCTTTGTGGTGTAGTCCGGCTGCACGGTCTTGAAGCGCATGTAATAGACCTCGTCGGGCGACATGGGTTCGCGCACCACGATGCGTCGTGTTGAACCTGCATTCATGCGGTTTGTCTCCCTGCCGCCTGCATTGGCCACGATGTACTCAGGCCCCTTCATGAAGCCGTTGTTTCGCATCTTCTTATCAACCTCGGCATCGTAGTCGTCGTCATCTGTGTCGCGCTCCCAACCGAGGATGTTGTTTGTGCTGTTACCGCCCAACTGCATATTGACGGGGATACCCTCGGCAATGAGCTGGTCTTTGCGGGAGCCCCAATAGACCTGGCAGATGCCGCGCGTGCCACTATAAGTGGAAACACCCATGCGAATCTCGTAAATACCGAACTTTGGTACAGGAGGCAATGTGAAGGTTATGTCATAGACTCCTTCGGCCAGCACCTCGTCGCCCTGATAGTTGGGCCAACTCTGGTCGCGACCGCTCAGGAGCATGAACCTGGTCTGCTTGCTGTTGACGACCATATTATCGAAGTACTGTTTGTCGGGGTCGCTGGAGAAGTACCAGCAGGCATCGGTCTTGGACGTAAGGCGCAAGTCATTGTTCATGGCTTCGGGCTGGAACTCCCATGAATCGTAGCGGAGGCGAACCTTGCCGAGTTCGTTGCGGACATGTTCCGTATAGGCGATGGGTTCGTTGATGGGATAGATGATGGCATTGATTAGCTTGACGATGCCGGATGTCTCGTCGGTAACGATTTTTACTCCCTTGTTTGCTTCGGAACATTCTTTCTCATGGTAGTTGTCGTGTCGTCCGTTGTTGAGTTTAGGGAAGCGGTTGAGGCATGGTCCGTCGCTCTCGGCACTTTCCCAGATACGCAAGAGACGGCGCTTGCCCATCGTCACGTAGTGTGCCCAGACGGGAATGACGGGTGAGGCGTTCTTATTCTTGTAGTTGTAGCCTCTCTCGTTATAGTGTAGGGCAAGCTTATCCACGGGGATGCGTTGGGGCAACAGGTGATAGGTGACAAAAAGATTGAGAAGGTTTTTCTCGTTGGAGAAATTGCCATCCTTGATGCCATCAGGATAGTAGTCCTGACCCTCCACCCAGTCCATTACGTCCTGCACGGTGATACTCCTGCGGTCCTTGCCAAGCTCTCTCTCCCAGAACTCGTCTTTCTCGGCAAAGAGGGTAAAGCCATACTTGCGATGCTCTGGTGGGGGAATCGGCCAACTGCGTAGCTGCCAGTTGAAATCGGGGAATGCTCCCGTCTTGTAGAGCATTTCGTAGCGCTCGTCCCTCACCGCCGTAAGGGTGTCTATCAGGCCACAGGCTTCCACACATCGTGCCATTACACTGAGGTTGCAGGTGGAATCTGCTGCAAACTTGTGGAGGGTGCTGCCGAGCGTCTCGTTACTGGGATTGATGACGTAGCCCACCTGATGGATGAATCCGTTGATGGTCTCTATGTCGCGATTGGTCAACGAAATGGGGCAGATGCCGTCGATGGAGCAGCTGTCGAGGTTGTTCCTATAATAGGTGACGCTTATCTTACGGTCTGCCATCGTATTGATTTCAAACTCTTCGTTGGTCTTTGGGAACTCTGCTGTTATGAATGTCCTTTCGTACTTCGTTCCGTCGATGATACTGTTAAGGACTATGACGGCACGGATGCTGTCCCTTGCCCTATCATCGGGGAAGGCATCCCAAGTGGCCTGTGGGATGATGCCCTTGATGACGAGGGAGTCCATGTAGAGCTGGATGGCATCGTTGGTCGGAGCGAAACAGGTGTAGTAGCCGTAAGCGGTCATCAACTGATAGACCGAGGTCTCGCTGATATCGCTGACCTTTTGTTCCTTCAGAAGTCGCACATACTCGCTGTATTGTTCATGGCTGGTAAGGTAACTGGCGATGGTCCGTTCCTTAAACACGTAGCGTGCCGAGGTGTCAATGTGCTCAGTACAACCAACTATAAGCAGCGAAAATGTAAGAACAATGCTTAGAAAGAATGTAAATTGTCGTCCCAAAGTCTTCATAACTAATTCTTTAATCCTTTAAACCCTAAACCATGTACGCCTGATAAGACTCGAACTTACACGCCTCTCGGCACCAGATCCTAAGTCTGGCGTGTCTACCAATTCCACCACAAGCGCATGATGTCAGGGGCAAAGGTACAATAAAAAGTGAAAAGTGAAAAATTATTGAGAAAAATTATTGAGAAAAAAGTAAAAAAATAAAAATCAAAAATCAAAATTATGATAAAATATGAAAAAAACAATCACTTTACTGCTGTTTTTGCATTTATTATTCATTCTTTACTCATTTTGAATTTATAAATTTTGATTTTTGAATTAACCTTTGTATCTTTGCGCACAAAAATAAAAATAACAGATATGAAAAGAACGATTTTATGTGCCCTGTTCGTTGGAATGGCAGGTGTACAATGCTCAATCATCCATGCTCAGACGAGCATCACGCCCGATGTGCTCAAGCAATTGGGAGGTAGCTATACAGGAACTCCCGCAGAAAAGGCGCTCCGCAACGCCATCAGCAACGTAGGCCTCGCAAAGATGGCTATCAACCAGGAGAATGTCGGCGCGAAGGACAAGGATTTCACCATCGAGGTGAAGAACACGGGTATTACCGACCAGAAGAGCAGCGGCCGTTGCTGGCTCTTCACGGGACTGAACATCCTGCGCGGCAGGGCGATGCGCAAGCTCGGCACAAAGGACCTCGTCCTCAGCCAGTGCTACCTGTTTTTCTATGACCAGTTGGAGAAGAGCAACCTCTTCCTGCAGGGCATCATCGACACACGCAAGCAGCCCATCGACAGCGAGATGGTGCGCTGGCTCTTCCAGCATCCGCTCTCGGACGGCGGCACCTACACGGGCGTGGCAGACCTCGCCACGAAGTATGGCGTAGTGCCAGCAGACATCATGCCAGAGACCTACGTCAGCAACAGCACCAGCGAGTTCTGCGGACATCTGAAGAGGAAGCTCCGCGAGTTCGGCATCACCCTTCGTGAGAAGAGCGAGGCAGGCATGAGCGAAAAGCAGCTTCAGGCTCTCAAGGTGGAACAGCTCGGTACAGTGTATAAGATGCTCGTGATGGCTTATGGTGTGCCTCCAAAAAATTTTACTTGGAAAGACAAGAGCTACACTCCACAGGAGTTTTTCAAGACTTATTGTATCGACGAGGGCGAGGACCTCAACAGGGATTATGTGATGCTGATGAACGACCCGAGCCGTCCCTACAACACAGTCTTCGAGATTGACTACGACCGCCACGTCTATGACGGACACAACTGGCTCTACGTCAACCTGCCCATTGAGGATTTGAAGGGTATTGCCATTGCCTCCCTCAAAGACAGCTGCCAGATGTACTTCAGCTGCGACGTCAATAAGTTCCTCGACCGTAGCACAGGCATCGCCGACTTGGGCAACTTCGACTACGGAAGCCTGCTGGGAACGACCTTCGGCATGAACAAGAAGCAACGCATCCAGACTCTCGACAGCGGCAGCACGCATGCTATGACCCTGATGGCTGTTGACCTCGACAACGAGGGCAAAGCGAAGAAGTGGAAGGTGGAGAACAGCTGGGGTTCGGACAGCGGCATGAACGGCTACATCATGATGACCGACGAATGGTTCCGCGAATACATGTTCCGTGTGGTAGCGAACCGCCGCTATTGTCCAGCCTCCGTCCTAGAAATGTTGAAGCAGAAGCCAATCCGTCTCCCCGCTTGGGACCCAATGTTTAGCGAAGAGGATTAGTGTTTCTGGCAAATTCAAAATTAATAAATTCAAAATTAAGTGGAAACTACAAGACAAAATAAAATTGCACGTCTCATTCAGAAGGAATTGAGCGATATCTTCCAGAAGCAGACAAGCGCCATGCATGGTGTTCTGGTCAGCGTCAGTGTCTGCCGCATCAGTCCCGACTTGAGCGTTTGTCGCGTTTATCTCAGCGTCTTCCCCAGCGAGAAAGCGCAGGAGATTGTGCAGAACATCAACACCAACCAGCGTCAGGTTCGCTACGAACTCGGCACACGCGTCGGCAAGCAGCTTCGCATTATCCCCGAGCTCAAGTTCTTTATCGACGACAGTCTGGACTATGTGGAACATATTGATGAGCTTTTGAAACAGTGAATTATGAATTGTTCATAGCCCGTCGGTACCTTTTTGCCAAAAAGAGCCATCATGCCATCAACATCATCAGTGGCATATCGGTACTTGGCATAGCCATTGCTACGATGGCAATGGTGGTCACGCTGAGCGTCTTCAACGGCTTTCAGGACCTGGTGGCAGACCTCTTTACAGCCTTCGACCCCGAATTGCGCGTCACACCCAAAGACGGACAGGCGGTCAATGCCAAAGACACGGCCCTGCTGAAGCTCAAACGCAGCGAAGTGGTGGATGTCTATACACCGACCCTTGAAGGACAGGCGCTTGTAGTGCAAAACGGCAGGCAGCAAGTTGTGACCATCAGAGGTGTGGCAGACAATATCACAGAGCAGTCGCACATCGAGGACATCCTATATGGTGATGGGACCTTCTGTCTGCATGCCGATGTGTTGGAATATGGTATATTGGGCATACAGTTGGCACAACAGTTGGGACTCTCCGCTTTCTTTGAGAATCCGTTGCAGGTATATGCTCCCAAGCCTGGTGAGCGTGTCAACATCGGCAATCCGCTTTCTTCTTTCAACCACGACGAGCTGCAAAGCCCAGGTGTTGTCTTTATGGTCAGGCAGGCAAGGTATGATGCAGGGTACATCATCACTAGCTTGCAGTTTGCTCAGCAACTCTTTGACCGAGAAGGCATGGTGTCGTCCATAGACCTGAAACTCAAGGATGGCGTCAATACTGACAAGGCAAAGCATCAGATACAGGCTCAGGTCGGTGAGCGTTTCAAGGTGGAGGACCGCTATGAGCAGCAGAACGACATTTTCCGCGTCATGCGTATTGAGAAGTTCATCTCCTATTGCTTCCTCTCCTTCATTCTTCTAGTGGCATGCTTCAACATCATCGGCTCACTTTCGATGCTCATGATTGATAAACGGCAAGACATCCAGACTCTTAGAAGTCTCGGAGCAACCGATGCGCAAATATGCACCATCTTCCGCCTTGAAGGACACATCATCAGCTTGGCGGGAGCATTGCTTGGACTGACACTTGGAGCTGTTCTCTGTTGGATACAGCAGGAGTTTGGTCTGGTCAGCATGGGAGGCAGCGAAGGGAGTTTCATCGTAGAGGCTTACCCTGTCAGTGTCTATCTGACGGATATTCTGCTTGTCCTTATCACGGCTCTCGCTGTAGGTTGGATAGCAATATGGTATCCAGTGAAATATCTTGTTGGTAAGATATTAAAGATTAAGGATTAAAGATAATGCCAACGGCATATCCATACGCCCGACCACTTTATGTAATGGCAAAGCCAGCAGGTCCATTGTGTAACCTACGTTGCCAATACTGCTATTATTTGGAGAAGCAACATCTGGTTAATTCAAAATTCAAAATTCAAAATTCAAAAGAGTGGGGCATGAGTTCTTCGCTCCTGGAGCAATTTACACGTGATTATATTCAATTACAGCAGACACCTGATGTGCTTTTCACTTGGCACGGGGGAGAACCGATGCTCAAACCGCTCAGTTTCTACAGGCAGGCAGTTAGGCTCCAGCAGTACTATGGGCGCAGCAAGCGCATCAGTAACAGCATACAGACCAACGGACTCTTCCTGACACCCGAATGGTGCCAATTCCTGCACGATGAAGGCTGGCTTGTTGGTATCAGCATCGACGGAACACAGGAACAGCACGACGCCTATCGCATTGATGCACAAGGACAAGGCACTTTCGAGCGGGTTATGGAGGGTATTCGAATGCTCAATGAGTACGGAGTAGAGTGGAATGCAATGGCAACTGCCAACCATCACAATGCCCAAGACCCTATTGCCTTCTATCGCTTCTTCCGCGATGAGTTGCATTGCAAGTACCTGCAGATTAGTCCTGTCGTGGAACGCATCAGGGAGCATAGCGACGGCAGGCATTTGGCACAACTCTTCGACGAGGACTGCCCCATCGCTCCATTCAGCATACGTCCTGAGGAATGGGGACATTTCATGTGCGCTATCTTCGACGAGTGGGTTCGGCACGATGTGGGAGAAATGTTTGTGCAGCTCTTCGATGCGACACTTGCCGGCTGGATGGGCGTGGAGCCTGGTGTCTGCGTCTATGCCGAAGAGTGCGGGCATGCGGCCGTCATGGAGAAAAACGGCGACGTGTATTCCTGCGACCACTTCGTTTTTCCACAATATAAATTAGGTAACATACGCGAAAACGGCCTGCCGCAGATGCTCTACGGCGCAAAACAAAATCGCTTCAGCCGATTGAAGAAAGAGGCTCTTCCACGTCAGTGTCGCGAGTGTCAATGGCTCAAGGCTTGTCACGGAGAATGTCCGCGTCTTCGCTTCCTTCATACAGCCGACGGAGAACCAGGACTAAATTATCTCTGTGCGGGCTACCGCATTTTCTTCCAACATGTGGCACCTTACATGGATTATATGCGTCAAGAACTCCTTGCAGGTCGTTCCGCAAGCGGAGTGATGAAACTTTTCTGATGTTTTCTTTACACGAAGTTTGCAATTCCGCTCAAAAAATTGTATCTTTACGCCGCAAAAATAAAAAATTCAAGAAAAATACATATAAAACCTTTTAAATTCATACCATAAATAGCATGACAGACAGAGTTATTACAGAAGTCACGCCGTTGGGAGAAAAAGACTGTTTCCTGATGGTGGATCGAGAAAAAGACTCTTTCACCTATCCCTTACACAAACATGAGGAGATGGAGTTGAATTTTGTAGAGAATTGCGACGGTGCACGTCGAATAGTAGGTGACAGCATTGAGGTGCTCGGCAAGTACGACCTGGTACTCGTGGGCAGCGGATTGGAGCACATGTGGGATCAGTACGACTGTACGAGCCATTCCATTCATGAGATTACCATTCAGTTCCCACCTGACCTGCTTGGCGAACAGTTCCTGCAGAAGAACCAATTAAGCAGCTTGCGCACACTCTTCGAGAATGCCAAGCGCGGTATTGCCTTCGAGTTACCTGCCATCATGGAACTGTACGGCAAGATTAACGGTATCACATCGGCTCAGCCAGGCTTCTATCGTATGCTATCGCTGCTTGAGATCCTCTATGAACTCTCATTGCAAGAAAACTATCACCTATTGGCCAGCAAATCGTTTGCCAACGTGAAGAACCAACCCGAAAGCCGCCGTGTTCGTGCTGTCGAGGAACATATCGACCAGAATTTCAAGAAGGAGATACGCCTCAAGACACTTGCCGACATAGCCGGCATGACACCTGCTGCCTTCAGCCGCTTCTTCCGTACTCGTACAGGCAAGACCGTCTCTGACTACATCATCGACATCCGCCTGGGCTATGCTGCCCGCCTTCTTGTCGATACGCATACCAGTGTGGCTGAAATCTGCTACAGTTGCGGTTTCAACAATATCAGCAACTTCAACCGCATCTTCAAGAAGAAGAAAGGTTGTTCGCCTACTGCCTTCCGCGACAACTACCATAAGAGCAAGATTATTATCTAATTCATAAACTAAAGATTCAAAATTATGAGGCGTTTCGCTTATCTCCTTTGGACGGTTGCATTGGCTGGGCTTTTTGCCTGTCAGGGTGAGAAGTCAGACAATACTTCCAAATTCGTAACGGTACAGAATGGGAAGTTCTATCGCGGCACAGAAGAGTACAAGTTCATCGGTGCGAACTTCTGGTTCGGTGCCATACTGGCCAGCGAAGGTCAAGGCGGTGACCGCGAACGTCTCACGAAGGAACTCGACCTGATGCAGGAGGTAGGAATAAATAATGTACGCGTTCTGGTGGGCGGCGAAGGTCCGGACACAGTGGCTTCACATGTTGTTCCTATTCTACAGCCTGAGCCAGGTGTCTATAACGACACGATACTACAAGGTTTGGATTACCTCATTGCTGAACTTGAGAAACGAGAGATGACGGCTGTCCTTTTCCTTAACAACTCCTGGGAATGGAGTGGAGGCTATGGCGCTTATCTTGAATGGGCAGGTTGCGGACCTGTGCCTGAATGGTCGGATTGGGATGCCGCCCAACGTTATCACTGCCAGTTCGTTAAGAACGACAAGGCAAAGGAGATGGCGGAGAACCATGTCCGCTTTATTGTCTCGCGTACCAATACCGTCACAGGCAAGCCTTATACCGAATCGCCTGCCATCATGGCTTGGGAGCTCGCCAATGAGCCTCGTGCCTTTGCTCGCGACCCTGAGACGAAGACCTGCTTTGCGAACTGGATTGAATCGCAGGCAAAACTCATCAAGAGCCTTGACAGCAACCATCTTGTGACGACAGGCAGCGAGGGCATCGTGGGTTGTGAGGAAGATTCCGCCCTCTTCCGTAAGATACATGCCTTCCCCGAGATTGACTACATTTGCATCCATATCTGGCCCTACAACTGGCATTGGATTGGCCCTGCAAGCGGTCCGCTTGAAACAGCAAAGGACATCAACGGACCTACTTCCATGATTGATAATCTGGACAATGCAAGCAGTAAAACGTACCAGTACATCAACGAATGCTACCACGCTGTATGGGATTTGGACAAACCTATCGTGATAGAGGAGTTCGGTTATCCCAGGGACAACTATTCCATTACACCTGGATCGCCTACGGTAGGCAGAGACCGTTATTATTGGGATATGTTCGCCACGATAGATATGCTCAGTAAGCAAGATGTCGTTGGCGGTAAGGTGGTTGGTTGCTGTTTCTGGGCTTGGGGCGGTTATGCTCAGCCTCAGCACACCCGATGGGAGTGTTGGGATGATTATGTAGGCGACCCAGCACAGGAAGAGCAGGGGCTCAATGCCGTCTTCGCATGTGACACGACCACACTCAACATCATCCGCAAAGCAGCAGAAAGCCTCATATCGTCAACCCCAAACAAGTAATAATTAAATAGTATATCGTAAATTACAGAGATGTTATTCGACAAGAACACATACATTGAGCGGCGAAAACTGCTCAAGGAGCGCATCGGCTCGGGCATCATATTGCTCATGGGCAACAATGACTCACCTGCCAACTATCCGAACAATGTCTATCGATTCCGTCAGGACAGCTCTTTCCTCTATTTCTACGGGCAACACCGTGAGGGCCTGGCCGGCATCATTGATGTGGATAACAACCAGGAGTATCTCGTGGGCGATGATATTGACATAGACGACATCGTTTGGTTTGGCTCTGTCGATAGTGTAGCTGACATGGCTGCAGAGTGCGGAGTCGCACATTCCATGCCAATGAAGGCTCTTTCTGACTTCCTTCAGAAGGCCAAAGCCGCAGGTCAGCGCATCCACTTCCTGCCGCCTTACCGTCACGATACCATGATTCAGCTTATGGACATGCTGGGCATTCACCCCTCTAAGCAGCGCGAGGCAGCCAGCGTGGAACTCATCAAGGCTGTCGTTGACCAGCGTGCCGTGAAGAGTGCAGGCGAGATTGCGGAGATAGAGCGTGCTTGTGCCATCGGTTACGAAATGCATACCACCGCCATGGAGATGTGTCGCCCTGGTGTTACCGAGCAGGAGATTGCCGGTCGCATCAGCGGCATTGCCAGCAGTCGAGGCTGCATGGTCAGCTTCCCGCCTATCGTCACGATGCACGGAGAAATCATGCACGGCTACCCAAGCCCCCGACCTCTTGAAGCAGGACGGCTCTTTCTTTGCGATGCAGGAGCCGAAACAAACGAGAACTATTGCAGTGACAATACGCGCACTATGCCCATCAGCGGGAACTTCACCCAGCGCCAGAAGGAGATATACGACATCGTTGTAGAATGTCACGACTATGCACTGACACTTGCTGCACCTGGCGTCAAATGGTGGGACGTGCACTTTGGCGTCTGCCGCCTTATGACTGAGCGTCTCAAGGAACTTGGCCTGATGAAAGGTGATACTGATGAGGCCGTTCGTGCTGGAGCACATGCCATGTTCATGCCACACGGATTGGGTCACATGATGGGTATGGATGTACACGATATGGAAGGGCTCGGACAGACCTACGTCGGATTCGACGATGAGGTGCGGCCTAACCTTGAGCAGTTCGGAACGAATTGCCTGCGCTGTGGACGCCGCCTGCAGGAAGGCTTTGTCATGACCGACGAGCCAGGCATCTACTTCATTCCCGCACTTATCGACGAATGGCGCAGCAAGAAGCATTGTGCCGAGTTCTTAAACTTCAACCTTCTCGGAACCTACAAGGATTTCGGTGGCATCCGTATCGAGGACGATATCCTTATCACAAAGGAAGGCTGCCGTGTCTTGGGAGAAAAAAAGATTCCATATTAAGCCCATAAAACCAATTAACTCTATAAAACAAAATGAAAAAGATTATCTTACTTGCTGCAACGGCTTTGCTTTGCCTTCCTGCAGTAGCAAAGGACAAGGACAAGAAGGAAGATTCTAAGGATTCCCTCATCTTCACCACCATCATCGAGCATCCTGTAACAAGCATCAAGAACCAGAACAGTAGCGGTACTTGCTGGGCATACTCATCTCTGGCTTTCCTGGAGAGTGAGGCTATCAAGAAGCATCCTGAATTGAAGGACGACCTTGACCTCTGCGAGTCGTTCCTCATCAGTAAGACCTACGTGGACCGTGCAGACAAGCACATCCGCACTCATGGTGACGCAAGCTTCGCTCAGGGCGGTTCCTTCGAGGATGCCCTATACTGCATGGAGAACTATGGCCTCATTCCCGAAGGCATCATGCCTTATCCCATCACCGAGTACGGCGACTCACTCTTCAACTTCGGTCAGCTCTTTCCTCCGATGACTGCTTACCTGCAGAGCATCTCCAAGAGCAGTGCTAAGAAGATTTACCCCAAGGCATGGAAGTCGGCTCTTCAGGCTATGCTTGACGGCTATTTCGGCAAGTGCCCTACCGAGTTCGAGTACAAGGGCAAACGCTATACACCGCAGTCCTTCGTCAAGGATTATCTCACACTCGACCCGAACGACTATGTCAGCTTGACCAGCTACACACATCATCCCTATTGGAGCACCTTCATCCTTGAGATTGAGGACAACTGGCGCTGGGCAAGCAGTTACAACCTGCCTCTGGATGACTTTATGCGTGTTATGTTCGAGGCCGTGAAGAATGGTTGGACCTTTGCTTGGGGTGCAGATGTCAGCGAAGAGGGTTTCAGTCGTCGCAGCGGCAAGAACAAGAGTGTGGCAATGGTGCCCGACACCAAGTTCAAGGCTGGCGTGGGTAGCGACCAAGCTCGCTGGACAGGCGAAACGGCTTCTGAGAAAGTCGAAATCGTCAGCGCTAATGCAGAGAAGACCATTACTCCCGAGATGCGTCAGGAAGGCTACGACAACTGGGAAACGACCGACGACCACGGCATGCAGATTTATGGTCTCGCCAAGGACCAGTATGGCAAGGAGTATTTCATGATGAAGAACTCTTGGGGCGAGAGCGGTCCCTTCAAGGGCTTCTGGTATGTCAGCCCGGCATACGTAGCCTACAAGACCATGAACATCGTCATCAACAAGAACGCCGTACCTGCTGACATCCGTCAAAAACTCGGGTTCTAAGGAATAGACAACAGACCACGGACAACAGACAAGAAGCGGCATATCGTTCGAATGGTATGTCGCTTCTACGCATATTGCGATGGACAGAAATAGTCAAATTTACCGAGTAACGTTGTGGGGCGGAGCGATGAATGCGCTGCTACTGCTCTTCAAGTTCGTAGCAGGCATCATGGGCCATAGTGCTGCGATGGTAGCGGATGCTGTCCATTCGCTTAGCGACTTCGTGACCGATGTCATTGTGCTCGTCTTCGTACACATCAGTGGCAAACCCAAAGACAAGTCGCACGACTATGGTCACGGCAAATACGAGACGCTGGCATTGACATTTATCGGCCTGGCGTTGCTCGTCGTTGCAATAGGTATCGTCTATGAAGGTCTGGTGAAGATTTCTGCCTGGGCAGGAGGAGGACAACTGGAGACTCCAGGCATGCTGGCACTTTGGGCGGCCCTACTGTCTGTCGTAATAAAGGAAGCCACCTTCCGATATTCGATAGTGAAAGCCCGGCAGTTGAAATCCCAGGCCGTTGAAGCCAATGCCTGGCATCATCGTAGCGATGCGCTATCTTCTGTTGGCACAGCTCTCGGCATAGGCGGAGCTATCTTCCTGGGACAAAGATGGGCGGTGCTCGACCCTTTGGCCTCAGTTCTCGTGGGTCTGTTCATCGTGAAGGTGTCCATCGAACTACTGAGAAATGGTTTCGGAGATTTGATGGAACAGTCATTGCCCGACGAAGTGGAGCAGGAGATATTGCGACTGGCAGCCTCTGTCCCAGATGTAGTAGAGCCACATGATCTCCGTACCCGTCGTATCGGCAACCATTATGCCATAGAGCTCCATATCCTCATGGACGGCGACATCCCATTGCGGGAGGCACACGACAGAGCCTCGGAAATAGAGGAACTGCTTCGGCAACATTATGGGAATGAAACCCATGTGGCAATACATGTAGAGCCTCGCGGGCAGAGTCCTAAATGAAGAATAATAAAGAAAATAAAGAACTAATATTTAATAATGTATAAAGTTATGAGAAAAAACAATTGGCAAAGAATAATGAGAGTGACATGTTTTTCTTTTATCATTTGTCATTTATCATTTAGCCCTGCAGGGGCGCTATGGGCTCAAGATATGACGCACTACAAACAGGTTGTGAAGGAGCTGAGTTCTGCCAAGTACCAAGGCCGTGGCTATGCGAAGGGCGGAGCCAACAAGGCAGGAAAGTTCCTGCAAAAGGAATACCAGAAGGTTGGCGTGGACGAGGTGACATTGCAGCCTTTCACACTCGACGTTCAGACGTTTGCAGGCAAGATGGAAGCAAGATGTATGATGGAAGATGGAAGATGGAAGAAGATGGAGCCCGGCGTTGACTTCTCAATGCGCGAATACTCTCCTGGCGTCAAAGGCGAGTTCCCTGTCTATCATGTCGATACGCTCAACTTTGATGCCGACAGGCTCTTTGCTGACCTCGCGAAACCTGAGTACAAGAACTGTCTGGTGGCTTGCGAGTTCTGGTTCACCTACAAGCACAGCGACGTCTTCTCCCGTCTGCAAAAGGCTGGCGAGTGTCCCAATGCAGGTCTTCTCTTCACTTGGCCCGCTCCAATTAAGTTCTTCAAGGCATACGCAAGCAAAGTCGTCGATAAGCCCATAGTTTGGGTGACGCCGGAAGCCATCGAGGGCGTGAAGCGCGTCCGTCTTAATGTCGATGCCAAGTTCCTGAAGGACTACGAGTGTTTCAACGTCATTTCGAAGATTGAAGGCGAGAGGCACGACAGCTGCTATGTCTTTACCGCCCATTACGACCACCTTGGCAACCTCGGAAAGAAGGTATTCTATGCTGGGGCTAACGACAATGCTTCGGGGTCTGCATGTATCGTGACACTTGCCGCATACTATGCCAAGCATCGCCCAAAGTACGACATGTACTTCCTGGCGCTTTCCGGTGAGGACACCAACCTGAACGGCTCAAAATGGTTCGTGAAGAATCCTATCGTGCCGCTCTCTCAGATCAAGTACCTCTTCAACATCGACATGATTGGCGACAACAGTCCTGTCCAATATTGCGAAGTGAGCGATGAAGGCATGAAGGCATTCCCGCTCTTCGAGAAGATAAACGCTGAGAAGCACTACTTCAAGGCTCTCGACCGAGGCAAACTGGCAGCAAACAGCGACCACTATCCCTTTGCAATGCAGCATGTGCCTTGCATCTTCCTCGAGAACGAGAAGGGCGACGCCTTCCAGTACTACCACACCATCTACGACAACTGGGACCATGTCGTCACCGACAGCTACGAACCCGTCTTCTGCCTCGTCCGCGACTTTATAGAGCAGTACTAATTGGGGGCGATTATTTCCAAAGCCATCAGGTTCATCTGAGTGCACTGATGGGCAGTGAGTTTTCACTTGTCGTTATGATGCTCCCAGGGGGACAGCATCAACAGCAGTCCTTTTGCACAAGCATAGAACTGCTCTCCATGTGGCTTCGACAAGGGCGTAAAGCCATTCTCCATAATTACAATGGTGGGGAAACCTGCATCAAAAGCAGCCCGCATCACACGCTTCTCCCCAGGCGAGATGGCTGGTGAAACGAGAACACACCCCTGTCTGGCTTCTTCAAGATAGCGCGCCACCTCTTCTGCTATCTCGGCTTCATTCAGCCGGCGTGATATCCGCACAGCCTTACGCTTCGCAGCAGTCAACAACCCTCTGTTGCCGATGCCGCTATAGCAATGCTCTCCTATTTGGAGGTTAAAGAACGGTCGCAACCATTCAGGCCGCATTCGCTTCATCATCAGGCGGCGAGGGTTATCGCGCAGGTAGTTTAGCCATGTATGTAGCTCATCATAAGAGCGCAGTATCAGGTCGTTATAGCCCCTCGCAAATAAAGGGCGATAAGGCTCTTGCGACGGCAAAGCCGCCACCTGCAGAGAATCGACTTCCTGCATTTTCCCCACAGGCTGCGGCTCTGCCTTCTCCGTAGGCTGCGGCTCTGCCGTAACTGTAACCTCCGGCCCGATCTTCTCCGTAGGCTGCGGCTCTGCCGCAGCTATAGCCAGTGGCTTTGCCGCAGCAACCAAACCCCTTTCCGCCCTTCTGCATCCAGCTTTAAAGCCAGAAATCACCTGCCCCAAATGCACGGGCAACCTGTCGCGCACAAAAAGAATGCCATGCAAATGGTCTGGCATCATCTGAACGGCCTTTACCTCTATCTGCGGGTAATAGCTGGAAATGCCCAGCCACTCACTTTCGACAGCCTTTCCCAGTTCGGTCAGCTCCATGCGAGGTTCATCCTTGCTTCCCTTGGGTGCAAAGGCATTGCCTACTATCCGCCCAAAAAGTGGTCTCCGCCCCTCCACCTCCAAGGTGATCATATACATACGTCGCTCGCTATAGTCATGATGGTCGTCACGACGTTTCATCGAAGCCTTCTTCTCTCCCGCATGTTCTTTCTTCGCTGCAATCTGTTCCTCTGTCATCCCTATCTAACCTTGCTGTTTATTGTTATTTCGCAAGCAAAGGTAAGGAAACAAGACCAAACCACCAAGAAAAAGCCCAAGAAGTTTCCACTCCATAAGGTGCATACAGTATCTTCACAGGCTGCGGCCCTACCTTCTCCGTAGGCTGTGGCTTTGCCGCAGCTATTGTCGTGAAGTCCGATGCATTTCAAAGTCCACAGCAGCGATGACCCCACATGTGGTCATCGCTGCTGTCATCATTTAGGATTGCGCCTGCCCTGTTACTACAACGAGGGCGAGCAGGATGGTGATGATGGTCTGTTTTGTGTTTGTTTTTATTCTCCGAAGATTTTCTCCAATTCCTTTTCGATGTTCTCTCCGCGCAGGCCGCGCTTCAATATCTTGCCATCGGGGGCAAAGAGGATAATCTCGGGGATGAATCTGATGCCGTAGAGGTCGGTGGCTATTTTCTGCGAGTTGATGATTTGCGGATAGGGAATCTTCTCGTCCTCGATGGCTTTCAGCGTCGCTTCGGGCTTGTCCCATGCAGCGATGCCAAGAACTTGGAGGCCCTGGTCTTTGTGCTTGTTGTAAGCGGCAATGAGGTTGGGAATCTCGGCTCGGCATGGACCGCACCATGATGCCCAGAAATCGACGAGCACATACTGCCCCTTGCCCACATAGTCAGAGAGCTTCGTTGTCTTGCCCTCGTACTCAACGGCGAAGTCCACGAACATACTACCGATGCTGGTTACGGGTTGTGCTTTCAGCTTGTCGTATATCCGTTTTAAATCGCCAGAGAGATAGGGCGTCTTGCTGATGTATTCTCCATTGTCGCGCATCATCTTGTCGTAAAGTTCAATCCACCGGGCAGCATCTAAATACATGCGTCCTTCGTTGACAAGGAGGATAATGCCATAGACATCGTGTGTATGACGAGAGATAACATCATAGACAACTGCCGCCTTATCCTCCGTCTCGTCCATACGCCGGTTGAAGGCAGCTATTTCGTCGCTGATAGGTGTGCCGCTCTGCTGCAACCAGTTTCCTTTCAGCCCTTCCACTCGGGTTGTTCCGTTGTCAATGAAAAGCCAACTCAACGACAATTTGCTTGTTGTATATGGCACAGAGTCTGTCTGCACGAGTATGGTCGTCGTATCATTTAGGTTGCATAATGCCATTTCAGGCAAATCACCTTCTTTAGGTGTGATGATGCCGTTCACCACTTCTATCGTGGCGATTTCCTGTGCCTTCAGAAGATCTACCACAGACATGATGCCCGTGAATTCAGGATGCCCAATGTTTCCCTCAAGGCGGTAATGTATTTGCGCCTGCCCTGCAACTGCGCAGAGGGCAAGCAGGATGGTGATGATGGTTTGTTTCATGTGCAAATAACTTTTTACCTTTATATATTTATATAACGTACGAGAGGACGAAATGTTAACTGATTTTGAGTTAAAATTTCTTAAAGCTGTGGTATTTTGTTTATTTTGTCTTTTTTGGTAACGGGCAGGGTGTGTTTTGATGTACTATATGTATGTTCCATCATGCAAAAAGTGTATGCTCAATGAGAAGAAAGTGCACGCTCAATGAGAAGAAAGTGCGTACTGAATAGGACGAATGAGCAGGGTCAATAGGGGAAAAGAGTCTGCTGAATAGGGAGAAAGAGCGGGGTGTTCTGGGAGAGTCACCGCGGTCAGTTGATCTTGCGGCGGGCGGTGAAAACATTTTCAGCGGCCGCTGAAAATATCCGCAGCGCCCGCCGAAAAGAATTGCAGCGCCCGCTGAAAACCTATTTTTGTGTAGTCAGTATGACATAGTGCCACGTGTGCCCTTCTTTGTGGCGCTCCAGACGTGGTTCCTTGCCCCAACAGAGGCTGTCGAGGTAATCTTTTGCCGAATGGTACTTCAGGCCACTATGACGCATAAAGGTGCTGATGGTGATGTAACCATAACGCGTGCTGCGACGCAGAGCCTCATCCATTGCCTTGGAGTCGTACATCTGACTGTTGCCTACACTTATCCTCAGTTTGCGGAATCCGTCGCGCGAACAGTCGGCATCGTTCACAAACTGTTTATTGGGGATAAACTCTATACCATTATATATAATATCGCGTCCCGTCACCTTGTCGGGGTTGGTGTGTTCTCCAACCAACTTCAGTTTGGGAGCAAGGGAACCGAAGGGCGTTTCCACACGGTAGCCTTTGCGAAGCCACATCGTGACGACCTCTTCCAGCAGATAGAAGAGCCGCTGCATCTCTCCCTTGCTCGTATGCCGATATTTGGCACAAAAATCATCGATATCATCAAGCTCATACTTACGCTCTATCACGGGCTGGGCGTAGAGCAAAGGCTTGCCGTCGTCACCCTTGGTGGGACGCGGTTGCAGTTCAAAGAGTATTCCGTCAGTCTTACGTGGCATATTTGTTCCTTTTAGGTAATTATGGTGCAAATATACTGAATTTAATTCAAAAATATCCATGCGGTTGCAAATTTTTCACTTTTCACTATAATTCTTCATTCTTCATTCTTCATTCTTCATTTTTTGTCGTACCTTTGCACGGATTTTGCAAAAGTGTGCAATATTTGAGTAAATAAAACCAATCGAAATAATATGAGTTTAAAAATCGTTGTACTTGCCAAACAAGTACCTGACACGCGCAACGTCGGTCCGGATGCCATGACTCCGGAAGGGACCATAAACCGTAGCGCTCTGCCTGCTATCTTCAATCCCGAGGACTTGAATGCTCTGGAGCAGGCTCTCCGACTGAAAGACCAATTCCCTGGCACTACGGTGACCGTCATTACGATGGGACCAGGCCGTGCTGCCGAGGTGATACGCGAGGCTATGTACCGTGGTGCTGATGGTGGCTACCTGCTGACCGACCGTGCCTTTGCCGGTGCCGATACATTGGCAACCAGCTATGCGCTGGCTACTGCCATCAAGCATGTCTGCCCAGATGTTGATCTCATCATTGGCGGTCGTCAGGCTATCGATGGGGATACTGCTCAGGTAGGACCACAGGTGGCTGAGAAGCTGGGACTGAACCAGATAACTTATGTAGAAGGAGTTAAAGAAGTTAAGGAAGTTAAAGGAGTTAAGGAAGTCATCGCTACGCGTCACATCGATGGTGGTGTGGAGACGGTGGAAAGCCCTCTGCCCTGTGTGTTGACTGTTAACGGAAGTGCTGCGCCCTGTCGTCCTCGCAACGTGAAGCGCGTGATGAAGTACAAACGTTGCCTGGCTCCTATGGAGTTGGCTCCCGATACTACGTTTGCCGAGTTGCCATACGCTGAGCAGTACGAGAAGAAGCCTTACCTGAAGCTGGGTCAACTGACCTGTGCCGACGTGAATGCCGACCTGCAGCAATGTGGTTTGGCAGGCTCGCCCACCAAGGTGAAGAACGTGGAGAACATCGTCTTCAAGGCAAAGGAAAGTAAAGTATTAAGCGGTAGCGACGAGGATGTGAACGGCTTAATAAAGGAATTGTTGAATGATAGATTAATAGGATAGCAAGATATGAACAACGTTTTTGTATATTGTGAAATAGAAGGTACGCAGGTACAGGAAGTGTCCCAGGAACTCCTGACGAAGGGTCGCAAGCTGGCCAATACACTGGGCGTACAACTGGAAGCCGTGGCTGCAGGTAGCGGCATTACGGGTAAGGTGGAGAGTCAGATTCTGCCTTATGGTGTAGATAAGTTGCATATCTTTGACGCTGAGGGTTTGGCTCCCTATACGAGCAAGCCTCATACGGCTGTCCTTGTGAACCTGTTCAAGCAGGAACAGCCCCAAATCTGTCTGATGGGTGCCGATGTGGTAGGTCGTGACCTCGGACCTCGCGTCTCCTCTGCATTGCATAGCGGCCTTACAGCTGACTGCACAAGCCTGGAGATTGGTCCTCACGATGACAAGAAGACTGGCAAGCACTACGACAATCTGCTCTATCAGATTCGTCCTGCCTTTGGCGGTAACATCGTGGCAACGATTGTGAACCCCGAGAACCGTCCGCAGATGGCAACCGTCCGCTCTGGTGTGATGAAGGCCGAGGTGCTCGACCCCAACTACAAGGGCGAGGTCGTCATAGAGGATGTGGCGAAGTTCGTACCTGAGACGGAGTACGTCACCAAGGTTCTGGACCGTCACGTGCAGGCAGCGAAGAACAACCTGAAGGGAGCCAGCATCATCGTGGCTGGCGGCTATGGTGTGGGAAGTAAGGAAGGCTTCGAGCAGCTCTACGAACTGGCGAAAGTGCTTCATGCAGAGGTAGGTGCCTCTCGTGCTGCTGTCGATGCAGGCTTTGCCGACCACGACCTGCAGATTGGTCAGACTGGTGTCACCGTTCGCCCGAAGGTCTATATTGCCTGCGGCATCAGCGGAGCCATCCAGCATGTGGCAGGTATGAAGGAGTCGGGCATCATCATCTCTATCAACAGCGACGAGAACGCCCCCATCAACACCATTGCCGACTACGTCATCAACGGCACAGTAGAAGAAGTGGTTCCAAAGTTGATTAAGTATTATAAACAAAATAGTAAGTAACATGGCTAACTATTATAACGACATAAAAGAGATTAAGTTCGAGCTCGAGAACAGCCCGCTCATGGAGCGTATTGTTGAACTCAAGGAACGTTCATTCGAAGACAAGGACCAATATGACGAGGCTCCGCAGGACTTTGCCGATGCTATGGACAGCTACGACAAGGTACTTGACATCGTGGGCGACATCACAGCCAATGTGGTTGCCCCAAATGCTGAGGACGTAGATGCCGAGGGTCCCCACTTGGAGAAAGGTCGCGTCAGCTATGCCTCGAAGACCTACGAGAACCTTAATGCCATGCGGAGTGCTGGCATGAACGGCATGACGATGCCCCGTCGCTACGGCGGCTTGAACCTGCCTGTCACGGTCTATACCGCCGCCAACGAGATTGTCTCCACGGGTGACGCTGGCTTCGAGAACATCTGGAGCCTGCAGGACTGCATTGAGACACTCTACTGCTTTGGCAACGAGGAACAGCGCCAGAAGTACATCCCCCGTGTCTGTGCAGGTGAGACCATGAGTATGGACCTTACTGAGCCTGATGCCGGCAGCGACCTGCAGAGCGTCATGCTCAAAGCCACCTTCGACGAGGAGAACAACTGCTGGCGCCTGAATGGTGCAAAACGTTTCATTACCAACGGCGACAGCGACATCCATCTTGTACTGGCTCGTTCTGAGGCAGGCACTCGCGATGGCCGTGGTCTGTCCATGTTCATATACGACAAACGAGACGGCGGTGTGGATGTACGTCGCATCGAGAACAAGTTGGGTATTCACGGCAGTCCAACCTGCGAGCTGGTCTATAAGAACGCCAAGTGCGAACTATGTGGCGACCGCAAGCTGGGCCTTATTAAATATGTAATGTCTCTGATGAACGGTGCCCGTTTGGGTATAGCTGCCCAGAGCGTAGGCCTCAGTCAGGCTGCCTACAACGAGGCCATTGCCTATGCTCGTGACCGTAAGCAGTTCGGCAAAGCCATCATCGAGTTCCCCGCTGTGGCTGAGATGATTAGCAACATCAAGGCTCGCCTCGATGCCGGTCGTGCTCTGCTCTATCAGACTGCCCGCTATGTGGATATCTACAAAGCCTTGGAGGATATCAGCCGCGACCGTAAACTGGAGCCAGAAGAGCGTGCAGAGTTGAAGCAGTACAGCCGCTTGGCAGATGCCTTTACGCCTCTGGCAAAGGGTATGAACTCTGAGTATGCCAACCAGAACGGCTACGACTGCATACAGGTGCATGGTGGTTCTGGCTTCATGCTGGAGTATGCCTGCCAGCGCATCTACCGCGACGCTCGTATAACCAGCATCTACGAAGGTACCACACAGTTGCAGACCGTGGCAGCTATCCGCTACGTCACCAATGGCTTCTACAGTCAGGTGATTGCTGATTATGAGCAGTTGCCTTACGCTCCCGAGTACGAGACCGTTATGGCTCGTATCAAGGCAATGGCTGAGAAGTTCAACGCTTGCACGACGGCTGTCAAGGAAGCCGAGAACCAGGACCTGCACGACCTTTGTGCCCGTCACCTCTACGAGATGGCAGCCGACGTCATAATGTGCCACCTCCTGCTACAGAACGCCTCGAAGGCTCCCGAACTCTTCGGTAAGAGTCTTCAGGTCTATGTCAACCTCGCAGAGGCTGAGGTGGAGAAGCATGCTTCCCTGCTCAGCAAGATGAATGTAGAACAATTGGAGAATTACAGACAACAATAAAAAAAAGAACCACCATGAGACAATATCTTTTGTCCTTCCTGCTGATGATGCTCGGTGCCTTGCAGCTGCAAGCTACCGACGTCATCTATGGAAACTGTCACTACCGCGAGATAGACGGGCGCTATGCAGGTTACCGCAAGACGGAGAGCTATACCACCTTCGAGACCGACGACCGTATCATTCTGGTCTATTGTCTGCGCATCCCCCGCGCCACCGTGTCGGGTTCAGCCAGAATTATTCCCAAAGTGACAGGCGACGTTACGCTCAATGTTCGTGTCAAGAATTGCGAAACCGACGAAGTGCTTCTTGAACACAGCGTCACACAGGCTTGCACAAGAAATCAGGCAGTTAGTTTACAGATAATCCCAGAGATGAGTTTCCCTGCAGACACATGGTATCGCGTTGAGATTCAGGCTCCAAATGGTTACAGCCGCATTATACGTCTCAATGAGCTTGACTTCGAACGCTCGGGCGGACAACCCGTCATCGATGCCCACCTGCGCGGCTTCCCCACACCTGCCACTCACCTCTGGTTTGGACACTCAACGGCAACCAATGCGCCGCAGAACGAGTCCTACGAGTGGTGCTACCAGGAGGTGCTCATGCCCAAGCAATGGGCAACCATCAACACCTACCTCATGACGCTTGGCATCACAGGCGGCTATATGGGCATACAGATGTGCGGACAGACGGTGAAGAACGAGAATGGCCAGTCTACCGACACCATTCCTTCGTCCTATCAGCATCGGGTCCTCTTCTCCATTTGGGACAATGGCGACACAGACGTCACGCCTAACCTCGCCACATACCTCCGCGCTGGCGCTTTGGCTTATGGCGACGATGTCACCATCAATCGCTTCGGCAACGAGGGTACTGGCTGCCAGTCAATGGTATATAATGGTAAGTGGGAACCAGGAGAATGGGTACAGTTCCTGACCTGTGCACGTCCTGAGGAACGTGCCATCACCCTGAAGGACAAGGACGGCAACGACAGCATCATCCGCTATCCATGCTCCCTGCTCTCTACATGGTACAAGGCCATAGATGACCCCGAGTGGCACTACATGGCCACTATCCGCCACAGTGGCGAGTCGCACTACTGGAACACCTGGTATTCCTTTATAGAGAACTGGGCAGACACCGGTGGCGAACTCTTCCGCCGTGCCTACTACCGCAACAACTACCAGCGTTCCGTTGGTAGCGGCAAGTGGTACTTCGTCAATAAAGTTGATCTCTTCAGCCAGACCGATTACCAGAGTTTCATCAACAGCGGAGAGATTACCACTCGCCATCGTCGTATGGACTACGGACACGGACTTGCCAGCGACGTGCCCCGTGCTTTCTACATGCAGGCAGGAGGCTACGGACAGCCCAAGGACTCTGCCAACGTACTGCCATTGGTCGAAGACCACAGCTGCGTGGAGAGCATTAACCTCGACTCTCTCATTGCCACCTTGCAGAATGCCTATCAGGCCGACTCCAGGGCATCGATGACGACACTCGTCTCCACTCGTAGCTCACTGAAATCTATGAAAGAGCTGGTAGATGACCTCATTGCCAAGACCAACCGCTTCGAAGGCTATACAGAAGAAGCTATGGCTCCCATCCGCGAATTGGCTCAGACGGAATACACTCTGTCGGAGATGAAGCAAGCATTGAAGACGATGGCAACGAACAATCAAGTCCTGCGCTACGGCAATACCGTCAAGATTACCCACATCTGCTCCTTCCGTGCCTATCTGATAGGAACTGGTGAAGAAGTCCTGGCCATGCGAGGTAACGAGGTAGTCTGCGTACCTCAGAATGAAGCTGACGTCACAGACCCTAACAACCATTGGATTGTGCTGCGTCACGACGACACGAGCTACTACTGCCTCTACAATCTCGGCACTGGTCTTTATCTCACTATCGGTTCGAAGTTGGCAGCGGAAGACATCCCCCATAAGCTAAACATCAACTTCACCGGTGGTAAGTTCTTGATTCGCGAGGGCGGCAACAAGTACGTTGGCTTCAGTCCCGACAAAGAGGCCATCTCTGTAGGCGCAGCCAAGGCAGCCCGCTTCGAACTGCTCGATAACTACTATCTCACGCCGCAGACCGAGCTCGTGAACGAACTGCTCGAGAAAACGACTCCCGATGGGGTTGCCACAGGCATTGATGAAATTCACAATTCACAATTCACAATTCATAATGATGGTGAGGTCGAAGGAGAGGCTTCTCTTGCCGACGACATCGTTGCAGTCTATTATTACGACCTCAATGGCCAGCGCGTAGGCTACGACCTTCAGCCCGGCAAGCCCGTCATCGCCCACATCATCCTCCGCAACGGCGCCTCCATCGTCAGAAAGATTGTAGCAAAGTAAGAGCTTCCGATTCCTGTACACTGGTTTTTAATCGGTGTACGCCAATCTCTGAATCGGTGTACGCCGATTATAGAATTGGTGTACGCCAATTAAAATGGGGTTAATTCGTTGTTTGGGAAAAAGGGCGTGCCAGAGTGAACTGACACGCCCGCTTTGTCATTTAGGCCGAAGGCTGCTTACTTGAGGCAGGTGGCGATAAATGCCTGCATCTCGGGGTAGTGCTTCTCGATGCTCAGCAGGAGGTGCAGCTGGTTGTTGGCACGGACGAAGTTGTGGTCGGGGTACTGGCACTTCCAGTACTTGTCGCCGCTGAGGTAGTCCCAGAGGAAGCGGACGCACTGCATGTAGGGGAAGAGGGCAGTGGCGTAGGGCAGGTTCTCTATCTCGACGGGCAGGAGGAAGCTGCGGGCGCTCTCGAGATAGCCTTCAGTGAAGGCCTTGAAGATGTCCATGCGGAACTCCACCTTGTCCATGTCGGGACAATCCTCAGCAACCTTGTTGGCACCAGTGCGCAGGAAATCGCCGTAGTCGGAGAAAATGAAGTTGGGCATCACGGTGTCGAGGTCGATGACGCAGAGCACATTGTCCTCCTTGTCGAACATCATATTGTTGACCTTCGTGTCACAGTGGCAGACGCGCTTAGGCAGTGTCCCCTCGCGTCCCATCCGTTCGGCTTTGCACATCTCATCGGCACGCTTCTCAATCTCGGCGAGCATGTTCTGTACCTTCTCTTCCTTGACACGACCAGCTGGGTCGCGCTTCACAACCTCGCGCAGCTGCTGCAGGCGGAACTCCATGTTGTGGAAGTCCTTGATGGTCTCGCCCAGCTGTACGGGAATATCGGCAAGCATGGCCTGGAAGTTACCGAAGGCACGTCCGGCGGCACGGCTGCTTTCAGGGTCAACAGCCTGCTTCGTGATGGCATTGTCGATGAAAACCATCAGGCGCCAGTAGGACCCGTCGTCCATGATGGTATAGAGCTTGTCACTCTCCTTGGCGGGAATGAAGTGCAATACGCGGCGGTCGATGTCGTGTGTGCCCTGTGCGGCAAGCTTCTTACGGATGTGCGATGTGACGGCATCGATGTTGCGCATCACCATATCCACGTCGGGGAAGACCACGTGGTTGACGCGTTGCAGCACGTAGTCGGGCTTGTCCTGTTCTACGGTCTTAACTTTGTAGGTGTCGTTGATGAGTCCCTCGCCCAGCGGCTTAATCTCGCTGACGGTTCCTTCGTAAGCAAAACGGCCCACGATGGCGGATAATTGTTCTGAATTCATAGTTATGAAGGTTAAAATGTTTAAGAGTTAAAATGTTTAGAGGTTATTGTTGTGCAAAGATACGAAAAAAATGAAGAATGAAGCATGAAGAGTGAAGAATATTTTGTATTTTTGCAGGCGAAACCATATAAAGGGATAACATGAAACGTCTATTCATCATTATTCATTTATCATTTGTCATTTGTTATTTAGCGTTAGCGCAGTCTCCTACCACACTGGAGGGCTGGGCGGACAGGCTCGACAAGTTCGGCAAGTCCATTCCGCAGGAACAAGTCTTCGTCCACATGGACAATACTTGCTATTTCCTGGGCGACACCATCTACTACAAGGCCTACGTGCGCCGAAGCGATACTGGCACACCGAGCCGCATCAGCGGTGTGCTCTATGCCGAGTTGCTGAACCAGGACGGCTACCTCGTACAGCGGCAACAACTGGAACTAAAGAACGGACAGGTGCACGGCAGCTTCGTCCTGCAGGACACGCTCTACGGTGGTTACTACGAGTTGCGGGCCTATACACGGTGGCAGCTCAACTGGGGCATCACGGAGCATGCCCACAACCATTTCTCCGAGCAATGGTTCTACAACAAGCGCATGGCGAAGGAGTACTATCGCGACTATGAGAAACTCTACAGCCGCGTTTTCCCCGTCTTCGACAAGCCCAAGGAGCCGGGCGATTTCTTCCACGAGATGACGCTTCGCCCGCTACGCCGTCAGTCCAAGATTGACGAGACTTCGCCCAAGCCCAAGCTGCAGCTCTTCCCCGAAGGCGGTAACCTCGTGGCTGGTGTGGAGAACCGCGTAGCCTTCGAGGCAACGAGCAACGAGGGCTTGCATCTGGAAGGAAAAGTCCAGGTGACCGAAGGCTCAAGCAATGTAGTGGCTGAGGCTGACATCGAGCATCGAGGCCGTGGTTCCTTTACCTTCACGCCTCAGAGCGGCAAGAGCTATAGCGTCATATATACCGGTAAGAAGGGTACGGTGAATGAGAACCTGCCCAGCCCTGACAAGGATGGCTGCGCAGTGCAGATGAAGCAAGAGAACGGGCAGACACAGGTGCAGGTTGCAGCTGCTGGTGTTGCTGCGACAGAGCCGCTCGGCATGACGGTGATGCACGACGGTGTGCTCCTCGACTTCCAGAACATTCCCATAGGAGCATCCGCAACCCTTACCCTTGATGAGGCAAAACTGAAGACCGGCGTCTGCCAGATTACCATATTCAATAAGGAAGGACGTGTCTATGCCGACCGCCTCTTCTTCTGCCGCAAGGGTGACTTCGCACCAAGCACTCTTCGCTTCACTGGTCTCAGCAAGAATCCTACTGAACCTTTCGCTCCTATCAGCCTGTCTGTTGAAGGCGGGAAGCCCAGCACCACAGTCAGCGTCTCCGTATGCGATGCAACGCACTCCGAGTATATCTACGACAATGGTAACATCCTGACCGAGATGCTTTTGGCAAGCCAGATACGCGGCTTCGTGGAGAACCCGGGCTACTTCTTCGAGAAGGACGATGCAGAGCATAATCGTGCCCTTGACCTCCTGCTCATGATACAAGGTTGGCGCCGCTACGATTGGCACACGATGACCACGCCTGGTGCCTTCGAACTGAACCACAAGCCCGAACAGACACCGCTCCTCGTAGGTGAAGTCAACAAGTACATGGCTATCGAACAGGAGTCGCAATTCGCAGACAATTACACTGCAGTGAGTGCAGGAACCAATGCGACAGATGAAGTCAGCCTGACGGGCAATGAGAATATCGCATCCAACTTAGACAGCGATACCAAGGAGGCTGAGGACGGCGGTAGCGTGACGGATTCCCGCGCCCTTACCGAAACCACTGGGCGTGACATCCCCGTGCAGAACGATGCCCTTGCCCGCCGTATGCAGAGCGAAGGCACAATGAAGCATGAGGTACTGGTCAATGCCCAGTTCTTCAAGCCTGGTGCAGACCAGAAGGTCGATGGCGAGATGATGACCGAGAAGTTCTCGTTCTCCATCCCCTCACCGCGTTTCTACGAGGGCTGCATCTTCAACCTCGCTGCCAGCGACAGCACCAAGTGGGGAGACAAGAAGCATGTGTGGATTATACCAAGCACGGACCGTAACGATAAGCTCAACTATCCTGAGTTCTACGTCCGCCTGCGTCCCTTCTATCCTCGCTTCGTGAAACCCTACGACTGGTACCAATGCCATTTGGCGGAGGCTCCGAAGGGTTCCGTCATTACTCCCGATTGGGTGATGGATGGCTCGCGCTTGCTCGATGAGGTTACCGTTGGTATTAAGCGTGCCCGCCTGGGCAAATTCGATCCAACGAAGCCCGCCTATGTCATCGATGCCTACGAAGCCTTCAACGCGGTTTGCGATGCCGGATTCTGTCCGGGTGTATATTATGGCGGCAACCGCTTCGTCCGCGACGTTTCACGTACCTATATTGGTGACATGAACCTCTCGCGAGACTATGACCTTGATTTCCGGATGGACGGCAAACGACAGGCCAATCAGTCTGCCGTCACGCAGAACCGCACTGACTACGGTGTCAAAGCCAATATCAGCGCAATGCCCGTGGAAACGTTCAACATCTCCTCCAAAAAGAAGGACGAATACAACCTCTTGAAGAACCTCGGCAAGGTCTATATCTATACCGACTACAGTCCGCGACGTGAGGGCAATTCGCTTTATGATGGCGAGGACATCCCGGATGTTACCGTTGACCTTCATCTCATCGATGACATTGGTACACAGCGAACCACCTCCCGCGACCGCCGCTACATCCTGCCAGGATTCTCTGCCCCTGAGAAATTCTATCAGCCCAACTATAGCAACAAGCCCTTGCCCGAGGTGAAGGACTACCGCCGCACGCTCTATTGGAACCCCGACCTCGAACTCGATAACAACGGTAAGGCCGAGTTCAGTTTCTACGGCAATGGCAAACAGACACATTTGACCGTCAGAGCTGAGGGTATCGCTAACGACGGCACACTCCTTACGGGCAAGAGCATGCCAGAGGACAGGTGATTAAAAGTTGAGAGTTGAGAGTTATAGAGGTCACATCGCTTGATGCTTCTGGACTGGATGTCTATGGTACGCTCACAGAGGCTCAGCTGCGCAACAGGTTGGAACCGGAAAAGGGACTCTTCATTGCGGAGAGTCCCAAGGTGATAAGTGTTGCCCTCGATACCGGGATGGAGCCGGTGTCACTGCTTTGTGAACGCAAGCATATCGAAGGTGATGCGCGGTGTATCATTGAACGTTGCCCAGAGGATATGCCTATCTATACAGGCAGCCGTGAATTGTTGGCAAAGTTGACAGGCTACACTTTGACGCGTGGCGTGCTCTGTGCCATGCGTCGTTCTAAACCGCTTTCACCGGAAAAGATTTGCCAGAAAGCACATCGCATTGTTGTACTACACGGTGTAGTGGATACGACAAACGTTGGTGCCATCTTCCGTTCGGCTGCAGCACTTGGTATGGATGCCGTACTGATGACGCGTGATTCATGCGACCCACTAAATCGTCGTGCCGTTCGTGTCTCAATGGGCAGTGTCTTTCTTGTGCCTTGGACGTGGCTCGATGCTGACGATGGCATACCCGCCAGCACCATTCATAAACTGAAGAAGATGGGCTTTTCGACGGCTGCGATGGCGCTGCGTCACGATGATATCAGCATCGACGACCCAAAACTAAAGGCCACCGACCGCTTGGCTCTCATCATGGGAACCGAGGGCGATGGCCTGCCTGAAGCAATCATTGATGCTGCTGATTATGTCGTGAAGATTCCCATGCATCACGGTGTCGATAGTCTCAACGTAGGCAATGCCGCCGCAATTGCTTTTTGGGAGCTTACATATCGTACTTAAGATTCTCCCACTCTGTCTCCTGGTCGAGCTGAGCCATGAAGTCGTCAAGAACCGACTGGTCTATGTCGCCAAGTTCGAACTCCTTCTGTGCATCTTTCCGTATCTCGGCAATCCAGGCACGGCGAGCCTTGATGTAATCTTCGTGAACCTGAGCCGCTGTCTCCTCCGTAATCTCATCGATACCATAGTACTCGCAGATGAGTCGGTAGCTCCATGCCCAGCGATATTCTGCATAGTTGTCATTGGCACGGACGAACTCCTCGCGGATGTCGTGGATGTTGCTCAGTGAGCCGTCCTTGATGGCGGCAACGATGCGCTGCTCTTCGCTTAGGGGGATGAGCAGGCCGCTCAGATCGCTCCACTTGCCTGTACCTGTGGAAGAGGCCGGACGCTCCAAACGGTGACGCTTCATGACAGCTCCCATATAGATACGCAGGGCAATGTCGTAGTACTTGATGCCCTTCTTGAGCGACGAGTTCTTGATGACATAGTCGTGGAAGTTGTACGTCTCCACATCGCCCGACACCTCGCGCAATGCCTCTAGTGTGCGCTTAGCCACCATGATGCCACCCACGGAGAAGGGGGAGAGCCAGTCGAAGTTGACGATGGAATTCTTGCCCTTACTCTCACGCCTGTCGCGCTTGGGCCACTTGCGGATATCGCGGTAAAGACCGACGGTAGTGAGATTGCGTCCAGGTACCAAGTACATATCGTCGCCATAGGCAATGAGGTAGGAGAAAGGCAGCTTGCGTGTGTCAGGATGGTGCATCAGTTTGCCGAAGCAGACACTGAAAGTTCCTATTTGTGCCGGCATAAGGATATAGCCGCCACTGGCTGTCTTAGTGCCGCGTTCCAGTACACCCCAGTGCATGGGCCCCATCTTGTAGGCATGATTGGAGAAATTCGTACCGGAGCCTGCATTGTAGAACGAAAACATACCACCGATGAGCAGCGAGCTCTTGTGGTGAGAAGCGGAGAATGGGCCGCAGAAGGCAGCACAGGCCTCGCCGTTGCTCATGTAGCAGTTAGCGAAAAAGAGGCTGTTCTCAGCAGTAAAGCCATCAGCTATCTTGCAGGCCTCGCCCACGAAGCAATTCTCTATCTTAGTGGCATTGGTGATGCTGGAACCGTTGTAGATGACCGAGTTCAGGCAGATGACACCTACTCCGATGGTGACAGCAGCACTGGGAATGCTCTTGAGTGTACAGTCGCGTAGGCGTAAAGCTCCGTCGATGATGCAACCGTCGCTGATATGACAGTTGGTGATGTCGTGGGTGGCAGTGATACGCACATTGTTGCCGATAGTGGTGACGGCAAGGCTGTGGTCTGCAATGTCCTTCGTGATGAGGCGGCGCACGATGTCGGTGAACTCGCGGTCCTGCTCGTACTTGACCATGAGGGCAGCAAGCTGGGAATTGAGACCGTCGAATATCATTACATTGCCATCGCCCACCTCATTGAGGACGGAAATAACGCATCCCTCGCCGAAAGAGGCATCGGGTGTGGTGTTAATACAGCTTACGTCCTCGATGAGACAGTCGTCACCGATGACGCAGTTGCGCAACGTAGAACGACGTATGCCGCTATGCTTGATGAAACCGTCGGTCACTTCTATTGCCTTGTTGAAAGTGCCGAGCGTCACCTCTCCAAAGAAATTCGTCTGCTGAATATGGTCGGTGCAGAAGTCGTTAGCCACTGTGATATTTTGCCAGTCTTCTGCTGTGCAGCCTTGAAGCTTGAGGGCCGCAATCTCGTTTTCATTAAGTTTCCTCATAAAATGTTATCCTTATTTACCTTATATACTATTTCGGGGTGCAAAGGTACGAAAAAAAGTTGAAAAGTTGAAAAGTTAAAAAGTTAAAAAAGTGAAGAGTTAAGGATAATTCTTCATTCTTCTTTATAATTTTGAATTTTGAATTTTGAATTTTGAATTATATGTTGTATCTTTGCACAACAATAACCTCAAAACATTTTAACCTTCTCATGTATTACATTAGCAAAAGATTGGTGATATCTGCCAGCCACCGATTGGAACTGTCATACCCCAGCAAGTGTAGTCAGTTGCACGGTCACAATTGGACCATCACCGTTTACTGCAAGGCCTTGGAACTTAATGCCGACGGGATGGTTGTTGATTTCAAGATTATCAAGCAACGTATAGAGTCACAGCTCGACCACGCTAACCTGAACGAGGTGCTGCCCTGCAACCCCACTGCCGAGAACATTGCACGCTGGGTGTGCGATCAGATTCCCGAATGCTACCGCGTTGATGTGCAGGAAAGCGAGGGCAACATGGCAACGTACGAAGAGGAATGAAAGTTAACGAGACTTTCCTGTCATTGCAGGGCGAGGGTTACTTCACTGGGACTCCTGCTTTCTTCCTGCGTTTCTCAGGATGCAACCTGCAATGCCCTTTCTGCGACACCCGCCATCAGTCCTTCGCTGAGATGAATGAGGAGGAGATTGTTTGTGAGGCAAGTCGCCATGAGCCGCGCCACATTGTCATTACCGGTGGCGAACCAGCCTTGCAACTCACACAGTCCCTTGTTGATAAGCTCCACGAGGCGGGTTTCTTCATTCAGGTGGAGACCAATGGAACTCTGCCGCTCCCTGAAGGCATCGATTGGGTAACATGTTCACCGAAGGGAGCCCCACAGACCCTCCAGCCCCCCCTAGAGGGAGGACTTATGGGGAGGGAGTATCCTCATGAGCTGAAGGTGCTATATATGGGCGATGGCAGTGACCCTGAAGTCTATCTTCTCTGTGGGAGGTATGGAGGAGGTCCAGCCCTATACCTACAGCCCCTCGACACGGGCAACGAAGAGCGTAACCGTGCCATCCTACATGAAACCATCGCCTACATATTGAAGCACCCCAAGTGGTCGCTTTCGTTGCAGACACACAAGTTCTTGGGCATAAAGTAAATATTATACAACATGACAACTACCATTCAAGCAAACCCTGGCGAGGTGATTATCAGCCTCGACGGACGTTTAGACACAGCCACATCGGCAGATGCCAGTGCCAAGATTAACTCACAACTGTCAAAATGCGAATTGTCGGATTGCAGATTAACCGTAGATGCTTCGCGTTTAGAATACATCTCCAGTTCAGGACTGCGCATCCTACTCTCGCTGGTGAAGCGCTATAAAGACTTCCGCGTGATTGATGTTCAACCACAGGTCTATGAGGTGCTCGAGACTACGGGATTCACCAAGATTATGACCGTAGAGCGAGCCATGCGTCAGCTGAGCGTGGAGGGTTGCCGGCTCATAGGAATCGGAGGAGTGGGAAAGGTTTACAGGCTGGACGGCGACACCATCATCAAGGTGTTCCGTGAGGGAACCACGATGGACGAGGTACGCCGCGAGATAACGCTCTCCAAGGAAGCTTTCCTACTGGGTATGCCCACGGCCATCTCGTTCGATGTGGTCAGGGTGGCTCCGTCATCGGAAAACCCTGCAGAGTGTTACGGTCTGGTCTATGAATTGCTGACAGCCCAAACGCTGAGCACCTACGTGAAGCAGCACCCCGATGAGCTTGACTCCTGCGCGAGGAAGTATGCCAATCTCTTCCTCGGAATGCATCAGATAGAAGTGCCCGCAGGTGGAAAAGTGCCTTCCGCCATAGAACACGAGCGGAAACAAGTGGAACACATACGCCGCTACTTCCCCGACGAAAGCATCGACATGATGCTGCGCATTATTGACAGTATCCCTGCGGGGAACCGCCTGCTCCATTTGGACCTGCAGACGAAGAATGCCATGATGCAGGACGGCGAGCTCATGCTCATCGACATGGGCGAGGTGGCATACGGACACCCCATGCTCGATTTGGGGCATGCCTACTCAGCCATGGTGAGCCTCGTCGGAGACTATGAGAAGATAATCGGTCTGCCGCAAAATTTGGGACAGCGCCTTTGGAACAAGGCGATGGATTATTATTTCGAGGGCCTTCCTGCAGACGTGGTAGCAGAGCGCAAGGCGCAGATAGAAGTCGTTTCGTGCATCAGGAACTTCAGTTGGCTATCGCTGTCCGACTCTTTCCCCGAACCGGTGATTCAGGAGTGCAAGTCCCTATTCGACGAGCGCATAGCACGACGTTTCGACCACATCATGGACGTATGTAAGACGTTCAATCATTGGACACTATGACCAAGCCAAGTGTAGCTATCATTGTGACCGTAGCAGTCCTGCTGGAGATTATCTTCATCGTGGAGTACATGTTTGCCCGTAAGGGCATACGCGAGGAGGTGGAGCACAGGGCCGAGACAGAGCTACGCCTAAAGAATCTGGAAATCCAGAAGGTGATGGTAGCCGTGGAGACCGCTATCTGCAATACCGTCTGGGCAGCAGAATATGTATTGGAAGAACCTGACTCTCTCTATTCTGTCGTTCGCCGGATGGTGGAGCAGAACCCGACCATCGTAGGTGGTGGCCTGATGTTCCGTCCCGACTACTATCCGCAGAAGGGCCATTGGTTCGAACCATACGTGGCAGAGCGTCCGGACGGCACGATAGAGGAAGCCCAGATTGGCAGTGCCTCGCACAACTATCTCGAGGCCGAGTTCTACCTGAACGGCATCAGCGCCGGGAAGGGACGATGGAGCGAACCTTACTACGACGATGCAGGAGCAAAGATGATGCTCTGCACCTACACCACCCCCATACACAATGCAAAGGGAGAGACGGTAGCCCTGTTGGGAGCCGACGTATCGCTGGAATGGCTCTCCACCGTTATCAATGCCAGTCACATCTATCCCTCCAGCTATAATGTAATCATCTCGCGCACTGGTATGGTGATGGTCTGCCCAGACGAAAGCCGCATCCTGCGCAATACCATACAGGAAGTCACCGAAGCCTCGATTGACACCACCACCCGCTACATCAACCAGCAACAGATGAGCGGTGCCAGTGGTCACCAGGACATCACAGACAACAATGGCGAAAGAATCAGCGTCTTTTATGCCCCCATCGATGGTGAGACGGGTTGGTCGATGTCTGTCGTATGCAGTCAAAAGGAAATATACGCAGACCTGCAGGAAGTTAGTCTGTACTTGACACTGCTTATGCTGGCAGGTATGGCTCTATTGGGATTTATTATATACCGTGCAGCAAAAAGTGCACGCACCTTACAGAAAGCCACTGCCGAAAGAGAGCGCATCGGTAGTGAACTGCGTATTGCTCGCAGCATACAGGAAAGCATGCTCCCAAAACTCTCAACCCTCAACCCTCAACTCTCAACTCATTTCGATATTTTCGCTTCACTCGTTCCTGCCAAGGAGGTAGGGGGAGACCTCTATGACTTCCATATTCGCGACGAGAAACTCTTCTTCTGCATAGGCGATGTGGCGGGTAAAGGTGTGCCGGCTTCGCTGGTAATGGCTGTCACTCGCAGCCTCTTCCGTTCCGTTTCAGCTCACGAAGACCAACCGGAGGCCATCGTCACGACTATGAACGAGTCACTGGCCGAGATGAACGATTCAGACATGTTCGTCACCCTCTTTGTCGGTGTACTCTACCTGACATCTGGGAAATTACGTTACTGCAATGCCGGACACGAAGAACCGCTCCTGTTAAAGAGTGAAGAAGTTAAAGGGGCAACCTCTTCACATTTTAATCTTTTGACATTTTCACATTCTAACATCCCCGTGGGAATGATGCCAAACTGGAACTACGAAGGTCAGGAAACACACATCAGCCCTGGAACAACCATATTCCTCTACACTGATGGCTTGACGGAAGCTGAAGACATCAATCACGCACAATTCGGCAAACAACGCCTGACCCGAGCAGCACGGCAGGCACAAACGGACAATGCATGCGACCCTAAAGCCCTAATCGCGTACATTACGGAAGTCTTACACCGTTTCGTAGGCAACGCCGAACAGAGCGACGACCTCACGATGCTTGCCATCCAATACTGTCACCCCTAAAACCACTCAGGGATACTTGCAAGTGCCCTCAGCGAACTTCGATTCTCACTCAACCGTGAATTTTTTCCCGTTCTCGATGTAGATTCCACGTGCAGGTTTGCCAGAGAGACGACGGCCCTGAAGGTCATAGACGGCATCATCATTTATCATTTGTCCTTTATCATTTAGACATGGAGCGTCGCTGATTCCATCTACCATTTCGTCCGTGAGGTCGCCAACGATGGTGCCGTACTTGGCCCAGTTTGAGGCCTTGTACTTCTCAAGGGCACTGGCATAGACATGAATAGTGGGATTGCTATTGAAGATGTAATCCCCGAGGGTCGGAGGCATGAGAGCCTTCACGTATGCATCCTTGACAGGAGAATTATAGAAGACTCCCTGGCTCATTGTCTTGACCTTTTTGCCGATAATGACCGTGGCGAGGGTGCTGCTGCCACCGAAAGCTTCGAGACCGATACTGGTCACAGCATCGGGAATATCTATCATCCTAAGTCCAGAGAAGCGGAAGGAGCGGTCTCCTATCGTGGTTGTCTTCAGGGGCAGACGCATGGAGATGAGCTTCTTGAAACTGTCGAAGGCATAGGGTCCTATCTCGTTGAGCGATGTCGTATAGCTCTGGTAATAGGCATAATTGCCCGATACAATCTTGGCTTCGGAGAGGTCGATGGATGCGAGGTTTCCTTCCGCGATGAGCTTGCGCAGGTAGCGGATGTCCTTGCCGTTGATATTGCCACTGATGGTAGCCTTGATAGCCAGTGCGGATAGGGAATCGGAGAGGACGCCTGCCCTCGGCATGACAACATATTCGGAACCAGTACCGGCTTTGATGATTTCATGAAGCGAACCGTCGGAGTCGTAGGAGAAAAGTTTAATATTTGAAACGTTTAAAGATTTAAAGATGGATGACGGGATGCAGAAGTTCTTGGCGTTGGAGGCGAAGAGGAGATTGTCAAACTCATCGAGTGCCACGAAACCGAGGCCTCCATCGCCCTGCAAAGCATATAGGGAGTCGGCCTGCAAGTAAGTGTACTCAGAAGGTAAACATGCTCCTGGCAGATAGTCAGTGAACTGTCCTACTTCACCGCACTGCCCCACCTGCTCGCTCTCACGGCGCTTCTTACCCGCTGTCGTCAAGAAGTCGGTGGTGAGTACATAGTCGGCACGGTCCTCGATGAAAAGTATCTCGCGGTTCTTCACAGGGTACTGTGCTATCTCGGCCAGCGTCCCCTCGATGTCTGACTGGCGCACTGTCATGGAGTGCGATCCGTAATCGTTGACCGTGTAGTTTGTGAGCGGCTCAAAGAAGCCCCATACGGTGAAGAACTCCGTGAGGTCTTCCTGCACAATCTCGCAGACCTTGCGGACAAACTTCAGACACCCCGTGTTGGAACTGTACAGGGTCAGCGGATCTTTCCTGAGCTCCTTGAAGAGGGTCGGATAGAACGCCGTGTTGCGCTGCGCCAGGTGGTAGTAAAGATAGAGTTGCCAATACATGCGCATCTGGCTGTCGAGGGGTCGCGTGAAGAACGGCTCATGCCGTGCGTACTCGTCCATGATGGTGGAGAGCGGGGAGCCGCTGCTCGTGATGAGTCCATCGTGGAAGCGAATATAGTTGGAGAAGAGGTTGTTCGAGACCTCTGTACCACCCTCTACGGTGATAGCACCTTGGTTGTTATGTCCGCATTCATGGGCAGCACACCAGTCATCAAAGTCGGCAGTACGGCTCACATCGAAGGAGCTTTGTACGCAGCCCATCGTATTATACATCGTGCGGAAGGACGCTGAGTTGGCAAAGCCGCCGTCGGTAGCCTCACCCTCCACTGCGAAGTTCGGGTTGTTGTAGTATTGGGGGAAGTAGTCCTCGCCACCCGTGATGTAGAATGGCGCTCCTGCTCGCTTGCCAGAAGCTACACTCTCGCAGATGCCCATAAGCTCCTTCTCCCAGACCGTCAGGCTGTCGAACCAACAGATGCTCTTTTCAACACTGTTCGGCCAAATTTGTCGGTAGCTACTTGTCTTGAAGTTGAAGAGCGACTGTCCGCCTTTGACAGTGAAGCGCTCGTGAGTAGCAGCGCTGAGGATTGCTTTATAGTCACTGACACTATGACGGCTGATGTCGTAGTAACCGTTCACCTTGCCCCCTTCCACGTGAATCTTGATTTCTGGCCACTCACTGAGGGTCTTGGTCATCGACTTGGTATCTGCTATATATAATATGTAGTAGAGAGCGTTCTCCCTGCCATCCACGATGTTCAGTCCCTTGTGCAGCATCTTGCCCTGCTTGGCACTGGTGACGAGGTCGTTGCCCTGGCATCCTGCGATGTAGAGGGTTGCTCCGGAAGGCACATCCGTATCGACAAAGACATAGAGGGAGTCGTAGCCAGTCGTGTAGATGCCTGTGGGGTTGCCCATGAAGGAACCTCCTGTGCTGCGGAGCTTGTTGTTCCAGTAGCTGGCATCGCTGTAGGCCTTGTAGCTGTGGATGCGGAACTCCTTTTCGTAAGCGGCCCAGTTGTCGTTCTTCACCTTCAAGAGGATTTCAATGAACATGGACAGTTGTCCGTTGTCTGTTGTCTGTTGTCCTTTGACAGTTGTCATTACGAGTTCTGTGAGTTCTTCGTCGCTCATGGCCTGGTACTCTGGCTTCAGTTGCGTACATGCTGCATCCTCGAAGTAGTCAGTAGCCAGTTCGCCCAAGATAGAACTGAGGTCGGCATTCTCCTCCGGGTAGTAGTTCTCCAGTTTCCCGACGAGAGTGCCATACTGCCCCCACTTAGAGGTTTTGTATTCCGCCAACACACTGGAATAGACGCGGATGGTAGGACTTGCCGTGAATATATACGCATCTAGTGCGGGGGGCGTCTTGGGCTTAGCGGAAACAGTTGTGATGGACGAAGAGTTGTAGAACACAGCCTGTTCGAGCTTGGACACTCTGCTGCCGATGACTACAGTCTTGAGGGAATTGCAATCGGCAAAAGCAGCACCGCCCAAAGTGGTCACACTGTTAGGTATATCTACCTTGGTGATTCCCGTCTTCGAGAAGGCATAGCGCCCAATGGCAGTGATGCTGGTGGGCAACGTTATGACAGTGAGCTTGGAGCAATTGGCAAACATGTAGTCACCAAGGACATCTTTTGTCGTTGTGTAATTTTCATTGTATGCTTCGCCGCCAGCCACGATATGGACTTCCTCGAGGTCGAGCCTCGTTATTTTCCCGGCAGTTATTTTCTCACGCAGGTACTTGACATCGCTGCCATTGATGAAGCCTGTTATCTTGACCTGTCTCTGAGGTGTTTCCAAGAGCGAGGCCAACGTCCCTGCCGTTGCCACATGAATGGTGTCGGCAGACCAGACATTCAAAGACAATAGACAACAGGCAAGCCCGACCAGTAAATATCTAAAGACTATTTTCATTGAACATTAATTATAGCAGGTAGCAAATCTCACTTAATCATGAACTTCTTCCCGTTCCTAATATAGATGGTACCGGGTTGGAGGATGGTTACACGACGTCCCATAAGGTCATATACGGTATCATCATTTATCATTTGTCCTTTATCATTTAGACGTGGAGCGTCGCTGATTCCATCTACCATTTCGTCCGTAAGGTCGCCAACGATGGTGCCGAACCGTTCCCAGTTTGCTGCCTTGTACTTTTCGACTGCACTGGCATAGACATGAATTGTGCGGTTCTTGCCAGAGAAGAGATAATCGCTAACACCGTTCAGGGTTGGCGGCGTGAGTGGCTTGACGTAGGCCTCTTTGACAGCAGAGCTGTAGAAGACGCCCTGTTCCATCGATTTAACGTTCTTGCCGATAATCACCGTCGTCAGTGCATTGCAATAGGCAAAGGCATCTCCTCCAACGGAAGTCACCATGTCGGGAATCTCAATCATCTTGATGCCAGAGTTGGACAGAACATTCGAGCCAATGCTGGTAATCGAAAGCGGCAGTTGTATTGCAACGAGCTTCTTAATGCCTTGGAAAGCCCCATTGCCTATGGTGTTTGTCACAGCATGCTCGATGTTTATGGATTGCAGGTTCTCTTTATTGATGAGTTGCTTCATATAAGTGACGTCCGTTGAATTGATGGGTCCGCTGACAATCAGCTTGATGACCTGGTTGTTCTTCAGCTCTGCCTTGAGCGTACCGGCTTCAACAAGCTCCACGTACTCCGTGCCACTGCCAGCCATTGGAACTTCGTGCAGCGAGCCATCGCCATCGAATGAGTAGATGGTGAAGCCACGACCTACGCTCGTTGGGATGCAGACGTTCTTAGCGTTGGAAGCATACTTGATGTTATTATCTTTATCAAGCATGAAGAAGCCAAGACCTCCCGTGCCTTCCATTGCATAAAGGGAGTCGGACACGAAATAAACATATTCCGAGGAAGTCCAGGCATCGGGCAGATAGTCAGTAAACTGTCCCAGTTCACCATACTGACCCACTTGGTCGTAGCCGTTGCGCTTCCTGCCAGCTGCCTGGAGGAAACCAGTAGAGAGAACATAATCCGCACGGTCTTCCACGAAGATAATCTCGCGGTTCTTCTTCTCGTACTTGGAGATAATGGCCTTCGTGCTGTTGATGTTGGTCCTTGTGACGGCGATGGGATGGCTGCCGTAATCCTCAATCTTTGTTCCATTCTTTATCGGCTCGAAGAAGCCCCAGATATCGAAGAAGTCTGTCAAGTCTTCCTGTGCCACTTCACACACTTTGCGGACGAACTTCAGGCCGCCATTGTTGTTGTTCGAGGAATTGTAGAGCACCAGTGGGTCTTTCCTGAGAGCCTTGAAGAGCTCGGGATAGAACGATGTGTTCTTCTGGGCCAGGTGATAGTAGAGGTAGAGGTCCCAATAGATACGCAGGCGGCTGTTCACGTCCCTGAAGTAGAAAGGTTCGCGGCGCGAGAACTCGTCCATAACAGTAGCGAGCGACGAACCGCCGGATGTGTTGAGGCCACCGAGATAACGGACGAGGTTCGAGAAGACGTTGTTCGAAGCCTCAGTGCAGCCTTCCACGTTGATGGCTCTCTGGTTGTTGTGACCGCACTCATGTCCGGCACACCAGTCATCCATATTGGAGTTGGTGGCATCCAGGCAGTTCCGTATGCAGGCAATGCCGTTGTAGCTGGTTCTGTAAGCCGTAGAGTTAGCATAGCCAGCGTCACTTTCCTCGCCCTCGATGGCGAAGTTGGGGTTGTTGTAGTAGATGGGATAGATGGCCTCGCCGCCTGTCAGATACCAGGGATAGCCGGCCTTCTTGCCGGAAGCGACCTCCTCGGTCATACCCATCAGGTTCTTCTCCCATACAGCAACGCTGTCGAACCAGCAGATGCTCTTGCTCATGGCAGCAGACCGTTTGAAGACCTCCTTGAATGAAGCGGTCTTGAGATGGAAGAGTGAGTGTCCGCCCCTGACGGTGAAGCGGTTAAGTTTGGCAGCTCTGAGGATTTTCAGGTAGTCAGCTGCAGCATGGAAGTTGACATCGTAGTAGCCGTTCACCTTGCCCCCTTCCACGTGAATCCTCATCTCCGGCCACTGGTCGAGCGTCTTGGTCATCGACTTCGTGTCGGCAGTATAGACGATGTAATAAAGCGCATTCTTCACGCCTTCTATGATATTGAGACCTTTCTCTAACCTCGTTCCTGTCTTGGCGTTGGTGATGAGCTGGTTCTCCACACAGCCGGCAAAGTAGAGCGTTGCATCGCTGGGTACATCCCCTTCCACGAAGACATAGATTTCGTCGCCATCGTTCTCAGCATAGATGCCGGTGGGGTTACCCATGTATGAGCCGCCGCTGGCCATCATCTTCTCGTTCCAGTAGTTGGCATCGCTATAAGCCTTGTAGCTATGGATGCGGAAGTCCTTCTCGTAGGCAGCCCAGTCCTCGTTCTTCACCTTGAGGGCAATGTCAACCATATACTGCGGCATACCCACCTCGGTCATGGCAGCAGTCAGTTCCTCGTCGCTCATGGCCTGGTATTCGGGTTTCAGCTGGGTGCAGATGGCATCCTCGAAGAAATTGCCGCACAGGGTCTTTGCAATCATATCGGGGTCGGCCTCCAACGGATAGTAGTCCTCCAAGCCTCCGACGATGGTGCCGAACTGCTTCCAACCGGACTGCTTGTAGTCCGTCAGTACCCCCGAATAGACATATATCTTGGGATTCGACGAGAACAGATAAGCCGGTGTGCTGGGAGGCGTAAGCGGCTTCACATAGACATTCTTGACGTCAGAGCTATAGAAGACACCCTGGTTCATCTGGGTCACCTTCTTGCCGATGACAACCGTATTCAGGGAACCGCAATAGGCAAAGGCATCGCCGCCGAGCTTAGTCACGCTCCCGGGGATGTCGATAGCCTTGAGACCTGTCCTCGAAAAGGCGTTGGTCAGAATGGCTGTGATTGTGCTGGGCAGAATGATGGTCTCAAGCTTTGAGCACTCGAAGAACATCTCTTCGCCAATGACATTGTTTGCAGTCTTGAAGCTCTTGGTGTATGCCTCTCCGCCACTGACAATGCTGACTTCCGACCAGTCGAGGCTTGTCACCGTGCCAGCCGTCACCAGTTCGCGGATGAACTTGATGTCGGTGCCGTTGATAGAGCCCGTTACCTTCAGTTCCTTGTCTGTGGAGGTAAGCAGCGAGGACAGAGTGCCTGCTGTTTCAACATGAATCTCCGTTACTGCCCAAACGTTAGCAGAAAAGAGACAAATCATAGCTGCCAGAGACAGCCGAACAAGTTTTGTGTAGTTTTTCATGTTCATTTATATTTATCATTTTCATTTTTTACTTTTCACTTTTCACTTTATTTAGGGCTTTGCCCGTTAAATTCGCACACAAAAATACAAAAAATTCTTCGTCCTTCACTCTTTTTAACCTTTTAATTTTTCAATATTACTATAATTTTTCACTTTTCACTTTTCACTTTTCGTTTTTTATTGTATTTTTGCAGAAAAATACTAACGCTATGAAACATCTATCTTTACTTTTTCTTTCATTCTTTCATTTTTTCATTTTCTCTTTTTCTTCTGCTTTTGCAGATGAAAGCAATCCAAAGACAATCGAGTTGACTGATAGCGAACGCCAACTGGTGGAGAACAACAACCGCTTTGCTCTCAACCTCTTTAGCAAAGTCCGCGAGTCCCAACTCGCCACTCTTAACTCTCAGCCCTCAACTCTCCTGTCCCCTCTTGGCATCACCTTCGACCTGGGCATGTTGAACAACGGGGCCGATGGCATTACCCGCGAAGAGATTGACGCAGTTCTGGGAAGCGCGAACGTGGGCGGTGCAGATGCCATCAACAAGTTCTGCAAAAAGCTGCTCGCTGAGAGCGGCACCCTCGACGAGACGACACGTGTTGCCATTGCCAACAACATCTATGTCAACACAGCTTCTGGCTGCGAACTGTTGCCTGCTTTTGTGGAAACAGCTGCCAAGTACTACGATGCGACACCTGAGAGCCGCGATTTCTATGACGGTGAGACATTGGGTGTCATGAACCAGTGGGGCAGTGACCACACCGAGGGCATGATTGAGGAAGCCATCAAGGAAGAAGAATTCACACCCGATGCAGTGAGCTACCTGCTGAATGCCCTCTACTTCAAGGGCGAGTGGACACACAAGTTCAATGCACAGGAGACACGTCGAAGCCAGTTCAACGATGGCAAGGCAGAAGCACAGTTGATGCACCAATACACAGATTTCTCGTATGCCAGGAACAAAACCTATCAGTCCGTCATCCTGCCCTACGGCAACAAAGCCTACCAGATGACGGTCTATCTGCCTCAGTGGGGCAAGACCATCGACGATGTGATTGACGAACTGAGGAATAATGGGTTTAGTCAGGAAGAGTACGGGACCTGTTATGTGAACCTGTATCTGCCCAAGTTCGAGACCTCGACGGACATGCGCTTGGAGGACATCATGAAGTCCCTGGGTATGCCCAATGCCTTCGAGGGCGGCTACGGCTTCAACGGGTTCTGTAACCAGAACGTCTTTATCGGCCTGATGAAGCAGGCTGCCAAGATAAAGCTTGACGAGGAGGGCACCGAGGCTTCGGCTGTCACCGTCATAGATGTTCGCAAGAACGGCACGCCCGGCTATGCCGACTTTGTTGCCGACCGTCCCTTCCTCTACACCATCAGCGAGCAGAGCACGGGTGCCATCTTCTTCATCGGACAGTACATGGGCGAACCGCTGAAGAATCCCCTACGCGAAATTGAACTTACAGCCGAGGAGAAGCAGCTTGTGGAGAGCAACAACAATTTCGCCTTCAACCTCTTCCGGGGGGCACGCGGTGAGGAGAGCAGCGTCATGTCTCCCCTGAGCATTACCTTCGCCTTAGGCATGTCAAACAACGGCGCTGCAGGACAGACACAGCAGGAAATCAATGAGGTGCTGGGCTTTGGCGATGCAGGAGCAGATGCCATCAACCAGTTCTGCCGCAAGTTGCTCACAGAGGCTCCAACGCTCGACAATACCACCGCCGCCGAGATAGCCAACACCGTCTTCGTGAACAGTGGCAGAGACTTTCACCTCCAGCAAGGCTTTGTAGAGAAAGCGAATGAGTTCTACGATGCAGAACCAACGGAGCTCAACTTTTTCGACGTGCAGAACTCCATCGACATCATCAACGGATGGGCCAACGACCACACCCACGGAATGATTCCCGAGGTACTCAATGAACAGTCCTTCAATATGTACGCCGTCAGCTATCTGCTGAACGCCATCTACTTCAAGGGAGCATGGACAAGCAAGTTCGACAAGGCTTACACACGCGAAGAGTCCTTCAACGGCGGACAGACCGTGCCCATGATGCAACAATGGGAAGAGTTTGAATACGCGGAGAACGACCTCTATCAGGCCGTTCGCCTCCCGTACGGCAACGGAGCCTACAGGATGACCGTCTTCCTGCCACGCCCTGACAAGACCATCGACGATGTGCTCACAGGGATGAATGGCAAGAACTGGGAGTCCGAGATTCAGGGGATAAAGCGGGTTAACCTGAAGTTGCCACGGATAAAGACGGGTACAAACCTTCCTTTAGTTGATGTCATGTCGGAGTTAGGAATGCCCTCGGCCTTCGACTATGAGAGAGCAGAGTTCCCATACTTCGGCAATCGGGGCGTCTATATCAGCAATATGTTCCAAAAAGCCGTCATCGACCTTGATGAGGAAGGCACTGAAGCAGCTGCCGTCACAGTGATTGAGTATTCGGACACTGCTATTCCTGATGAATACACCTTCCATGCCGACCGCCCGTTCTTCTACATCATCAGTGAGCAGAGCACGGGTGCCATTTTCTTCATCGGACAGTATCTGGGCCCGGACATGGCTTCGAACATCCGTTCAATTGACAATGGACAATTGACAATTGATAATGAAGCAATCTACAACCTAGCAGGACAGCGCCTGACCAAACCTCAACGCGGTCTGAACATCATCAACGGCAAAAGGGTCGCGATTAAGTGAGAGAAGTGAGAGCTTGCTTTCACTTCCAAGCGTGAGCGACCTCGACAAAGTCAAGGTCGCAATTAAGTGAGAGAAGTGAAACTGATAGTTTTTCTCGTAGATTCTTGGAGCAATAGAGAAAAAGTCGTACCTTTGCAGTAAACTTTAAAAAGTTATGTGTACATACAAAGACATCGATACCATACACCTGCCAAACGGCCAAACAGCCAGTGAAGCTAACCGCGCAGCCAGCCGTGAGATTGAACGCATCTATGCTGACTCATGGCATCGTGGTGTCTCTGTTCCTTTCTTCGACAATAATGGGAACACCTATCTGGCCAATCCTGACGGTAGCGAGGATTGTGTAAAACTCGACCGTCGCAGCCGCACATATCATATCCTTCGCCGAACTGCTGCCCCTGGCAAAGGCCGTTACTCTTATCTAATTGCCCGATAGATGGAGCGCCGCCCAGAACTAACCATCATCGCAGGTCCGAATGGTGCAGGCAAGAGCCGTCTCTGCCCTTTTTATGTAAAAGCCAAATCTAACGACTGAATAACAAGACGTATTGGTAGCGTAGTATATATTATATAAGGTATAACACATGAGCGGATAGAACGGCTTCGGCACTATCCGCTTTTTCAATCAAACGACACGACTGACTTATGGAACAGAAATTCAGCAATAACAGTATTGACCTTCAGGTGCTGCGCGACTTCTGCGAGCGTGAGGGTGAAGCGGTGGTTTACCGCAAGGGTGATCAACTGGAGCGCGAGGGTGACCCGGCACGGTGGTTCGCTTTTGTCACTGAAGGATGTTTCAAATATGTTAAATATGGTATGAGCGATGACAAGGCGCACATCACTTGGTTCTCGTTTGAGGGTGAGTTCGTGTGCGACTACCCCACATTTCTCTATGGCCGTCCGTCACAGGCCACAATTGAAGCCATGGTGCCCAGCCGTGTACTGAGGGTTACGGGCCAGCAACTGGAACAATTCTTCAATCAAAACATGGAAACGATGAAACTACGAGCCATGATTGGCGAGCACATTCTCAGCCAATTCCGTTCGCGCTATCTTGACCTCCATTGTACTACGCCCCGTGAACGTTACGAAATGTTGCTGCAACGCTGTCCTGGTATCATGGAGTTTCTTGACTTACAAGACATCGCTTCGTTTTTGAACGTCCATCCAAATACTGTCAGCAAAATACGGCGTGGTATTACGTTTGGCAACAAATAATAGTCTATAACAGACAGAAACTCTCAACCTAAGTTGAGACATTCGCCCTTGGCATTCTTTTTTTAGATTTAGCCAAGGGTCTATTTTTGTGTCTTTTTGTAACTTTGTGGCACGAACAAACATAAGCAATATGAAAACAATGAAACTCTGGAGAATTGCATTTATGATGCTTGCTGCTTTCTCCATCGCCTCTTGCAGCAGCTATGATGATAACGAAGATAAAGTAGAGCAGGTAACGGTTTACGTGTCTGCAGAGACAGGAGTTTACTATGACATGTGGCTTGATCCTGAAAGGGAGAATCCAATTGTCGGAATGCAGATTCAGGAGAAAGGTGATACTCGTTGGAGTTGTGTCAGCCTTTATACAATCACAGGCTTCACCTACGAGAAAGGAAACGAGTACGAACTGTTAGTAAGGAAAACGACCCTTGCTAATCCTCCTCAGGATGATTTCAACGTTAGGTATGAACTCATCTGCATTGTCTCACAAAGAAAGATTGAATAAAAAAACCGAACATGAACATCATAATCATTGGAGCAACTTCTGGCATAGGTAGGACACTTTTCGAAAAATATGCTACTGACGGAAACTGCATGGGCATCGTAGGCCGACGGACACATCTGCTTAACGAACTGTGCCAAGAGCATCCAAACACTACCGTCACAGCCACGGCG
>JAILRU010000072.1 GCA_024697945.1 Bacteroidaceae bacterium
ATTGAAGTTTCGGGAGTTAATTAAAATGTGAATGTATATGTGCAAAGAAGGCATTGGATTCTTGCATATGTCGCAAGAAATTAGTATCTTTAAGGTGCGAAACAAAAAGACTCATTATTCCAATGCCAGCGCACAAAGTTACACAATTTCTGTCAGAGATAAGCTCATTTTTCAAGAAAAATAATACTGATAATGCAATGTTTGTCATTATGAACGTGATTAAGGGTATAAAAATGAACGAACAGAGCCTGTTCGGACGCAAGAGCCGCTGTAACAGCAAGTACTCGCTGTTGCAGGTGTTCCAGCTTCTGTTGGTATGTCCCTGTTTCATGATTCGTAATCCTTTCAACATTTATGGCTCGCCGTTAGGCGGCAAGCTTGGTTGTCGTAAAGATGTGTTCTATGAGTTCCTCAACGACGGCCGTACCGACTGGCGCAAGCTGGTGTACCACATCGTCTGCCAGCTTTGGACGAAGGTCATCATCCGCAGTGACCACAAGTCTGACGACACCTGCCTGATGGTTGACGATACGGACTTCCCCAAGACAGGCCGCCGTATGGAGAACATCGGGCGTGTCCACTCCCATCTCGATCACCGCAGCATCCTCGGCTTCAAGGCTCTCTTCCTCGGCATTACCGACGGCATCAGCCAGATGCTGCTCGACTTCTGTATCCTTGGCGAGAAGGGCAGGAAGGGCAACTATGGCATGAGCGGGAAGGAACTCTCCAGAAGATACAGCATAAAGCGGGATGAGGACACAGCCATCCAGACCCGCCTTGACGAGTACTCGATGAGCAAGATTGACCTCACCATAGAGATGATCCGCAGGGCTGTCAAGCATAAGATACGCTTCCGCTATGTACTGGCTGACAGCTGGTTCACATGCGCCAAGATAGTCCGGTTTATCCGCTCCCGCCATATCAAGTGCGACTACATCGGAATGATAAAGGTCGGTGAGGAGGGCAAGACCAAGTACCGCTTTGAGCGCAAGGACCTTACAGCCCCTGCCATCATCAAGAGACTGAACAAGCGGGGTGAGAAGAGGTACAGTCGCAAGCTCAGATGCTGGTACATGAGTGCCGATGTCGTCTTTGCAGACACGCATGTCAGGCTTTTCTTCATTCGTCGCAGCAAGCGTGGTCCATGGAGCGGACTGCTCACGACTGACCTTTCGCTGGGATTCTTCGAGACATACAGGATTTACTCCAGACGCTGGTCCCAGGAGGTCATCTTCAAGGAGAGCAAGGGACTGCTCGGACTTGGCAAATGCCAGTCGGCCAACTTCGCAGCTCAGATAGCAAGTACGTCCCTCGTGGCGCTCCAGTACAACATCCTCTCTGCCGTGAAGCGATTCATGGACTACGAGACTATCGGAGAACTCTTCAGGCAGGTCAATCAGGACAGCCATGAACTGACCATCAGTGAAAGAATCTGGCAGGCGATTCTCGAACTGGTTGCAGCCATCACCAAGGTCTTCTCCATTGCAGATGAAGAAGTCATGGATGCCCTGGTTAACGATTCTGATGAGCTTGCTCATATCTGTGAATTATATCAATATAAAATGGCGAGTTACAAACTCCCGAAACTTAAATTAAGATAATTATTTCTCTATCCTTTAACATACTTTGACCTACATCTTAGTTACTAACACTCGAAAGATACCTGAATTTCAAAGTTTTTTCACTATTCACTTTTCATTTTTCACTTTATTCTTAGTTATTTCCATGAAATTTCTTAATTTTGTACCGATTTAACTATGTTTACATTCTGAAACGGCATGAAAAATACATTTATGCATCATCTGAAGACATTCTTTAGCAAGACTCTTGATGCTCTGATGACTAAAATGAGTCCGGAGGGCGTAAAGTATATTTGGAAGCGGAAAGGCTCGTCCACCCTAATTATTGTCTTCACTGGCATTGGCAAAGTACGCTATAACTATAAGACTTCACTTTGGCATAGTCCCAATGACCTGCTCTTCATAGCTGATTGTTGGGCTGATGGTGTGAGTTACTATTGGTACGAAAACAAGTGCGACCACCCAGAACAATTTACTCAGGCCCTGATAGACCGAGTGTTGAGGAAAGGTAACTACACTTCTGTGGTGACCTTGGGGAGCAGCAAAGGGGGTACAGCTGCCATTTACTATGGATTGAAAATCAATGCAGATAGAATCATGGCAGGTGCCTGCCAATATTATGTGGGTGATTACCTGTCGCGTCACCAGTACAAGGAACATCCCGAGCAATGGCATGCTATGGTTGGTGGAGAGCCGTCTCAAGACTGGATAGACATACTTGACAGAAAGATATCTGACATGATTGAGGCGCGCCGCGGTAGCAAAACTCGGGTTTTCCTCCTCTATTCTACACAGGAACACACCTATTCCGAACACGTAAAACCACTTATTGAGCAACTTGATGCTTGCAATATTACCCACGAAGACCAGGTAGAGCAATTTCCTGAACATTCCATGATTGGTGGCTATTTTAGGGAAGCCATCAAGAAAGAGTTTCCTTCTTAATCATTTGCAGTGCTGTATGACGCTCGACATCATCGAGCGTAAACAACCAAATAGTGATTCCTGCCACAATAACAGACACAATGCCAGTAAGCAGGAAACGGAACGGAATATCCTCAACAAATGTTACCATCAACCAACAGGCGGCAGAGACGGCTACTATCGGTATAGCTATGTGGGCGAATACTTGTCTGACAAAATGGCGTATGGACAAGCCTGCGGTGACTTTCAGGAAAGGAAGGCGCGTCAAGGCGCATAGAATCTCGAAACCGATGTATGCCCACATGGCTTGGCCTATCTCATAACCCAAGTGAAGGCATAGCCAGAACACGGGCAACGTAAGTACCTTGATTGTATTCACCACTAATGAGTAATTGCGTATGCGTCCGATGGCCTGATTGGCTGTCCCTAAACCAATGGTTATTTGGTCACACAGGGCTGAGAGGATAACGAAGCGACATAGCGTAGCTGCATGAGGCGGCACGTTTCCTAACCATAGTGTAAGCACCTCCGGAAGTTCGAACGACAGCGGAATGACCACTGTGGAAAGCAGCAGGAAATTATACTTACTTGATAGTTCTGCCAGATGGAGCATCCGTCTGCGGTCGCCGCTTCCCTCTGACTTTACTATCTGCGGACTCATGGCGTTGGTCACAGCCTGGGAGATGAAGGCAATGGAGTGATACACCTGTTGGGCAATGCCGTAGGAACTGTTGACAACAGTACCGAAGAACTTGTTCAGGATGATAGCCACGCCCTGTGTCCTGCCCATCACGCAGCCAGTACTATAAACTGTCCAGGTGGCAAAGCTCATCAGTTCTTTCAGATAACACCGCCGTACAAGACTAAGCCTGGGCAGCAGCGTGCTTTCCTTGAAATGTGTGACAGCCCACAGCGAAAGTGCTAGGAAATGAAAAGTCTGGATGCCAGCAATAGCATATGCGTATGCCATCAGGCGGTCGTAGGTGATGAATGGCAGTGAGAGGGCGAAAATGAGTTTCAGTACACCATCAATAACATCCACCACCGAAACATATACAATTTCCTCGCGGGCTATGAAGAGAGCCTTGTATGGGGCGGCAAAAAAAGTAATGGCAAGCGCCAGCACCGCCATATAGTATACCCCTTTGGCTGTTGGTATGCGAATGGGGTCAATCTCTAAAAAGCCTCCGAAAATGAACGGCGTAAGAGCTAACAGAATGAGGGCAAAGATTGTTCCGATGAAAATGTGCAGCAACAAACTGCTTGAGAACATGCTTTTTACATCAGCAAGATTGCCTCGCCCGTGATAGAAGGAAAGCTGCCTCTGGGTAGTGATGACCAAGGCACCGGTGAGAAAGGCTAGCATCGTCACTACGCCTGCCACAAGCGAGTAAATACCGTAATCAGATTGCCCCAAAATCCGCAATATCAATCGCGTCGAGTAGAGTGATAGACAGGTATTGATAATCGCCCTCGTGTGTTGTGCAAGTGTGTTGATAACTATTCTCTTGGATGGTTCCATTGCTTGCTGCTTCAGAAGAAGAAGTCCTGTTTAGAAAGTTTATAGCCTTCCGTCAATGATGTCACGTGGTAAGATGCCCTTTACATCATATATGATACCCTTTTCGCCAGTTTTCACCTTTATATCCATTTTCAGGAATTCACTATGGGCGACAGCTAGAATGATAGCATCGAATACACCTTCTGGCATTTTGTCAGTAATATTGATTCCATATTCTTTCTTCACATTTCCTACATTGGCCCAAGGGTCATAGATGGTGATGTTTCCTGTGTATTCCAGAAGGGTATGGTAGATATCGACAACCTTGGTGTTTCGAATATCGGGACAGTTCTCCTTAAACGTGATGCCAAGTATCAGTATTTTGGCATCTTTTACTATCACACCTTTTTTGTTCATCAACTTGATGACTTGATTGGCTACATAATCTCCCATTCCATCGTTGAGACGGCGGGCGTTATACATGACACGAGGCAAAACACCATAGATTTGTGCTTTCTGTATCAAGTAATAAGGGTCAACACTGATGCAATGCCCACCAACCAATCCTGGAGACAACTTAATAAAATTCCATTTAGAAGAAGCAGCTTCTATGACATCATGCGTGTCTATGCCCATCGCATTGAATATTTTAGCCAGTTCATTCATAAACGCAATGTTGACATCACGTTGTGAGTTTTCTATAATCTTCGAGGCTTCTGCCACTTTGATGCTTGGTGCCTTATGGGTGCCATTCACCAAAACGGAATTATAAACGCCATCAACTATGTCGGCTATCTTAGGCGTAGAACCAGAAGTAACTTTTTTTATCTTTTCTACAGTATGTTCCTTATCCCCTGGGTTAATCCGTTCGGGAGAATAACCTGCATAGAAGTCCACATTGAATTTTAAGCCGCTGATATGCTCCACTACAGGCAAACATTCCTCTTCTGTGACACCTGGATACACCGTACTTTCATATACAACAATGTCTCCTTTGGAAATAACTTTTCCCACAGTCTCACTTGCTCCTAACAGGGGCTTGAGGTCAGGACGGTTGTTTTCATCGACAGGAGTAGGCACAGCAACTATGTATAAATTGCATTGGCGTATGCACTCCAAGTCAGTGGTGCAGATGAAGCCGTGACGGCTAATAGCATCCTGTAATAGCTCATCACTCACTTCGAGTGTGGCATCGTGCCCGGCCATGAGTGCATTCACTCTTTGCTGGTTCATGTCGAATCCTATTGTTTCATACTTCGTGGAGAACAATCTGGCTAACGGCAAACCAACATAACCTAAGCCAATCACACATATTTTGATTTCTTTCATTGTAGTTGTATTAATAATATCAAAGTTCTTTTCTGATAATATGACTCTTTACAATTTTCATTAGCGTTCCAAAGCCAGAGAAAAAAGCCCCTCTGCTGATGATGAGCCCCAAAGTACGAAGAAAAGTCTTGATGCCAAATCGTCGAGACCGAGAAAGCCATATAATAATGGGTTCCTTCCTGAACTGTGGATAATCTCTCAGAAACTTGTTACAACGTATTTGCACTTCCATCCTGCAGAGGAAATTGTCAGGATTTGTAAATCGTTTTTCTATGAGGCTGCCTTTGCGTGTAGTTACGGTATAGAGTGTTTCGTTAAATACAGCCACAGCGTCATCTTGAGCCCAGCAAGTGGCTTTGAACACAAACATTTGGTCATTAGACGCCATTGTCTCGTCGAACCAGATGTCTTTCTGCTGAATATGACTCCTACGAAACATTTTACATACAGGCCCAGGTCTTGACAAGATGGCAGCCTTATTGTCTTTTTTGCCAGTTAGAGCTTCGTCGATTGCGTTGTTGAGGTCTGCAAATCGGTTAGAAGGCGACAGGTCCTCCGAGTTTACGCTATTTGATTTGAACAGAAGAATGTCGTAGGGAGCGTCCTTGTGGCTGTTGAGTATATGGAAAGCATCCTTTGTGAAGAAGTCATCAGAGTCAGCAAATACTAGCCACTTGCCGTCAGCATGCCTCAGTCCGATGTTGCGGGCATGACCGGCCCCACCGCCTTCTTTGTCGAAGATGCATAGTGTGTATTTCCGATTGAGACCGGGGAATTGCCCGAAATCCACTTTTTGTTCCGAGCTGTTGTCATCCACCACAATGACCTGCACCTCTGGCACATCAGGGATGGAATCGAGACACCGCTGCAGTAGCATGGGAATCTCGTGATGCGGTATGATGATGGAGAATATATGCATAGTCGATAATGTTATTCGGTTTCTTTGGTTGTCTGTTCCACCATTCCCTGTGACGTTGGTGCAAAGAAGGCCAAACTGAGCAGTGTGATGATGAACGGGAGAGGATAGACTTCCATAGTCATCATCAAGAACATTGTTGCAGCGGTAGCATATATTAGAAGAACACTCCTGTCGTTGGTGGTGGAAAGCTTGACGAACACCATATAACAAATATAAGTGAACAGAGCAAGCAAAATAATGCCACCATTGATGAGTATGCCCCAGATAAAATTGTGTGGACCTTTTGCAAATGTACTCATGTTGGAGTAATACCAATCAGCTCCCACAAACCCGTAACCAAAGATGGGCGAATCGGCAAAGACCTTTGAGGCTGCATCCCAAAGATAGATTCTGTGTGTAAAGGTAATATCCTTGCCCAACACGTCTTCCACAAACCATACGGCCAATGAGTTGTTTTCAATTCCTTTTCCTTGGAAGCAGACGAATACTTGGAAGAATATGATGGTAACAATCAGTGTCACGATGCCTGTCTTTAGTAACTTGCGTGAAGGAATAAAACAAAACAGGAGGCACATCAATATGCCTGTTATAGATGTCATGGATTGCACGATGGCGAGCGCCCCGATGGAAACAATCGTGACGGGTATCGCATTGAGAATCCACCATTTGCCATATCTCAAGCACACCATACTTGTCCCAACAGCGCACAAAAGCCTACATCCCATTCCGTTGTAGTTGTCGCCAAGTAGATAGCCTTGGGTAGATTTCCAAACACCCACTCCCACCATCCATAGGTCAGGATGGGTTATTAGATGATAGAAATTCCAATATGCACAAAAAGAAAATGAAAGAGCAAAGGCGCATACCATAAAATGGAATCTGTCTTTGAAAAAATCAGAGGCCATAGCTATGAAGATGACCATACAACTTTGGTATAGACAGCCTTTGATATCGGTGCCGTTGATGATCGTGGATGTGAGCATCAGCAACTGGAACAAGATAACGACGGCCACATATCTCGAGACGGTTCTTGCCCTGAAATAGAACACGGATACGACAACAAACGACAATAGTGACAGGGCGAGCACAATATAGGAGAGCATTTGCATTTCCACGACGGTGATATTGACGCTCACTTTGATCACCACCGAGAAAACCATCAGAAAAGGGACAATAATCCACTTGCTTAAATCCATTTTGAACAAGTGGCCAACGTCTATAGGCAGTAGCTGCGTCAAACGAGCATTCATTTCCCTATGCTGATATTGTTGGTTAAAAGAAGAAGATTTCTTTCCTTACCATCCATATTCCTCCGACAATAGTCACCATAATGAGCATGCCAAGCACAAAGATTACCCGCTTGGGTTCCGCCGGTTTAACAGGAACAATGGCACTCTTCAGTGTCGTAAAAGCTGGTGTTTTTTCCTGTAGTTTAAGCTTAGCATTTTGCAATTGTGTTTCCATAGCAGAGAGAGAATTCTGCTTGAGATTCAACTCGCTCTCGAGTTTATCCCGACTGCTCTGATAGCTTTGAAGGATGATGTCCCTGTGTGTGTCGCAGAAGCGGCTGTAACGTTCCATTGCATCAATGTACTCTATCTCTGCGCTATCGCGCATGTGCTGATAATGTGACACATCTTTAATTGCTTTGCTTGTGCGATACTGAATGATGAAGTCCTGCAAATGCTTCTTCACGCTGTCGGCCATAATTGCACAAACGAGGGGGTCTTGGTCTTTTACATTGATGGAAATGACGAAGTTCTGTTTATCTACGGAACAATTAATATGCCCCATTATTGAAAGCATCAGCTCGTAATCTTTGCGGTTCATCATGAACGGATTGATTCCTCCTGCGCCAGAGGCTCTTGGGGTTTTGTCTTCCTCAGTGAGCATTTTGTTGATGTATCCCTTCACAAAGCGGAATGGCCATGTCAGGGCGTTACTCTTCTGATGTTTTTTCATGTAGGTGAAGTAATCGGTGGAGATGTCACCTCCCTTAGTGTTTACATGGATGCCATACAATCCTACGATGAACTCCGGATTTTCAAAGAGTTCCGGGTACAACTCGGGATAAATGGCATCTTGGCCACTTGCACCTCCGAAATTGAAGCCGAATGAAGAGACAAGACTGGAGAGACCACCCATACTTTGGTCGCCACTCATCTCCGGTGCGAGTTTGACTTCACATGTGTAGTAACGTGGTTGAGGAAGAATCCAAATGCAGGAGAGGATGAACGTCCAAATCCATATTTTATAGAAAGTGCGGCGTTTTTGCCACAGAGTTTTAGCTATTTTGGCGAGGTCGATAACCTGTTGCTGGCTTTTTTTCTGTTCCATGATGTTTATTTAGTGACGATATTCATGAGTGCCACAATGACAGAGGAGAGTGAGGCGGCAGTAGATGCAGTGGACATAATTTCGGAGGTGCTCATGCCTTTGCGACCGGCCTTGGAAGGTACCACAATCTCTGTGCCAGGCTCAATGTCGTGTGAAGATCTGCCTGAAAGCTGTATAACGCTGCCGTTCATGTGGATGCCATATGCGTGTCGCTTGTATGCTTTGCGGGCATAACCACCTGCGTGTTTGATGTAGTATTTGACGCTCTTGCCTTCTTCATAAGCCATGGAGACAGGGTGCATCACTTCACCACTAATTTTGACGGTGTATTCAGGCCTGGGTATTTTGAGTATATCGCCCTCGCGCAGGACAAGGTCGTAGATGCAACCAGGTTCTTTCAGTACTTTTTCTAAATCAACGGCGATGGCGTAGGTGTTGTCTGTGACGGCCTTCAGAGAAAGGAGAGAGTCTGCAACCTGAAGGTTGAGGTCTTTTCCATCGCGTAATCCTTGCTCATAGATATCAATTTGTGCACGCAGATTGTTGGCATCGCGCTGCTCTCGTTCTTCCTTGGTCATGACGCGCAGAAGCGAGGCTCCGCGAACATAACCCTGGTTGGTGATGCCACCGCAATCGTGGATAAGGTCGGAGATACGGTAGTTCTTCTTTGTCATGGTATATGTACCGGGGAAATTCACCTGGCCAACAATGTTGACGTTCATTTGTACCTCATAAGCAGGTGATTTACGGACATAGATAATATCGAATGGTGCAAGTTCAAAGACTGTGTCGCCTTTAAGGCTGAAGTCTTCATTGAAAGAGAATGTGAAGTGCTCGGCAGACATAGGTGAGTCTTCCGTAGCATTTATATCGCGCAGCCTGCGGAATACATCCACGCGTGCCAGAGAACCGGCTTGAGTGATGCCACCAGCCAGCAGTATCATGTCTCTGAGGGTCGTGTGCTCGGCATAAGGATATTCGCCAGGATAATTGATTTCACCATCCACTTGTATGGTAAGTTCGCCTTGCATATCCAATTTATCAGGTATGAAAAGCACGTCTCCATTGTGCAGGGGTATATCTACTGCTGTCCCTTGAAGTATGCCAATAGCATCAACACTCATTATCTCTCTGTTCTTGTCTTCTTTTTCTCGGTGCAGGATGGCGCGTTTGGTGTAGGCACTTTCAATGAGACCATCGGCAGCATTGAGCAGGTCCTTGACGCTTAGTATTTGGTCGCCTAACTGAAACTCCCCTGGATGTTTTACGGCACCGCGTACTTCAACCAGGTTGTTATAGCGAACCATATTCTCATCAGCTTCGACAAGGTCGCCGTCAGCCATATGGAATGTTCCCATTTTGTCTTCCTCAATGGAGTAGATAGAATATTCTGTGCCTGCGGTGCGTTTTAGTCGTACTCCCTTAGTGTACGCTTTTCCATCGAAACCACCGGCATATTCCAGCAAGTCCTTTACTGTCTCACTTTTCTTCATTTCGTACCACATTGGGCGTTTCACATGTCCGGTTATTTTCACCAAACAGTCGTAAGAGCCTACCATGATGACATCTCCGTCGGAGAGACGAACGTCGCTCGTTGTGTTGCCGTGCAGGATGTAATCATAGACATCGATGGAGGTTAGTTGACTTCCTCTGCGGAAAACGCGGATGTCGCGTAGCGTGCCGATGTCGTTGATTCCTCCGGCTGAGTAAAGGGCATTGAAAGCCGACGAGAGGCTGGATAGTGTGTAAGTGCCAGGATGTACGACTTCACCCATTACCTGTACTTGCATTGAGCGTAGGTCAGAGAGTGAGAGGTCGAAATGGCAATCGGCGTAGCTCTGACCGAGTCGTTCGCGAAGCACTCCCTTAGCTTTGCTGACTGTGAGGCCCGCCAGACGGATGAGACCGATTCCCTCTATCACGATGTAACCATCGGGAGAAATGGTCTGTTGGATCGTTTGCTGACTGGCTCCCCAGATGTTTATCGTGACTTCGTCGCCAGCTCCGAGCAGATAGTTGGTCGGTGTAGCTATGTTTTGAGCAGGAGCGAAGGTCAAGTTCTGTGATGAGAATATATTGCGGCCAAAGACTTGCATTTCGCTTTTCACGTCCATTCCTTCGGTAAAATCCTGATCTCTCGATGTACTATCGTTGGCAGAGGACTCATCTATGATGCCGACTTCCTTTTGTCGGGATAATAAGTTGTTTTTATTGGTGCTGGTCTGTCCTTCTGCTTTTAAGCGTTCAGCCTTGCGCCGTACGCGCTGAAGTTGAGTCATAGTGACTCCTTGGCTAATCAAATGAGTCGCTATGTCACCCTGTGAAGAACCCTTTTGGGTTTCTTTTGCGATATAGCTCAATACCTGATCATCGCTCATACTCTGGGCTTTCATTTCAGAACCGAAAAGGGAAGGAAGGAATAGGAGAAGTAACATTAAAAAGATTTTTGTCTTCATATAGTTTTATTGTTTTCTGCCAAAGCATTTCATATAATAAATAACGTGCGCGCGTAATTTTTTATTGTGTATGTCTTAATAAAAAACAAGTTTACAAAGCGGCATAGGTATGAATGTCTTCGTAGGCGGGGATGTCCTCGACAAATTGATAGGTGCCGTTTTCATAATTAATCTTGCAGCAATAATGCTGCAGTCCGTTGCTCACAACGAGCCACTTCACTTTTAATTTTATGTTGTACCGACTTATTTGTTCGAAAACATGTTGGGTTATATCTACATTCGGTGATTTATATTCTATAATCATTATTGGTTGTGCATTGCATCCATATACAACGCTGTCACAACGTTTCTTTGTGCCGTTGAGTGAGATGGATATTTCATTGCCGATACATTCTGATGGATAACCTTTATGTTGAATTAGGTAATGTACGAACTGCTGGCGAACCCATTCTTCGGGCGTTAAAGCCACATATTTTCGCCTCAGAATGTCAAAAACTAGTTGTTTGCCATCCTTTGTTATGATTTTTAAGTCTGTTTTCAGGAGGTTCAGTACTTGCATTTTAAAATTTTTCCGTAACTTTGCTGCAAAATTATATAAAAGATGAAGACAAAGCAAGAAATTGTAGAAAATTGGTTGCCAAGATACACTCAGATGCCTCTCGAAGGCTTTGGTACATATATTCTACTGACAAATTTCAATAATTATGTAGACATTTTCTGCGAAAATTTTGGGATAGAGAAGCCTGCTTACACTTCTAATATGCGCTGCGCTACGGCAGACGGTATCACAATCATCAATTTTGGAATGGGTAGCCCCAATGCTGCCATTATTATGGATTTGCTTAGTGCTATCCAACCGAAAGCATGTCTTTTTCTTGGCAAGTGCGGTGGTATCTCGTCAAAAACCCAGCGTGGCGACCTCGTCCTTCCTATTGCTGGCATACGTGGCGAGGGAACGAGTAATGATTACTTTCCACCAGAAGTACCCGCCCTGCCCGCATTTATGCTGCAACGTGCCGTCAGCAGTACTATACGCGACCTTGGTTTCGATTATTGGACCGGTACGGTTTTTACAACGAACCGCCGTGTTTGGGAACACGATGACAAATTTAAAGAGTACCTGCGTACCACTAGGGCTATGGCTGTGGATATGGAGACGGCAACGCTTTTCACTTGTGGCTTTGCCAATCACATACCGACAGGAGCTTTGCTTCTTGTCAGTGACAACCCAATGACACCAGAAGGCGTAAAGACTAGCGAAAGTGACCGACAAGTGACGGCTGGTTATGTGGTTGACCATGTTAAGATAGGTATTCAAGCTCTTGAAATGATTAAGCAGGATAAGAAGACTGTTCGTCACCTCAAATTCGACTATTGATTATGGCAGTAAAAGGTGTCACATATGAGGATATTCTGCGCGATGTTAAGTCTCAGAAGTTTGCTCCTCTCTATTATTTGATGGGCGAAGAGGATTACTATATTGACAAACTGAGTGATGTTATTGTCGATACTTTGCTTAGCAAAGATGAGAGGGACTTCAACCTTGATATTGTTTATGGTTCGGAAACTGATATCAATAAGATAATAGAACTGGCGCATGCTTATCCAATGATGGCTGAGCGCCGTGTCGTATTGGTTCGGGAAGCGCAAGCAATACGCTCTCTAGATGGCCTTGAAGCCTATTTATCTCATCTCACACCAACTACCGTGCTCGTATTCTGTCATAAGCATGGTAAGTTGGATATGCGCAAGGCTTTTGCTAAGATTATACAGCAAGTAGGCGTTATTTATGAGAGTAAAAGATTGTATGATAATCAGCTGCCGACATTCATTGTACAATACCTCCACCAGCATGATGTTGATATTGAGCCGCAGGCAGTTCAGATGCTTGCCGGTCATGTCGGTGCTGATTTAAGTCGCTTAATCTCAGAAATGGACAAACTTCTGTTGGCATTGCCGGAAGGAAGTAGGGTAGTAGGGCCTACAATAGTGGAGGAGCAAACCGGTATGAGCAAGGAATTCAATGATTTTGAGTTGCAGGCTGCTCTTGCAGGGCGAAAAATCTTCCGCGCTAATCAAATTGTCAAATACTATCAAGGGAATCCCCGTAACTTTTTTATTGGACGTACGCTTACCAATTTATTTACATTTTTTTCAGACGTAATGCTTGCATATTATGCTCCTGACAAGAGCGATGCAAGTATTGCAGCATGGATTGGAAAGAATGAATGGAAGGTTCGACAAGATGTAGGACCTGCACGTCGAAACTACTCTGGAGTGAAAGTTATGCAAATTCTGGGTGAAATACGCAAAACTGATGCCCAAAGTAAAGGGGTGGGGGGCTGCAGAACACCTCATGAGGAGCTTTTGCAGGACCTAATCTTCTATATTTTACACTAAATCCGTTCTATTTTGTTTTGTTTTGCGGGGATTTTTTTATACCCTTATTTGCTGAAATAAAAAGTTTTATGCAGGATTCCTACCCTCTGAGAATCGCATAAAAATCCTCATGTTTACTCTCGGCTATAAAGAAGCCAGAAATTGTTAAAAAACGCGATATTAGCTGTCGTTTATCGCATTTAATGCATTTTGGTTTAGAAAGCCAAATACCTCATGATACACATAAATTAAAAGACTAATGGTTGCGTAATCAATAATATACTTGGAACTGCGCAAACTATTTAGTCTTTTAAATTCAAATGCAAAAGCGAAATTTGATAATTTGAATATTTAAATGTAAACTTATGCATAAAGGACGAATACACGTATTGTATTAATAGCCAACGAATAATGAAAATTTATTAAAATTGAAAGAATGAATTATTGCACAGGCTTACTTATTGGTTGCAATGCAAAAGAACATACGGCTTGGTGGATGGGTTTTCAGGTTGCGTTGTGGGTTTAAGGCCAGCACATTATGGTGTTTTGTAAAAGCTCCTCACTTTAAGCTAATTGCGTGGCATATAGTTGGTTTTTGATGACCGGCAGGTCCTTTTTGTGACTTGAGTTTTGGTTTGTGGATTGTGCGCTTGTAAATCAAAATGCAAAATACGAGTTTGGATTTTCAAAGCAAAAGTTTGGCAGTTTGAATATTTTTTTATACCTTTGCCGCCAGTTTTGAAACATAAACACGCACTAAATCTAAGTTGATATACCAAATATTATGAAAGATCGAATCAGTGCTCTCATGAAACACATGGGAATGTCGCAGAAAAATTTTGCTGCAGAAATATGCATATCGGAAGGAGCCCTTTCGAGCATTTTTAGTGGAAGGACTAAACCAACCCTTAACACAGTGAACAATATTCATGAACGCTTTCCAGAGGTCAATATGAGTTGGCTAATTGATGGGAAAGGTGAAATGTTCGATTCTCCACAATTTGGCTCCCAGCAAACAGATACATACGAAGGGTCCGTCTCTGCTCCTACTACACAGGTATCGGGCATACCTATTCAATCAGGGTTTGTTGAACAGCTTGCAGGCTCTCAGCAGATGCCCCTTCAAACTCCAGTTTCTATGTCTGATAGGAAAAATATTGACAAGCCGTTACGACATATAGCTGAGATTAGGGTTTTTTACGATGACGGTACTTTCGAAACTTTTTCTGCAAAAGTGTGAAATTTATCGGAACATGCTTTATGTTCCGATATTTTTTGTACCTTTGCAGTGTTTTTATGTATAAAATGTATATGAAGAAGTACGTTTTGGACCTGAAAGTCACCTCTGTGGAGTCCCTTGGTGAGCGCTATCTGTTGCTTGTTGCTATCAATCCTGCAGGGCGTCTTCCCAAGATGTTTCCAGGACAATTCGCGCAACTTCGCATCGATGAAAGCAAGGAAACCTTCTTGAGACGTCCTATCAGTCTGCATTACGTTGATTATAAGAAGAACGAAGTCTGCTTCCTTGTACAGAAGGTCGGAAAAGGAACTGCTTCGCTTTGGGAGAAGCGTCCTTGCTCGACGCTGAATGCGGTACTGCCTTTGGGCAGTGGCTTCACAATGCCTACTTCGCCTCAAAAGAAAGTGTTGCTTGTGGGCGGTGGCGTAGGCATTGCTCCTCTTCTCTTCATGGGAATGGAATTGAAGAAGATGGGTGTGCGTCCTGCGTTCCTCCTTGGGGCTCGAAGCAAAACGGACCTGATTCGACTTGACGCATACCGTGCCCAAGGTGATGTCTATGTGACAACAGAGGACGGTTCCGAGGGTGAGATGGGCTTTGTCACGCAACATAGCATCTTGCAGATAGAAAAGTTCGATTGCATTTATGTTTGTGGGCCTAAGCCGATGATGGTGGCAATGGCCTACTATGCAAAATCAACAGGAACACCTTGCGAGGTCAGCTTGGAAAACATGATGGCATGCGGTTTGGGTGCTTGCTTGTGTTGTGTTGAGGATACGGTGGATGGCAATGTTTGTGTCTGCAAGGAAGGTCCAGTTTTCAATATTGATAAGTTGAAATGGTAGAGGAGAATGAGATATGGCGGATTCACGAGTGAATATAGCAGATTTAGATCTAATTAATCCAGTGCTTACGGCCAGCGGAACGTTTGGCTATGGTTTAGAGTATCAAGACTTTGTTGATTTGGGTCAATTGGGAGGTGTTATCGTCAAGGGTACTACTTTGCATTCCCGCGAAGGCAATCCCTATCCTAGAATGGCGGAAACGGCTCAGGGGATGCTAAATTGTGTGGGGCTTCAGAATAAAGGGGTGGACTATTTTTGTGCTCACATCTATCCGCAGATAAAGGACATCCGCACGAATATGATAGTGAATGTGTCCGGCAATAGCCCTGATGATTATGCCGAGTGTGCCTCCCGCATCAATGAACTGGATTGCATTCCTGCGATAGAGCTCAATATTTCCTGCCCTAATGTAAAGCATGGTGGAATGGCATTCGGAACGACAGTCGAAGGAGCGACCAGCGTTGTAAAGGCTGTACGTGAGGCCTACAGGAAGACACTCATCGTGAAACTTTCGCCCAATGTGACCAGTATCACTGACATTGCTTTGGCAGTACAAGATGCCGGAGCTGATGCTGTCAGCCTTATCAATACCCTGATGGGAATGGCGATTGATATAGAAAAACGTAAGCGGGTGCTGAGTATCGGAACAGGAGGCCTGAGTGGTCCATGCATTAAGCCGGTGGCTCTGCGAATGGTGTATCAAGTGGCACATGTTGTACAGATACCTGTTATTGGAATTGGCGGCATTAGTAACGCAAAGGATGCAGTGGAATTCCTTTTGGCAGGGGCCACTGCTATAGAGATAGGAACGGCCAATTTCCTTGACCCTGCCATTAGTGTAAAGGTGGTGAAGGGCATTGACGAATACCTCGATAAGCACGGCTTTGAGAGTGTGAAAGACATAATAGGAATATGCGAATAGACATTATCACCGTATTGCCAGAACTGATACGGGGCTTCATGCAGGAGTCTATTGTCGGCAGAGCACAGAAGAAGGGATTGGTGGAAATACACATCCATAATCTGCGAGACTACACACTGGACAAGTGGCGTCGCGTGGATGACTATCCTTTTGGAGGTTTCGCAGGTATGGTCATGCAATGTGAGCCTATTGACCGTTGCATTTCGGCTCTGACGTCAGAGCGGCATTACGACCAAATCATTTTTACCACCCCAGACGGCGATCAGTTCGATCAGCCGATGGCCAACAGTCTTTCGCTCCATGAGAACATCATCATTCTTTGCGGCCACTACAAAGGCATTGACTATCGCATACGCGAACATCTTATTACTAAGGAGGTAAGTATAGGCGATTATGTGCTGACGGGCGGCGAGTTGGCTGCGGCAGTGATGACCGATGCCATCGTGCGTATTTTACCTGGAGCAATCGGTGACGAACAAAGTGCCCTTTCTGATTCTTTCCAGGACAATTTGCTTGCAGCTCCTGTCTATACACGTCCAGCCGAGTACAAGGGTTGGAAGGTGCCTGAAGTGTTGCTTTCTGGCAATGAGCGTCTCATTAAGGAGTGGGAATTGCAGCAGAGTCTGGAGCGCACACAGAGACTTCGTCCCGACCTGCTGAGAAAGTCGAAAAGTTAAAGGATTTCAAAAAGTTAAAGGACTGTAGCAACATATTATACCCGAGAATATGGAAAAAAAGGAAATGAACCTATACATCATAGCAGGCTGTAATGGCGCGGGCAAGACGACTGCCTCGTTCACGATTCTACCAGAAATGTTGAACTGTCGGGAGTTTGTCAATGCCGATGAGATTGCTGCCGGTCTCTCTCCTTTCAATCCGGAAGGTGTGGCTTTCCAGGCAGGCCGACTGATGATAGACCGAATTATCTATTTGTTGAAGGAAGGGGTAACTTTTGCGTTTGAGACAACGTTGGCGACGCGTTCCTATGTGAAGCTCATTCAGCAGGCTCAGAAGCGCGGCTATTTCGTTACTCTGCTGTTCTTTTCGCTGAGTACCCCAGAGCAAGCAGTGGCACGTGTGGCAAAGCGCGTGGCAATGGGTGGGCACAATATTCCTACCGATGTTATTTATCGCCGTTATGAGGTCGGTTTGAGCAACCTGTTTCAGCTTTATATGCCCGTCTGCGACTGCTGGTCGCTTTACGATAATAGTGATTGTCCTGCCGTGCATATTGCATCTGGCTTGGGTGGAGATAAGGTAGTGGTTTATGAGGCAGAGGCCTATCGGCTGCTTCAGGAGAAATATGGTAAGCTGGAGGAGGGCAGGAAGGAATGAAAGAGAAAGAGATTCTTGAGATGATGCGCCTGATAGATGAAGGTGTGCATCGAGCCCAATCCCGCCTTTGTGTGCGAGCAAGTGTAGCGCAACAGAGTCTTGTTGTCTGTCGTGACGGCAAGATTATGGAGATGGTTCCGAAGGTGGAAACATGTTTTACTGATGGTGATACTGGCGACCCATTAGCGCGTAGCAAACAAAGATAGTCTAAGGGCTCGGATAAATTGTCCGAGCCCTTAAAATTGAGTATCCTTCGTGGAAGAAATCAGAAGCAGCAGCCGAAGTGTACGCCACACTCACGCACACCAGGGTATTTGCTTGAATCGCGGAAGTCTCGCGAGTAGCTGATGCCAAAGAAGTAGCGGTTCATGTAGAAACGTACACCTGCCTGCCAAGCAACTTGAAAGCGATCCCATCCTGAATCGTCATTGAAGAGGTTGACACTCTTAGGTCCAGAATATTCGCGTGCCATAGCGATAGTACGGCACGAAGCACCGGCAAATGGAGCGATGGCGTAGTCTTTCTCTTTTGAGAGATAGATTTTGTAAAGGACGTTGACAGGGATACGGAAAGTGATGAGACGGGCATCCATATCACTTTTTGTCCATGAGAACTTGATGCTGGCTCCTGCCTCTACGAAGTACGGTACATCTTCCACTACCTGTATGAGACGGTTATAGCCCAACAGAAACTCGTTGAAGCGGATGCGGCTGTCATCGCTGACTTTGTAGCGCGAAGGGGAGTACTGCAGGAAGACTGCGTTCTTGTATTCCTTGTGTTGTGGTTTCGGCGCTTCTTCATCTTCCAAGTCAAGCGTCCACTCCTCTACATCGTATTCATCGTCAAACTGGGCATGAACATTGATGTTCAGACAGAGCACGACGAATAGAGCCATTATAATTCGGGTGGTGTTCATGGCTTCTTGTAATTAGAAAGTAATGTAAAGGGGTAGAGACTCTATGACCGCTTTGTTACAATAATGTGGGTGACGATACCTGCGATGATGATAATCAGAGCGCCTATGTTGTAGAAGTTATAGTCCATCAGGTCTGCGAAGTAGCTGATGATGAGCATCAATGCACCCAGTACAATAAGGATAATACCTAAATTCTGTTTCATAGTAGTATGTCGTTTTGTGTTGAATTTACTTGTTTGCTCTGCAAAGATACAACAATAATATATAATAGACAATATAGAATATAAAATAATTTGAAATTGAAAGGCAATTTTGTCATCTATAGTCTATTGTTTGTTCTCTACGTTTCAAAACTGCCACCACTTCTTCTGTGGCTTCGGCTCTTCGTGCGTCAATCGTTCCGTGAGCACTTGTTCGTATGTCTTTTTCTCAGTAATCATCTGGTAGATGGTACCCCAGTCGGGCAGACCACCGATGTTACGGTCGTCAATCCATACATCAGCCTTGAGTTTGCGACTGAAGCTTTTGTTCTTGGAGTGATCTTCCTCTGGGAATTCCTTGTTGATGGCATAAAATTCCACACCGCGCTTGCGGCACCACTCTACAGCGTCCTCAAGCAGTTGGCCCTCGCGCACACTCCAAAGAATGAGCTTATGGCGGTCTTCAATGAGCATTTTCAGGGTCTGTGTGGCAAAGGGCAGTTCCTTGCCTATCTCCGGGTAACGGTGTTCAACTATTGTTCCGTCAAAATCTACTGCGATGGTCATATCTTTTATCTTTTTATGATTTGCGCCCACAAAGATACGAAAAATAGTTCACAAATCTTCTAATATTGCTTATAATTAAATGAATCTTTGTCAACAAACGGCGAAATTTCTCGAAAAATGAACATTTGGTATATTTCTTAATCCTTAAACTTTATTCTTTAATCTTTATTTCGTACCTTTGCACCGCAAAAAACAAAATACCCCATGAGAAAATCAATATCCCTTTCGCTCGCATTGATGGTTATGTTTCTGATGTCGAGCTGTGTTTCTACCAAGAAAATTGTCTATTTTCAGGACTCTGACCATGTGTTCGAACAGGCTCAGCAGATTATGCAACAGTATGAAATGCGCCTGAAACCAGCAGACCAAGTCTTTATCAAAGTGACTTGCAGTGAACCTGAACTGCTCTCCATCTTTGCCCAGGATGTGGTGATGGGTACTGCTGGTGGTGGTACCAACGTAAGTTCTTCGTATATTAATTCTTCCGGCAATATGACAAATGCCTATGGTTATACGGTGACCAATGATGGATATGTTATTCTGCCAGCTGTAGGGCGTGTCAATGTTTCAGGATGTACGATGGACGAGGCAGCCAGACGTATTGAGCAGAGTATCATTGAGGCCAACCTCATCAAGGATCCCGAGGTGACCGTTCTTTTGCTCAATGCCCGTGTGTCAGTCCTGGGTGCTGTTAAGTCGCCTCAGGTGGTAAGTCTCACCAGTGAGCGTAACACTATTTTGGATGTGCTTTCAAGGTGTGGCGATATTGCCGACACAGGCTTGCGCCAGAAGATTACCCTCTATCGCGAAGAGAACGGCGAGCGTAAGAAGTACTACATCGACCTGACGGATACCGAGGTGTTCCAGAATCCTGCATACTATGTTCAGCAGAACGACCTGATTTATGTTGAGCCCAACAAGAGCCAAACTGTGAAGAGCAGTGCCTTCTACACCTTCCTAAGTGCTGGCTCCGCTATCATCAGTGTCGTCTCGGCTATCGTAACCATCGTCATGGTGGCAGTGAAGTAATAGCTATTGGATACCATATAAGAAAGGCCTGCGGAAACTCTCCGTGGGCCTTTTCTGTGCATATATGGGAAGGGATACCCTTTGGGCTATTCCTCTTCCATGAAAGCGTCCAGAACTCTTTTGCAGACTTTGGGCAAATTGTATTTATAGAAGAATGTGTCGCAATAGAGTATCACATATACGAGGCAAACGAAGATGCCCCAAGCGAGCAGAACAATCATATTTGACAGCTATTTAACTATTTAACTTCTAACTTTTTAACTTTTCAAAGTTTCAGGCGCAGGTCTATTCCTACCTGTAGCGGGGTGCCGAGTTGCGAAAAGACTTGGCCTCGGGTGACGAAGCTGAAGGCATCGTAGTGGGTATCAGTCAGGTTGTTGCCCCAGAAACTGAGTTGCAGGTCATTGTGTGTGAAGGTGAGTCGGGCATTGAGCAGGGCATAGAAGGGTTGTGAGAGGTCGTTCTCGCGTGTCCAGTATATGCGTCCGTTGCCTTTTCCGTCTGCGCCAAGGGTGATATGCTGTAGCCATCCGCGTGTGTGCCAGGTGTATTGCGCTCCGACGGTCATAGTGTGCTGTGGGGCGAATGGCACGAGGTAGTCGGAGGGGTGTTCCTCATCGCCCGTGTGTCTGAGTGTGGCATGTGTGTAGCCGTATGAGGCGTTGAGAGAGAGGGCGTCAGTAACGGCTGCCTGAAGCGAAGCCTCCATACCGATGCTACGGCTCTTGTTGGCATTGATGGTGACGCGTCCCATACCGCTTTCCGACATCTGGCTGAGTTGCAGGTCGTTTGTCTCAATCCAGAAGGCGGCGAGGTCGGCTTTGAGTCTGCCGTCGAGGAAGTTGAGGTGTGTGCCTATCTCGTAGTTCCATGCTGTCTCGGGCTTGTAGTAGGCCGCTTCGGAAACATTGGGCGACTCGATGGTCGGCATGTTCGAGCGGATGCGTCCCATGATCATATCAACATGCCCCGCAGGAACATAGGGAATACCAGCGAACATGTTAGTGAGGTAGGCTTCAGTCCCTGCATCAATGCTGCTCATCATCTCACGGCGCATTTCTATTTGCAGCAGGTCGCTGAACATCTGCACATTGTAACCTCCCGAGCGATAGCCGCGACTGACAGAGGCATAGACATTGCCCGTCTCGCCGAAGTCGTATTTCAGGGATGCTTTGGGTAGCACATGCCAGTTATTATTGCTTGTCTTTCCGAGGAAAGAAGGCGATATGTTGAGGTCATTCAGACGGACGCTGTTACGAGGATTGGCGCTATTGATGGCAAAGTCGAAGTCCACGTTGCCCGGTGCATCGTATGCCATCTTGTAATGTTCGTAGTCAAGGCGTATGCCGGCAGTCAGGGAGAGATGGTTGACTATCTCTATCGTGGACTGGTGGAACATGCCGGCATTGAGCGTGGGCGTGTCGAAGATGCCGCCCATAGGCATGATGCTGTTCTTCAATTTGATGGACATTGGTCCCATGCCTTGGGGCGTGAGGTCTGGAAGGCTGCGGTTGATGACCTGCGAAAGCCAATCGACGCCTTCTTGATAGAAGGTGACAGGTGCGTCAGTCTTGAGCCATTGGTACTGGATGTTTGCGCCGCTCGTCCATTGCCAGCGACTCTCGTTCTTCGACTTCACGGCAATCTCTTCGCTCAGCGTCTTGCTGTTTTGTTTTTGTTGGAGCGAGTAGAGGTCCAGACGCGAGAAGTCCTGATCCATGAACATGTCGTCCTTGAGGAACTGGAAGCCTGTGGTGCTGGTCATCATGATGCTCCCAAGGTCGTGTTCGGCATTAAGTCCGACGGAGAGCAGGTGTCTCAGATAGCTTGCTCTGCGGTTGTAGGCCACGACTCCAGCATCGTCACCCTCCTTGGCTGCGTAGGGATAGCCGCCTTGCTTTGTCCATTGATAACGGGCAGAGAGGTCGAGGCGAACCTTGTCGGAAGGGATGTAGATGCCTCGCCAGTGTGCGGCTAAATCGTCGCCTCTGTCTGCGTGATGCCCGTCAAGGGCGCGATTCTTGAAGAAGCCGCCTAAGTGCTCGTAGCTGACGCCTGCACTGAAGGCGAAGCGCTCGGACGGACGGTGGTAGTGTGTCACGCGCGCGCGATAATTATTATATGTAGCGGCGCCGAGCATGATGTCCGTACCCTGATAGCTCATCGGGTTCTTGGTATAGACGCGAATCAGTCCGCCGATGGTGTTGCGTCCGTAGAGCGTTCCTTGCGGACCTCGGAGCACGTCGATGCGGTCGGCATCGCTCAGGTCCTGGTCCATGCTGCTCATGCTGGCCAGGGGAATGTCGTCCACGTACATGCCGATGGCGGGTGTGCCGATGCGGCTGCCCACGCCTCGCAGGTAGATGCTGCTCGTCAGGCGGCTGCCATAGTTGGGGATGAAAAGACCTGGGATGTGAGCCGTCAGGTCCTTGATGTTGTTGATGCCTTTTTGCTGTAGCTGAAGAGCGCCGAGCGACGTGGATGAGAGGGGCTGCTGCCGTAGTGCTGCATGTTCCTTGGGTGTGCTGACCACGACCACCTCGTCCATCCTGTGGACAGAAAGTGTGTCCATCTCGTTGGCAAAGAGCAGAGAGTTCCCAATCCCCTTTATGGGGAGGAGGAAGATGCTGAGGATGAGTGATTTATAGTTCATAATTTTTTTGTTTGTGATTAACTGTCCGCAAAGGTACGCCAAATTCCTTTGTTTTTCCTTAAGATTGTCTTAAGATTCCGTGTCCTCCATTGGGATTGTGAGTTCTACACCCATCACGGAGCCTTCGGCTGTCGGTTTGTTGCCCATGCGGATGGGGATGCCCAGGAAAGCTGCCTGTTGTCTGGCGGCTTGCATATCTGCAAAGTCCGGGCAGGAGCCTGTCGAGGTCAGCGTCAGCGTATATTCGCGGATGGTAAGCTGCGATGAGATTTCCCATCTGGCATCTTTGGGAGCGTATTGCAGGAAGAGGGAGAAGACGGCGGAGAAAATCTGTCTGAGGATGGCTTCATCCAACAGAATCTCATAGACGAAGGGCGTGAGCCGCAGGTAGCAGCGGATGTCCTTCTTGTGCAGCACATCTTCGTGGCACATCAGCAGTTCGCGCAGGAAAGCATCAATCTTCACGACTCCGGCGGAGGGAGCTTCGTGTGGCAGGATGAGCCCTACGCCTCGAACGGCCCGAACCGGTCCTTCCTTCGTCCATCCCAGCTTGTGGCGGAGCGAGGAAAGGTGTACGTCCAAAGTGCCAGTATCATAAAGGAAGCGTTCGCCCCAGACACCATCAATGATATCGTCACGCCGACAAACCACTCCCTGATGCCTGAGCAGATAGACCAGTAGGCGATACTCGGTGTCGGTAAGCATCACTACTTTGCCTGACTGCAACACCTGATGTGCAGCAGTATCTACCAGGATGTCAGCGTGTTGATAGTTCATAGTTCAATTCCCGTACTCCTCTTGGGTGAAGGTCATGTCGAGCAGTTTCTTTCCTGTTGTCGTACTGTAGTAGTCATAGTGGAATGTGATACCCTCGTCCTTATAGACTTTCATCTGGATGCTGCTTTTCAGCTCCTTCAGGATGTCGTCGTGGAACATTCCCGTCAGTTCCTCGGTGTAGATGGACTCATCGTCGAGCATGTCCTGTACCGTATAATGGTAGCTCAGCGTCCGGCTCTCGATGTCGTAGCAGGCGCTGTCCAGACGTGTGCAGGGATCAACATACTTGGGGCATTCCTTCGTTGTGAACTGCTCGAAGTCTCGCTTGAACTTCTCGTCTTTCGTCTCTCTCCTGCAGCCTCCCAAGAGAACCAAGGCTCCGAGGCAGACGACAGCTAATACCTTTTTCATCATAAATTAACGTTGTTATTGTCTATTATCTATTATATATTGTCATCAAAAGTTCGCGCAAAGATATACTTTTTTCTGAAATTTCAGTAACCATCCTCTTGATAAATATCAAAAATATGCCATAAAACATAAAAACTATGGACTATGAACTATGAATTATGAACTTTTTGTCGTACCTTTGCACGCGAAAATAGAGAGAGTAAATAAGATTGATAAAGGATTAATCAACAAAAAACAAAAAAAGTATTATGACTGCAACAGTTGGAACATTGGCAGGTGCAATTTGGAATGCACTCAATGAGAATGGTACACTGAACACAAAAGATCTGAAGAAAGTCGCTAAGATTAAGACCGACAAGGACCTCTTCTTGGCACTTGGCTGGCTGCTCCGCGAGGATAAGGTGGAGGTAGCTGAAGCAGACAAGGTAATGACTGTCAGTCTGAAGTAATTCAGATCCTTCTATCCTCCCTTCCCATGTGATGATGTGATGGGAGAGTCAAATTGCCCTCCGATGGTTTTTCGACCTTTGGAGGGTAATTTTTTGCCTTCGGAACAAAAAAATGCGAATCTATGAGAAAAGTTATTATCCAGCCTTGAAAAAATATTATCCAACCTTGAAAATATATTATTAAGGCTTAAAAATATATTATCAAACTTCAAAAATAACTTTAAACTTAGGAGTAAACATTTTTATACAAGGGAGAAAATATTTTTAATTTCTGTATGAAGTACTTTTGCGCAGCATAGAAATTGATTTTTTAGTACTTCCCACGTAATTTAATGAATTATCAATGATGAATTTTGAATTAAAATTTGTACCTTTGCATGCGCAATACAAGAAATATGGCAATGAAAAAGGTCATATACATACATGGATTTGCTTCGGCAGGCAGTACGGGTTCTGCCACGCAGATGCGTAACCACTTCTATCCGAAGGGGGTACAGGTGCTAAGCCCTGATGTGCCTGTTGACCCGCTCGAGGCAATCGCCTTCCTGAAAGCCTTCGTGGCGAAGGAACAGCCCGACCTCATCGTTGCAACGAGCATGGGAGCGCTCTATGCTGAGCAAATCAAGGGCGTGCCCAGAATACTGGTCAATCCCTCTTTCCACATGGCCCGACTGCTGACCTTCCGAGGCTTGGGGTGGCATGAGTTCCGCAACAAACGGCAGGACGGGCAGGTGGAGTTCAAGGTTGACAAGGCGATGATACAGGCCTTCCAACAGGTGGAGAAGGAGAGCTTCCAGGGTATTACCCCAGAGGAGAAAACCCTCGTCTGGGGGCTCTTCGGCACGCAGGACAAACTCGTGAACTGCCAGGCTGACTTCCTTAAGCACTACGGCAAGACGCAGATGCAGCTCTTCGACGGTGAGCATTTCCTCAACGACAAAGTGCTGAGCAAGGTCGTAATGCCGCTGGTAGAGCAAATAATTAATAGTAAATAGTAAATCGTCAAATCGTAAATAACATAGATGTTTGAAAATCTAAGCGAACGACTTGAGAGGTCGTTCAAAATCCTAAAGGGTGAAGGCAGAATCACCGAAATTAATGTTGCGGAAACGTTGAAGGATGTCCGCCGCGCCCTTCTTGACGCCGATGTCAACTACAAGGTGGCAAAGACATTCACTGATACCGTCAAGCAGAAAGCTCTCGGTCAGAATGTTCTGACTGCCATCAAGCCTCAGCAGCTGATGGTGAAGATTGTGCACGATGAACTGGCAGAACTCATGGGTGGCGAGACCACCGACATGAACCTGAAGGGGCATCCTGCCATCATCCTCATGGCTGGTCTGAACGGTGCAGGTAAGACGACTATGAGCGGCAAGCTGGCCAAGCTCCTGCACGAGAAGCGCGGCAAGAATCCCTTGCTGGCTGCCTGCGACACCTTCCGTCCGGCTGCTATGGAGCAGTTGCGCGTGCTGGGCGAGCAGGTTGGCGTGCCTGTCCATATTGAAGAAGGCGCAACAGACCCCGTGCTCGTTGCCAAGAACGCTATCCAGCACGCCAAGGCTCAGGGATTCGATGTGCTTATCATCGACACAGCAGGCCGGCAGGCTGTTGATGAAGAGCTGATGCAGCAGATTCAGGATATCAGGGACGCCGTGCAGCCCGATGAGATACTCTTCGTTGTCGATGCAATGACCGGTCAGGACGCAGTCAACACGGCAAAGGAGTTCAATGATAGGCTCGACTATACTGGTGTCATCCTCACTAAGCTCGACGGCGATACGCGCGGCGGTGCTGCGCTGAGCATCAGGAGCGTGGTGGACAAACCCATCAAGTTCGTCGGCACAGGCGAGAAGATGGAGGCGCTCGACCCCTTCCATCCCAGCCGAATGGCGGACCGCATCCTGGGTATGGGCGATATCGTCTCGCTGGTGGAACGCGCTCAGGAGCAGTACGATGAGGAGGAAGCCCGTCGCCTGGAGCGTAAGATTCAGAAGAACCAGTTCGACTTCAACGATTTCTACAAGCAGATTCAGCAAATCAAGAGGATGGGCAGCCTGAAAGACCTGGCCGGCATGATTCCAGGCGTGGGCAAGGCCATCAAGGATATGGATATTGATGACAATGCCTTCAAGAACATCGAGGCCATCATCCTGAGTATGACGCCCAAGGAGCGTACGCACCCTGAATGCCTCAATACCAGCCGCAGAATGCGCATTGCCAAGGGTTCCGGCACGAATATCCAGGAGGTGAACCGCCTGATAAAGCAGTTCGACCAGACGCGCAAGATGATGAAGATGGTGACAGACAAGAGCAAAATGCAGCAACTGGCAGGTATGATGAAGGGCCGAATGCCCATGAAATAGACAATTGATAATATATAATAGACAATATATCTGCGAGAAATTATTATATATTATTCATTATATATTATATATTTATATGCAATTGATTGACGGAAAACAGACGGCTGCTACGATAAAGGCAGAGATAAAGGCAGAAGTGGAGAGTATTGCGGCTCGCGGCGGAAAAAGGCCGCACCTGGCTGCCATCTTAGTGGGTCACGACGGTGGCAGCGAGACCTATGTGCATAATAAGGTTCTGGCTTGTGAGGCTTGCGGCTTCCATAGTACCTTGCTTCGTTTCGAGTCGGATATAACTGAGCAGCAACTGCTGGTGGAAGTGGAGAAACTGAACCGCGACGATTCTGTGGATGGTTTCATTGTTCAGCTCCCCTTGCCCAAGCACATCAGCGAACAGAAGGTCATCGAGGCCATTGACTACCGCAAGGACGTGGACGGGTTCCATCCCATCAACGTAGGACGTATGGCTATCGGTCTGCCTTGCTACATCAGCGCTACGCCAAAGGGTATCCTGGAACTGCTCAGGCGTTATAATATTCCGACCAGCGGCAAGAAGTGCGTCATCCTGGGGCGCAGCAATATCGTGGGTAAACCGATGGCGCAGCTCATGATGCAGAAGCAGTATGGCGACAGCACCGTTACCGTCTGTCACAGTCGCAGCAAGACGCTCAAGGAGGAATGCCTTCAGGCGGACATCATCATTGCAGCCATCGGTCAGCCGGCCTTCCTGAAGGCGGACATGGTGAAGCCTGGGGTTGTCGTCATCGACGTGGGCACAACTCGTGTGCCTGATGCAACGCGCAAGAGCGGCTTCCGCCTCTGTGGCGATGTTGACTTCGAGAACGTGGCACCGCTTTGCTCATATATTACTCCCGTTCCGGGTGGGGTAGGGCCTATGACGATTTGTATGCTCATGCTCAACACCCTCGCCGCAGCAAAGCACCTTTACTACTAAAAACTTATTACCAAAAAGAAAGCCGACAGAATCCTGCCGGCTTTCTTGATGGAAGTTGTGGGTCTTATGAGTTCATGCTGAGGAGGAATTCCTCGTTGGTGTCGGTTGGATCGAGACGCGACTTCACTTCGTTCATCGCCTCTATGGGGGTCATGTCGGCAAGGAATTTCCTCAGAATCCACATGCGGTCCAGCGTCATCTTGTCCTGGAGCAGATCGTCGCGGCGCGTGCTGCTGGCAATGATGTTGACGGCAGGGAAAATGCGCTTGTTGGAGAGTACGCGGTCGAGTTGCAGTTCCATGTTGCCTGTTCCCTTGAACTCTTCGAAGATGACTTCGTCCATCTTGCTGCCTGTATCGATGAGGGCCGTTGCGATGATGGTCAGGCTGCCGCCGTTCTCGATGTTACGGGCAGCGCCGAAGAAGCGCTTGGGCTTGTGTAGGGCGTTGGCGTCCACACCGCCGCTAAGCACCTTGCCGCTTGCAGGAGATACCGTGTTGTAGGCGCGAGCCAAGCGTGTGATGGAGTCGAGGAAGATGACCACATCGTGTCCGCATTCTACCATTCGCTTTGCCTTCTCCAGCACAATGCCGGCAATCTTCACGTGGCGTTCTGCAGGCTCGTCGAAGGTGCTGGCGATGACCTCGGCCTTTACGGTGCGGGCCATATCCGTCACCTCCTCTGGGCGCTCGTCGATGAGCAGCATCATGAGGTAAGCCTCAGGGTGATTGGCTGCAATGGCGTTGGCTATGTCTTTCATCAATAGCGTCTTACCAGTCTTTGGCTGAGCCACAATCAGAGCACGCTGACCCTTGCCGATAGGAGCGAAGAGGTCCACCACTCGTGCCGAGAGAGAGTCGCCTTTTCCCTTGCAGAGCTTGAACTTTTCGTCTGGGAAGAGCGGCGTCAGGTTCTCGAAGGGACTGCGGTCGCGAACCGTATCCGGATCGCAGCCGTTGATGTGGTCAACGCGAATCAGGGGGAAGTACTTCTCGCCGTGTATGGGCGGACGAACAGGTCCCTCCACAACATCGCCCGTTTTCAGTCCGTATTGCTTTACAGTTTGCTGAGTGACGAAGATGTCGTCAGGACTGCTCAGGTAGTTGTAGTCGCTGCTGCGCAGGAAGCCGAAGCCCTCGGGCATCACTTCAAGCACGCCTTCCCCGCGGATGTTATCGCCGAAGTTGTAGAAAGGCGCTGGCCCCTCTGAACCCCTCGGACCTCCCTCGTTTTCGTTTCCCCGAGGAGAGGCTTTCTGTTCTTTGAGTTCTGCTCCCTTGGGGCTTTGAGGGTTGGCTTCTGTTGCAGTCGTTACTGCCGCTACTGAACCTTTCTTCAACGATTTGCGGATGAGATTAAGCTGTTCCTCGACAGAGGGGATGTCCTGCAGGATGAAGAATTCCTGGTCAGGCTCAGCCTCCGCCTTTTCCTCCATGGGAGGAGTGACAGGCTGTTGCTTGTCCTCGGTCTTTTCTTTCTCTTCCTCTGGAGCGGGTTGCGCTGTAAGTCCTTCTGCCTCAGCCTTCGCCTCTCCGATGCGTTTGCGGCGCTTCTTGGGAGCAGGAGCGGGCTCATTGGCAGCCTCTTCCTTTGGCGTCTCCTTTGCCTGTTCAGCAGCAGCCTTCGCAGCTTCTGCGGCTTTTTCTGCCTTCGACTTGCGTCCGCGCTTCTTGGGCGCAGGTGCAGGAGCAGCCTCAACAGCCTCAGAATCTCCCTTGGGGGAGACTTCAGGACCTTCCTTGTCTCCCTTTTTATCCTCCACCTGATTCTTTGGCTTACGGCCGCGCTTCTTAGGCGCAGGTTCTGCAGATGCCTTTAGGGATTGGGCATCCAGTATGTTGTAGATAAGTGTAGTCGGGTCGTTCGATAATTCCGCACCAAGTTCTCTGGCAAGCGTAGTAAGCTCTGCCAGAGTCATTCCTTCAAGTTCATTTTTGTGCATAATCAATGTATGCTTATAATAAAATAAATAATGTATTAAAGGGGAAATCTTAAACTGCCGGAAAGACTGCCGACAGCCATTTCTCTAAAAGCAGTGCAAAGGTACGACAAAAAATGAAAAAATAAAAGAATGAAAGAATGAAAAATTCAAAATTATCGCGAAAAGTAAAAAAAAGCTCCTGCGGTAGCAAATTATTCACTTTTCACTCTTCACTTTTACCATTTTTTTGTACTTTTGTACTCTAAAATCGTAAATCGTCAAATCGTAAATAAAGAAGTGGTTTCATACTTACAGGTACAGAATCTGACGCGAAGCGTGGGGGACAAGACGCTTTTCCGCGACGTCTCGTTCAGCATAGGCGAGGGACAGAAAGTGGGTCTCATCGCCAAGAACGGCACGGGCAAGAGTACCCTGCTCAATATCCTGAGTGGTGCTGACCAGGCCGACGAGGGGCAGGTTGTCTTCCATAACGACGTCCGTATCGGCTATCTGGAGCAGACACCAGCCTATCCCCTTGACCTCACCGTCATCGAGGCCTGCTTCTGGCACGGAAACGAGACGACGAACCTCATCCGCGAGTACGAGACCTGCATGGCCTCCGCGAGTCAGGACGGTTTGCAGGACATTCTGGACCGCATGGAGCAGCAGAAGGCCTGGGACTATGAAACACGCGCCAAGACCATCCTCTCGCAGCTCTTCATCACAGAGTGGGACAAGCCTCTCTCGCAGCTTTCCGGAGGACAAGTCAAGCGCGTAGCACTCGCCAATACGCTCATCATGGAGCCCGATCTGCTCATCCTTGACGAGCCGACCAACCACCTGGACCTCCAGATGATAGAGTGGCTCGAGAACTACCTCTCGCGCTCAAACGTTACGCTGCTTATGGTCACCCACGACCGCTACTTCTTAGACCGTATCTGCTCCGTCATCCTTGAGTTGGATGACGAGACCATCTACACCTATCACGGCAACTATGCCTACTACATCGAGCAGCGTGCCCAGCGCCTGGAAGTGGTTCGGGCTGAGGTGGCAAGGGCTACGAATCTCTACCGTACGGAGCTCGAATGGATGCGCCGTATGCCGCAGGCTCGCGGTCACAAGGCCCGCTACCGCGAAGAAGCATTCTATGAACTGGAGAAACAGGCCCATCGCCGTATAGAGGAACAGCAGGTGAGGCTCCAGATGAAATCCACCTACATCGGTAGCAAGATATTCGAGGCGGAGTATGTGAGCAAGGCGTACGGCGACCTTGTTCTGCTCAAGGACTTCTACTACAACTTCTCGCGCTACGAGAAACTTGGCATCGTGGGCAACAACGGTACAGGCAAGAGCACCTTCGTCAAGATGTTGCTTGGACTGGTGAAGCCTGACAGCGGACGCTTTGTCGTTGGCGAAACCGTGCGTTTCGGCTATTACAGCCAGGAGGGGATGGAGTTCGACGAGCAGATGAAGGTCATCGATGCAGTCAGAAAGACGGCAGAATATGTGGATCTCGGAGGCGGACAGAAGCTTTCGGCTATGCAGTTCCTTCAGCACTTCATGTTCTCGCCCCAGCAGCAGCAGAACTACATCTACAAGCTTTCTGGCGGCGAGAAGCGGCGACTCTACCTCTGCACCGTACTCATGCAAAGTCCTAATTTCCTGGTACTTGACGAGCCGACCAACGACCTCGACATCACTTCCCTCCAGATTCTGGAGCAGTACCTGAAGGACTTCAAGGGCTGTGTCATCATCATCAGCCACGACCGCTACTTCATGGACAAGGTCGTTGACCACCTCTTCGTTTTCAAGGGTGACGGCGTTGTGAAGGACTTCCCTGGAAATTATACGCAGTACAGAAACCTCAACCCCGATTCCTCACCGAGGAGAGGGGAGAGAGAAGTGAAAAGTGAAAAGTTAAAAATGAGTCAGACCACTCAGAGATATCAGGGAGAGAAAAAGCGCAAGATGACTTTCCGCGAGAAGCAGGAGTTCCAAGCTTTAGGAGAAGAGATTGATGCCTTGGAGAAGGAGAAGGCGGAGATAGAGTCAGCCCTCAGCAGCGGCACCCTTACCACTCAGGAAATCATCGACAAGAGCAAGCGTCTGCCCGTCTTGGGCGACCTCCTCGACGAGAAATCCATGCGTTGGCTCGAACTCAGCGAAATAGAGGAATAAACTCTTTAACCTTTTTACCTTTTCACCTTTTTATTTTTTTAACTTTTTATCCCCTAAAACGTTACCTTTACCTGCACTCCTTCTGGCGAGTTCTCGAATGTCAGCCAGAGGAGGTGACGGGAAATGCCGTTGACGGGAGCTGTAATTGTTCTCGTCATGTGGTTGACGGTCTTTCCTGCCGCATCGGTACAGTTAATCTGAGCCGACTTATATTCCTTCGGCAGATAGAGACAGACGATGTTGGTCGTATTCTGCGGCGACTTGCATGTGAAGCTGTAACCGTCTTTCGTTACCTTCTCATCATACTGGCGTGAGGCTGCAGCTATCACCTGCGGGCGTTTCCTGTCTATCTTCCTCAAATCGAAGAAGAAAGCCTGATTCCCAGGCAGGATGCTAGTTTCGGAATAATAGGTAAGTTCGGGCGAGAACAGGTCGATGTAGTCGCCTTTTATCATGAAGGGGTCGCCCGTCACTACATCCTCGTCGAGCACAGCCACAAGGGTATAGGGCCCGCGCTCCAAGTAGAAGGAGTTCTTCAGCTGGAGTTTACCGTATGCTTTGGCGACAACCTCCATGAACTGCTTGTCGCCGCCTTCGCTGAGCACATATTCCTTGGGGTCGTGCCGCAACACAAACACCTTGCCCTTACCATATTCATATTCGCCTTCCTCAGCCTTTTCAGGGATGCCCATCAGGGAGAAGAGGTGCTGCGAGGGAGCCGTGAATGTACGGCCATTCTGGTTCCACCACTCCTGTACGCTCTGGAAGGGGTCGTCGTCCCTGCCGGAATAGATGATGATACCACCTCGTTTCACCCATTCCGCCAAATGCGTATGAGCCTCTTCGTCAAGGGGTTTCATGTTGGAATAGGTCATGATGAGCACTTTCAGGTTTTTCCAGCTTTCGGTATAGCCCACATTCTCCAAGTGTGTGATGCTGACAGGGATGCCGCGTTTCACCAAGGGCAGAGCCATGCCGTAGAAGTTCGAGAGCTGTGGGTCGTCGTAACCCTCCACAGGACGTGGCGAGCGCTGGAACATCAGCGAGTTGGCCATCAGGACGGAGATACCTTGCGAGCCGCTCACTCGGTTTTCCGAAAGCGGCATACTGTTCAGGGTGTTTATCATCACCTGCATCTGTGTGGAGTAGAAACGCGGAATATGAGCTTTCTCGTCGCTGTTCGCGCTCACTTTATAGAGTCCTTCGTAGATGCGGTCAGGCCAAGGCATCACTTCGTAGTCGGCTATCTGCGGATAGAGCAGCTGGGCCGTGAAGGTAGCCTGGTAGTTGCGTTTGTAGTCCTCCCAGTCCTTGGCGCGGTCTTCTATGGGGTCGGTCAGGAAGAACATCTTGCGGCCTGTCGGTCGCGTCATCGATTCCATGCAGCCGTACTCCAGAAAAGCTGTTTCGAAGACGCGCTCCTTGGCCTTGCCGTTGAAGTAGTTGGGTTCGCGCGAAGTGCCTGTCCACACCTGGGCGATGTAGCCGTCGCAGCCCTCCAAGGAGGCAAGGGAAGCCTCGGGCGATACAATCTGCCATTGGGAGTAGTTTAGCAGCGAATGAGTGGGCACATAGCAACGGACATTCATGCCTTTCTCGCGTCCGTATTGATTAGCGAAGGCAAAGGCTTCGTCGAGTGCGCGATAGTAAAGATGGTACTTCAGTTTATTCGAGAGGTAAGTATTCTCGGCACTCTCGTGCTGGGGTCGCCAGGGGAAGCCGTAATACGCCTCCCATTCGCGCTTGAAGGCCTCGCTGTATCCTGCCCTTGCCCAGAACTCCGGCTCCTCCAGGAAGATGGCGTCGATGCCAGCATCAATCACCGGCTTGATGTGCCGCTCCTTGAAGTAGGCGAGGTAGTTCTTCGTGGGAATGATGTAGGGGATGAGCCGTCCGTGCCAGATGGTATCGCCCTGAGCCGTCTTCTGTCCCTCGTCCAAGTGCCATTTCCCATCCCATTTGCCTGTGAAATAGTCCTGGTATTCGCCCCAGGCTATGCCCGTCATGAAGTGGGTGGTATAGCCTCGGTTGCGCCAAGATTCCACACGCTCGCGGAACGTCATCCGGCGGTTGTCGTTGGCTCCATACACCATGACGAGGTCGGAGCGAATGTCGGTAACAGGCTTCCAAGGTCCTGCTGTCTGAAATGTCGTCTTCTCCTGAGCTCCCACAATCAGGGTCGCCAGTAGGGACAAAATAGATATGAAGGTTCTCGGCATTATGAAATATGAAATAAGAATTAAGAATTATGAATTAAGAATAGTGCAAAGGTACAAAAGAATAGCCCATTGTCAAATTGTTGTATAAAAAAATCACATATTTATATAAGAAAATGATGAAAAAATACTTACTTTGCAGTACAAATATATAAAGTTTAAGGTAAAAAGTCATAAAAGTTAAATCATTATTGCGACATGAAAAGTATATTGTAAAACGACAACATTATGGTTAACCGATTTATCCTTAACGAAGTGTCATACTTCGGTCCTGGGGCTCGCAAGGAGTTGCCAGGAGTAGTAGCTCGCCTTGGCTTCAAAAAGGCGTTAGTGGTAACAGACAAAGGCTTGATGCAGTTTGGCGTTGCGCGGATGGTGCTGGATGTAATGGACCAGGCAGGCATCAAGTATGAAGTGTTCGATGATGTGAAGCCTAATCCCACCGTTACGAACGTGAAGAATGGCATTGAGGCTTGCAAGAAGGCGGGAGCTGACTTCATCGTAGCCATTGGCGGCGGTTCCAGCATGGACACAGCCAAGGGAATAGGCATCGTGATGAACAACCCCGAATTCTCGGACATAGTTTCCCTGGAGGGCGTGGCAGACACCAAAAAGAAGTCGCTGCCCATCATAGCCCTGCCTACTACAGCCGGTACGGCAGCAGAAACAACCATCAACTACGTAATCATCGACGAGACACGTCAAGCCAAGATGGTTTGCGTTGACCCCAACGACATTCCCTGCGTTGCCATCGTGGATGCTGAGTTGATGTACTCACTGCCAAAGTCGCTCACGGCTGCTACGGGTATGGACGCCATGACCCATGCCATAGAGGGACTCATCACGAAGGGCGCCTGGGAGCTGTCGGACATGTTCGAGATTAAGGCCATTGAAATGATTTATCGCAATCTGCCCATTGCAGTGGAAGACCCCAAGAATCCTGTCGGTCGCGACGGCATGGCAGTGGCTCAGTATGTAGCCGGAATGGCATTCTCTAATGTCGGTCTTGGTGTTGACCACGGCATGGCTCATCCGCTTTCGGCTTTGTTCGACGTGCCTCATGGTGTGGCCTGTGCAATGCTGCTGCCCACGGTTATGCGCTTCAACATGCCTGCCGCAAAGGAGAAGTATATAGAGATAGCGAAGGCTTGTGGGGTTTACGAGATAGGTATGACTGTTGATGAGGCTGCCGAGGCAGCATGTCAAGCCATTGAGGACCTGAGTGCCAAAGTAGGAACAAACAAGCGTCTCACCGACTTGGGCATCAAGGAATCAGACATCGCAGCGCTGGCAGAACAAGCCATCAACGATGTTTGCACACCAGGCAATCCCCGCCCGGTAACCAAGCAAGACATCATAGAGTTGTATCATCAGATACTGTAGGGATAGCATTTAGGGCAAAGCCCGCTTGGCATCTCTGAAGCAATGGCTATAAAACAACGGCAGCGACAACTCCTTTTGAAGTCATCGCTGCCGTTGTCTTTTATAGGTCTTTACTTTATCAGCACCTTCTTTGTCGTTCCGTCCGAGTATCTGATGATATTAATGCCCTTCTGGGGCTTGTTCAGCTTACGGCCATGTAAGTCGCAAACTTGTTCCTCCTCATTGGTGGAGGTCTGGATGGGGCTGATGCCTGTTACTTCGTCAATGGCTGATTGTGCCACACTCATGCGCTCGTTGCTTACAAGGGCCCATTGATGAGCCTCCTGTGCTCCCAGAATGATACCGTTGTTGCCGTTCTCCACTTCTATAGGTTCTGGTGTGTCAATCAGAGCAAAGTGACTGCCCTCTCTCCTGACGTACTTCCTTGCACCTATATTATAAAGATAGTGCATCCCTTCTGCCTCAATTACCTGCCAGCAATGGTTGGGGTTATCTTCGTTGATGCCACCAGCAGAGTTAATCGTTCCTACACATTCATTCACAGGGTCATAAACGGAATAGGCAAACGATTCAGCATCCATCAACGTATAAGCCTGCTGCTCGGAAACCTCTTCCTCAGTCGTTGCCGTCTCACGGATGTTGTTGAACTTATACCATGCATCATCGTAAGCATAGGCATCCCAACAGCCAACAGGAACATAGAGCGTCGTATGGGCATATGTCTGTTTAGAGAAACCCAGACTACCTTCAGGTGGAGTAGTGCACTTAATGAGAACATTACGTAACTTGCAATTATCGAAGGCCTGGGAGCCGATGCTAGTCACACTCTCAGGGATGGTGATGGAGGTCAGTTTGCTGCAACCAGAGAAAGCTCCTTCGCCAATGCTGGTCACACTATTGGGGATGTTTATGGAGGTCAGACTGGAACAGCCCCAGAAGGCATAGATTCCGATGCTGGTTACGCTATTGGGGATGACAGTGTTCTGACAACCTGTAATCAGAGTGTTTGTTACTGTTTCTATAATTGCGTTGCAGCCGTCGCGAGAATCGTAGGTTGTATTACCTTCTTCTACTTTGATTGATATCAGGCTACTGCAATACCCGAAGACATTCCAGCCGATGTCGGTCACGTTATTGGGGATAGTGATGGAGGTCAAGCCGCTGCAATAATAGAAGGCCCATCCACCGATGCTGGTCAATCCTGTAAAGTATTGCAACTCATTGAACGAAGTGATTGATGTATTACCCTTGAAGACTGTTCCCAAGTCTGTCACCGCAGCGGCCTCCTCTTCACTCAATTCTCCATCACCATTCGTATCCCAGTTAGCAACACAAATCTCTTTAACCAAGGCATCGGCAAAGATGATATTAGGACTTTCAGGTGCTATTGGAACAATACTACCAAAGCTACTCCAAGGTTCTGTAGTTCTATATTGTTCAATTGCAGATTCTGGAGCATGGAGTGTGGCATATTCGATGTATGAGCCTTCAAATGCATTGCCATCTGTATTGGGGACTTCTTCTACATAGCAATAGACATCAATTAACTCTGGGCAATTAGCGAAGGCATAGCCACCAATGCTCTTCACACCATTGCCAATGGTGATGGATGTCAGACCACTGCAACCCGAGTAAGCACCATAACCAATGCTGGTCACACTGTTGGGGATGGTTACAGAGGTTAAACCACTGCAATTAGAGAAGGTATTGTTGCTGATGCTCGTCACACTGTTGCCTATGAAAACAGAGTTTAGGCTGGTACAGCCGGAGAAAGCATAGATCCCGATGCTTTTCACACTATTAGGGATGGTGACTGAGGTCAAACTGCTGCAGCCTCGGAAAACATAACTTCCAATACTTGTCACATTATTACCAATAATGACGGAGGTTAAATTGCTACAATCAGAGAATGACGATTGTTCGATGTTGGTTACGCTATTGGGTATAGTGATTGAGGTTAGACCGCTGCAATGAGAGAATGAACTATGGCCAATGCTGGTCACGCCGTCGGGTATTGTGATGGAGGTCAGACCACTGCAACTCTGGAAAGCACCTTCACCGATGCTGGTCACATTGTTTGGAATGATGACGGATGTCAGGCTTTCGCAGTTAGAGAAGGTATAAGCACTGATGCTGGTCACACTATTGGGAATGGTGATGGAGGTCAGACCGCTGCAACCAGAGAAAGCAAATTGGCCAATGTTAGTCACACTATTTGGGATGTTGACAAATGTTAGACTTCTGCAATTGCGGAAGGCAGCGCTTCCAATGCTGGTCACACTATTGGGGATAGTAACATAGGTCAAGCCTCTGCAACCAGAGAAGGTATAATCGCTGATACTTGTTACACGATTGGGGATGGTGATAGAGGTCAGACCCTCACAATCAGAGAAGGTCCACTCGCCAATGCTGGACACACTTTCAGGAATGGTGACGGAGGTTAGGGCAGTACATTCATAAAAAGCAGAGTTGCCGATGCTTGTCACACTGAATTCTGTTCCTTCGTAGTTAAATGTCGCAGGAATATTGACTGCTCCTGTGTATTTGTTCGGATTGCTGGTCACTTCGGCTATCTTTCCTTTTGGTATTAGGTTGTAATAGATACCATCAATCTCTACGGCATCTGCATTTGCCAGTATTGGCAGCAAGGTCAATAATATTAGGGAGAAAATCTTTTTCATATATGAATGTATTTATGTTAGTACTATGTTGTATATTTCCGTTCAGCAAGGTAGCACTAACTTATCGCCATAAGAAAAGCGCAGACCCCATCCATACTCTCTGCTAGGCTTGGAACTGCCTCTGATAATCTATGGTGAAGACTGCGCTTATAAGCACAGCTTCAACGATTATCAGGTTTGCTCTATATTCTCTTTCGAGGTTCCAATTCAGCAGAGAGATTGAGCAATATGTTTTGGAAGAGAGACCCTCTGGCCTCAAATCCGGTACAAAGATACGAAGGTTAATTCAAAATTCAAAATATATAAATTCAAAATGAGGCTAAAACTGCAAAATAAACCAAAGATTGCATCATTAGAGAAAGAGAGTAACAAAATCATCACAGCTTCATCCCAGACTATGCTCGCGCCCTAAAACCTATCTTTGTGCATGTGCGCATGAGGGTGTGTCAAAATACAATTAATATAATATAAACAACGGATTACACGGATTTGACGGATTTAAGCCACGCTGATAATCAGCATTTAAGATAATCCGTTGAATCAGTGTAATCCGTTGTTGTTAATTATGACACACCC